>DASSTN010000216.1:0-15419 GCA_035707905.1 Intrasporangium sp.
CGCCAGCGTTCGTCCTGAGCCAGGATCAAACTCTCCGTTGAAGTTACAAAACCCACGAAGGGCCAAATCACTGGCAGAAGTAAACAACTAGCATAAAAGCTGTCATCTTCAACCAAAGAAATCATCACCACGAGACACCCCAACCCCACCACACAAGCAGAGCCGAAAGCACCTCGCGACGAGGTAAATAGGCATCGATTTTTGACACGCTGTTGAGTTCTCAAGAATCGGACACACACCATCAACCAGAACCACATTCCGGCCTCCGGGGCAACCCTTCAAACTTACCCGCCTCAAGCTTGGGAGTCAAACTCGTGACCCGCTCTCAGAGCGACCGAGCTGGACCCGCTTGGTTCAGCGGAACCCCTTGTGGAGCCGGGATGTTCCCCTGTGCTCCGCGCTGGGTGTCTGCCCCGGGACCGGCCTACTTCGCGTCGCGATCACTCGCTCCGCCTTGGCGTCCGTTCCTCCCTGTCGGGCTGACGTAGAGAACATTAGCGGGCTGTCTTGCCGATTGCCAAATCGGGGCCGCCAGACGCGCGAAACGGGCCGAACTCCCCTCTCGTGCAGGGGAGTCCGGCCCGTATGCGGTCAGGCGCGACGAGCCGCCGCGAGGTGCTTGCGCCCGCGCTTGAGCACGGCCACGGCGCCATGCAGGAAGTCCCCCTCGTCGAGCACCGCCTCGGCGTCCGTCAGCTTCGCGTTGTTGACCGAGACGCCCCCCTCCGCGATGACCCGACGGGCGGCGTTGCGTGACTCGACCAGGCCCGTGGCGACGAGCGCCTCGACGACCGAGGCGCCGGGCGGGACCTCGGCGCCGGCGAGCTCGGCGGTGGCGTCCCGCAGGGTGTGCTCATCGAGCTCGGCGAGCTCCCCCTTGCCGAAGAGCGCCTCGCTCGCCGCCTGCACGGCCCGCGTCGCCTCCGGGCCGTGCACGAGGGTCGTGACGTCGGCCGCCAGGGTGCGCTGCGCGGTGCGCCGGAACGGCTCGTCGGCCACCTGCTTCTCGAGCTCGGCGATCTCGTCGCGGGTGCGGTTCGTCAGTGCCTTCAGCATCGTGACGACCGACGCGTCCTCGACGTTGAGGAAGTACTGGTAGAACGCGTAGGGACTCGTCATGTCCGCCGACAGCCAGACCGCGTTGCCCTCGGACTTGCCGAACTTGCGCCCCTCCGAGTCGACCAGCAGCGGCGTCGCGAGGGCGTGCACGGTCGCCCCCTCCACCCGGTGGACGAGGTCGACTCCTGCGGTGATGTTGCCCCACTGGTCGCTCCCGCCGATCTGCAGGACGCAGTCCCGGGTGCGGTAGAGCTCGAGGTAGTCGAGCGCCTGCAACATCTGGTAGCTGAACTCCGTGTAGGAGATGCCCTGCTCGCTCTCGAGGCGCCGGGCGACGGCCTCCTTGCGGATCATCTGGTTGACCCTGAAGTGCTGGCCGATGTCGCGCAGGAAGTCGAGCGCGCTGAGCGGCGCCGTCCAGTCGAGGTTGTTGACGAGCTCCGCCGCGTTGTCGCCCTCGAAGTCGAGCAGGGGGCCCACGAGCCGTTGGATCCGCTCCACCGACCGCGCGATCGTGTCCTTGTCCTGCAGCACCCGTTCCGCGTCGGGCTTGGGGTCACCGATGAGGCCCGTCGAGCCTCCGACGAGGCAGATCACGTGGTGCCCGGCCGCCTGCATCCGCCTGAGGACGGACAGCTGGACGAAGTTGCCGAAGTGGAGGGACGGGGCACTCGGGTCGAAGCCGCAATAGACGGTGATCGGGCCCTTCGCGAGTGCCTCGCGCAGCGCCGCCTCGTCGGTGGTCTGCGCCACCAGGCCGCGCCACTGCAGCTCGTCGAAGATGTCCGTCACGGTGTCCGTTCCTCTCTCTCGGGCGGGTCGCTCCCGCAGGGACAGCCTGCCCTACCCGTCGGTGCCGTCACCAATGCGTTCCATGCGACGGTCCTCAGCGCGAGCGGGCACGCTTGCGGACGACGCCCGGGCGGTACGCCGAGACGGTCGGCTCGCCGTCGAGCCAGAACCGCCAGGGGAAGCTCTCCGCATCGCCACCCGGCCCGCTCACCCCGACCCGCGGACCCGTGCGCACCGCGGAGCGGTCCACGCCGCACCCCGGGGACGAGACAACGAGGTCGACCGGGTCACCGATCGGTGGTCGGCAGAAGTCGCGCCCCGTCTCGTCGCCCCCGAGCGCGAGCGCCTGGCCGAGACGACCCGGACCGCGGCACCAGTCCCGCTCTCGGGCACCGCCCCGCCGTTCGCGGACCACGTCGAACCCGTCCACCACCTCGGCTCCCCGCAGCAGTACCGCCTCGGCGGACCCTTCGTGCCCGCACACGAGGTTGGCGCACCAGTGGTTCCCATAGGTGAAGTAGACGTAGAGGAAGCCGGCCGGCCCGAACATGACCCGCGTCCGCGGCGTCGGCCCGCGGTAGGCGTGCGAGCCGGGGTCCACCATGCCGGCATAGGCCTCGACCTCGGTCAGCCGGACGGTCACGCCGGCATGGGTGACATGGCATCCCAGGAGGTCCGGCGCGACCTCGAGCACCGGACGGGCGAAGAAGTCGCGTGGCAGTCGCTCGCCGTCGAGCCGCACCGTCACGCGTCTCCGGCGGCCCAGGACCGGGCCGCCGCCAGCTGCTCGCGGACGGCGCCGAGCTGCTCCTTGACGCGGACCGGTGCCGTGCCACCGACCGCGTCCCGTGACGCGAGCGAACCCTCGACGGTGAGCACCGATCGCACGTCCGGGTCGAGGTGCTCGCTCACCGTTGCGAAGTCGTCGTCGGTCAGGTCGGTCAGCTCGATGCCGCGCTCCTCGCAGAGCCGCACGCAGGCACCCGCGACCTCATGGGCGACGCGGAACGGGACGTGCCGGCGGACGAGCCACTCGGCGATGTCGGTGGCGAGGGCGAAACCTTGCGGCGCGAGCGACTCGAGCCGCTCGGTGTTGAACGTCAGCGTCGCCACCATTCCGGAGAACGCCGGCAGGAGCACCTCGAGCGTGTCGACCGCGTCGAACACGGGCTCCTTGTCCTCCTGCAGGTCGCGGTTGTATGCCAGCGGAAGTGCCTTGAGCGTGGTGAGCAGCCCGGCCAGGTCGCCGACCAGCCGCCCCGCCTTGCCGCGCGCGAGCTCGGCGACGTCGGGGTTCTTCTTCTGCGGCATGATGCTCGACCCCGTCGAGTAGGCGTCGTCGAGCGTGACGAACGAGAACTCCTTCGTGGCCCAGAGGACGACCTCCTCCGCGAAGCGGGAGATGTCCACGGCGGTCATCGCACAGACGAAGGCGAACTCCGCGACGAAGTCGCGCGACGCCGTGCCGTCGATGGAGTTCTGCACTGCGCGGGAGAAACCGAGGTCCGCGGCGACCGCCTCCGGGTCGAGCCCGAGCGACGACCCGGCCAACGCTCCCGAGCCGTAGGGCGACGCGTCCGCGCGGCGGTCCCAGTCCTTCAGCCGGTCGACGTCACGGAGCAGCGACCAGGCGTGCGCGAGCAGGTGGTGCGAGAGCAGCACCGGCTGCGCGTGCTGCAGGTGAGTGCGGCCGGGCATCGCGACGCCGAAGTGGCGGTCGGCCTGCTGCACCAGGGCGTCCACGACGTCGAGCACGAGTTCCGCCACGACGCGCGCGTGCTCGCGCAGGTACATCCGGAAGAGCGTGGCCACCTGGTCGTTGCGGGACCGGCCGGCCCGCAGCCGACCTCCGAGGTCCGGCCCGACGCGCTCGATGAGCCCGCGCTCGAGGGCCGTGTGGACGTCCTCGTCGTCCTCGTCCGGCCCGAAGGCGCCCGAGCGGACATCGGCCTCGAGCCGGTCGAGGCCCGCCAGCATCCCGCTCAGCTCCTCCTCGGAGAGGAGGTGAGCGGCATACAGCACCTTGGCGTGCGCGCGCGAGCCGGCGATGTCCTGGGGGGCGAGCCGCCAGTCGAACTGCGTGCTCTTCGACAGCGCCGCGAGGGCGCGGTCGGGTCCGCCGGCGAACCGTCCGCCCCAGAGGCTCAGTCGCTCGGTCTGCTCAGTCATGGTCGCATTCTCCTCGGTCTCAGTCCCGCGCCCCGAGCAGGGACTGCAGCTGCACGGCCACGCTCTCGCCGGCGGCATCGTCCGCGGCGACGAGCAGGATGGTGTCGTCCCCGGCGATCGTCCCGATGACCTGCGGGTCACGGGTGAGGTCGATCGTCGAGGCGAGGTAGTTCGCGGCGCCGGGTGGGGTCTTCAGGACGACGAGGTTGCGCGCGCAGGCGACCGAGACGAGCAGCTCGTCGCAGACGCGACGCAGCCGGACATTCGACGCGTCGAGCCGCCCGGACGCCGTGACGTCGCCGCCCTCCCCCGGCACCGCGTAGACCAGCGAGCGGCCACGGCGCACCTTGACCGCGCCGATCTCGACGAGGTCGCGGGAGAGCGTCGCCTGCGTCACCTCGGTCCCCTCGGCCGCGAGCAGGTCGGACAGCTCCGCCTGGCTGCGTACCTCGTGCGCGTCGAGCAGCTCCGCGATGCGGCGCTGCCGCTGCGTGCGGCTCACAGCCGGCTCCGAGCCGTCTCGAGGATGCCGGGCAGCGCGGTGAGGAAGCCTCCCAGCTCGTCCGCGCTGATGATGAGGGGCGGGGCCAGGCGCAGGGCGGTCGGCGTGACCGCGTTGACGATGAAGCCGGCCTCCCGCGCCGCCTCCATCACGAGAGGTGCTGGTATGCCGCTCAGCTCGATCGCGCGGAGCAGCCCCCGCCCACGGGTGGCCGAGACGCCGTCGAGCGCGAGGTCGTCGAGCAGGGCGCCCACGCGGGCGACGTTGTCGAGCAGGTGGTCCCGCTCGATGGTGTCGAGGACCGCGAGGGCCGCCGCGCAGGCCAGCGGGTTGCCCCCGAAGGTCGTGCCGTGCTGCCCGGCGGTGAGCAGGCCGGTGACGTCGTGGGCGTAGGTGACGAGCGCTCCGATCGGAACGCCGCCGCCGAGCCCCTTGGCCAGGGTCATCGCGTCGGGCTGGATGGCCGCGGCGGCGTGGGCGAACCAGTCTCCGGTGCGGCCGATGCCAGTCTGGATCTCGTCGAGGACGAGGAGCGCGCCGTGCCGTCGGGTGAGGTCGCGCGCCAGGCGCAGGTAGTCGGCGCCCACCTCCCTGACTCCCGCCTCGCCCTGGATCGGCTCGATGAAGACGGCAGCCGTCTCGTCGTCGACGGCGGTGCGCAGGGCGTCGGCGTCGCCGGGTGGCACGAAGTGGACGTCGGGGATGAGCGGCTCGAACGGCTCACGGTAGGCGGCCTTGTAGGTCAGGGCCAGGGCGCCGGTCGTGCGCCCGTGGAACGAGCCCTCCATCGCGATGATGCGGCTGCGCCCGGTGCGCCGCGAGAGCTTGATGGCCGCCTCGGTGGCCTCGGCGCCGGAGTTGGCGAAGAAGACTCCTGACCCGGCCGGCGCCGCGGCGAGGGCCAGGAGCCGCTCCGCCAGCTGGACGGCGGGCTCGGAGGTGAAGAAGTTCGAGATGTGGATGGCCGCCTCGGCCTGCTTGCTGACGGCCTGGACGAGCGCGGGGTGGCCATGGCCGAGCGCGTTGACGGCGATGCCGGAGAGCAGGTCGAGGTAGCGGTTGCCGTCCACGTCGGTGACCCAGCAGCCGTGCCCGCTCGCCAGCACGATCTGAGGGGTGCCGAAGACGGGCACCATGGTGCTGGCGTACCGGCCGAGCAGTGCCGACCCCTTGCTCGTCCCCTCTGTCGCGGTGCTCATCGCTCCTCCTTCGCGGCGTCAACCGGGTGTTGCCCGGCGTAGGCGCTGTCTTGCCCGTCGTCGGGCACATCGGGCAGCACCATGGTGCCGATCCCCTCGTCGGTGAAGATCTCCAGCAGGATCGAGTGGGGGGTGCGGCCGTCGACGACGTGCGTCTGCGGCACGCCCCCCTCGACCGCCCGGATGCACGCCTCGAGCTTGGGGACCATGCCCTGGTCCACTCGAGCCAGCAGCTCCTTGGCCGGGCTGACCGCGATGGTCGACAGGAGCGAGCCCCGGTCGGGCCAGTCTGCGTAGATGCCCTCGACGTCCGTGAGGACGACGAGCTTCTCCGCACGCAGGGCGACGGCCAGGGCCGCCGCGGCCGTGTCGGCGTTGACGTTGAGGACCTGGCCCTCCACGTCGAGGTCTGGGGCGACGGTGGAGACGACGGGGACCCGCCCGGCCGCGAGGATGTCGAGGACCGCGGACGGGTTGACGCTCTCGACGTCGCCGACGAGGCCGAGGTCGACGAGCTCGCCGTCGACGACCGTTCCACGGCGCCGGGCCCCGAAGAGGCCGGCGTCCTCGCCAGAGAGGCCGACCGCGATCGGCCCGTGCTGGTTGAGCAGGCCGACGAGCTCGCGGCCGACCTGGCCCGTCAGGACCATCCGGACGACGTCCATCACCTCTGGGGTGGTCACCCGCAGGCCGCCCTTGAACTCGCTCTCGAGGCCGAGCCGGGCGAGCATCGCCTTGATCTGGGGTCCACCGCCGTGGACGACCACGGGCCGCAGACCGGCGTAGCGCAGGAACGCGATGTCCTTGGCAAAGGCCGCCTTGAGGCTGTCGTCGATCATGGCGTTGCCGCCGTACTTGACGACGACGAGCGCGTTGCGGAACCGCTCGAGCCAGGGCAGTGCCTCGACGAGCGTCGCCGCCTTGCCCGCCGCGACCCGGATCGCCGCGGCGTCGATGAGGCCACGGAGGTTGGAGGCGCGGTTGGGCATCGCTGTGTCTGTCATGTGCTGTAGGCCGAGTTCTCGTGGACGTAGTCGTGGGTGAGGTCGTTCGTCCAGACAGTCGCCTCCTGGTCCCCGGCGTGCAGCTCGACGAGGACGTGGACCTCGCGGCCGTGCAGGTCGACGAGCGACCGGTCGTCGCCGACGCCACCCGCCCGGCACACCTGCACGCCGTTGATCGTCACGTCGAGGGCGGTCGGGTCGAAGGTCGCGCCCGTCGTGCCGACCGCGGCGAGCACCCGGCCCCAGTTGGGGTCGTTGCCGAAGATCGCGCACTTGAAGAGGTTGTTGCGGGCCACGGCGCGCGCGACCTCGAGGGCGTCCTCGACGGTCGCGGCCGATCGGACCTCGATGGCGATGTCGTGCGCGGCGCCCTCGGCGTCGCCGATCAGCTGTCGCGCGAGGCTGGCACTCACGTCCGTGAGGGCGCCCGTCAGCTCGTCGCGGCCGACGCGGACGCCCGAGGCACCCGACGAGAGGACGACGACGGTGTCGTTCGTCGACATGCAGCCGTCGGAGTCGATGCGGTCGAACGTCGCCGCGGTGGCACGACGGAGCGCCACGTCCAGATCACCCGGGTCGGCCACGGCGTCGGTCGTGAGCACGACGAGCATGGTCGCGAGAGACGGCGCCAGCATGCCGGCGCCCTTCGCCATGCCGGAGATGCTCCAGCCGTCGCCTGCGTGCGCCGCGACCTTGTGCACGGTGTCGGTCGTCTTGATCGCGATGGCAGCCGCCTCGTGGCCGTCCGGGCTCAGACCAGCAGCAGCGGCGTCGACCCCGGCCAGCACCTTGTCCATCGGCAGCAGCTCGCCGATGAGCCCCGTCGAGCACACGACGACGTCACCGGCCGAGATACCGAGGGCCACGGCGACGTGCTCCGCGGTGCGATGCGCGTCCTGGAAGCCCTGCGCTCCGGTGCAGGCGTTCGCACCGCCCGAGTTCAGCACCACCGCGTCGACGCGGCCGTCGGACACGACCTGCCGCGACCACGTGACCGGGGCCGCTTCGACGCGGTTGCTGGTGAACACGGCCGCAGCGGCGTGGTCGGGGCCGTCGTTGATGACGAGCGCGAGGTCGGGGCTGCCGCTGGCCTTGAGACCGGCTGTCACGCCCGCGGCCCGGAAGCCCTTGGGCAGCCGGACGTGTGCGGCGCCGTCGGCCGGTGCCCCGATGGCATCCCGCATGGAGTCTGGGAGGCTCACGGCGCAACACCCGCGATCGGCAGGCCGCTCGTCTCGTCGAGGCCCAGCACGAGGTTCGCGCACTGCACCGCGGCGCCGGCCGTCCCCTTTGTCAGGTTGTCGATCGCGGAGACCGCGACGACCCGGCCGGCGTGCTCGTCGACGGCCACCTGCAGCAGGACCAGGTTGCTGCCCACGACGTCGGCCGTCCGCGGCCATGACCCCTCGGGCAGGACGTGGACGAACGGCTCGTCCGCATAGGCGCGCTCCCACGCCTCTCGGACGGCGCCCGGGTCGGCGCCCGGCGCGAGGCGGGCGGTCGACGTGGCGAGGATGCCACGGGCCATCGGGGCGAGCGTCGGGGTGAACGACACAGTGACAAGCCGGCCGGCGGCCCACGAGAGGTTCTGCTCGATCTCCGGCGAGTGGCGGTGGCCCCCACCGACGCCGTACGGCGACATGGATCCCATCACCTCGCTGCCGAGCAGGTGCGGCTTCAGGCTCTTGCCCGCACCGGAGGTGCCCGACGCGGCGACGATGACGATGTCGTCCGGCTCGACGAGCCCCCCGGCGAGTCCCGGCGCGAGGGCGAGCGAGATGCCGGTCGGGTAGCAGCCCGGCACGGCGACCCGGCGGGCGCCGTGCAGGTAGTCGCGCTGGCGCCGGCCCGCTGCCAGCGGGAGCTCGGGCAGCCCGTAGGGCCAGGTGCCCGCGTGCTCGGTGTCGTAGAACCGGGTCCACGTCTCGCCCGACTCGAGGCGGAAGTCGGCGCCGCAGTCGATGACGACGACGTCCGCGGGCAGCTCGGCGGCGAGGGCGGCCGAGTGGCCGTGCGGCAGGGCCAGGAAGACGACGTCGTGGCCGGCGAGGACCGCTGCGCTCGTCTCCTCGAGGACCCGGTCGGCGAGCGGCACGAGGTGCGGATGGACCGCCCCGAGCGGTTCACCGGCGTTGCTGCCGGCCGTCACGGCGCCGATCTTGATCTCCGGATGGGCGAGCAGGAGCCGGAGGATCTCGCCTCCGGCGTACCCGCTCGCCCCTGCTACCGCTGCCCTGGTCACGATGCATGACTATACACGCCGATGCATACTTCTGCAGCGGCGGTCGCGGTCGAAGCACGCCGACGGCTCCTGGACTCGCCGAACGCGGCGTTCGGAGCCGAACTCAGGGCAGCAGCCGGATGTGGCACTGAGTTCGACCTCGAACACGGCGTTCGAGGGTGAAAGCGGGTGGGGCATCGTCGGCGGGTCTCCCTCGACGTGAGCCGAGGCCGGGCCGCCGGGCCGAGTCAGCGCTGGGTGGCGCCGAACGCCTCGGCGGCAGCGGCGACCGCGGCGTCGCGGAAGCCGTTGACCTCCTCGGTCGTCAGCGTCCGGTCCGGTGCCCGGAAGGTCAGCCGGTAGGCGAGCGACTTGTGCCCCGCACCCACCTGCTCGCCCTCGTAGACGTCGAAGAGCGTGACGTCCTCGAGGTCCGAGCCGGCACCCCGACGCAGTGCCGCCTCGACCTCGGCCGCCGCGACGTCGAGGTCGACGAGGAGGGCGACGTCGGTCATCGCGGGCGGGAAGGTCGAGAACTGCCGGGCCTGCACCGGCTCGGCACTCGCCCGGGTGAGGACGTCGACGTCGAACTCAGCGGCGACCGTGCGCGCGGGCAGGTCGAGGGCTGCGAGCACCTTGGGGTGCAGCTCCCCTGCCCAGCCGACGATGGTCCCGTCGGCCAGCGAGATCCGAGCGCAGCGGCCCGGGTGCCACGGGGCCCGGTCGCGGTCGTTGGCCACGACGACCGGCACGGCGAGCGCGGCGGCCACCGTCTCGACCGCCGCGACGGCGTCGCTCCAGTCGACGGGACGACCGGGGCCCCACCAGCCGGCCTGCTCGGCGAGCCCCGTCGCGACGACGGCGGCGTGGCGCGGCTGGTCGGGCACGGCGGCATACAGCCTCGCCAGGATCGCCTCGTCCGGCCTCGACTCCACGCCGGGGACGGGCGCCACGGCGACCGGCCCGTGTGGCCGGAAGACGAGACCGACCTCGGAGAGGGCGACGTCCTTGTGGCCGCGGGCGACGTTGCGGCGGAGCGCGTCGACGAGGCTCGACAGCACCGTCGTCCGCATCAGCGGGCGCTCCTCCGAGATCGGGTTCGCGAGGCGCACGGCTCGGCGCCGGTCGTCGTCGGCGGGCAGCATGAGCTCGTCCGCGAGGCTGTCGGACACGAACGGATAGGTGAGCACCTCGGTGTAGCCGGCTCCCGCCAGGGCGTCGGCGACGACCCGGCGCACCTGCTGCCCGTGGGTCAGTCCGTGGCCCCCGCTGGGGGTCGGGGTGACCGAGGGGATGTCGTTGTACCCGTCGATGCGGGCGACCTCCTCGGCGTAGTCCGGGCCGTCGACGAGGTCGGGACGCCAGGAGGGCGGGGTCACGAGGACATGGGTCGCGTCGGTGCCCTCGCCGGTCTCGTCGACCATGCACCCGAGGACGCGGAGGATCTCGAGGACGCGGTCGCGCGAGTAGTCGACGCCGACGATGCGCGCCGGCTCCGTCACATCGAGCAGGTATGGCGCGGGCCGGGTCGTGTGGTCCACGTCCGTCACGCCCTCGTCGACCGTGCCGCCGCCGTAGCGGACGAGCAGGTCGACCGCGAGCTGGGCCGCCGCGGGGGCGAGCTGCGGGTCGACGACCCGCTCGAAACGCTTCGACGCCTCGGTGACCAGCTTGTGCCGGCGGGAGGACCGGGCGACGGTCGTCGGGTCGAAGTGCGCCGACTCGATGAGGACGTTCGTCGTGGAGTCGTCGACCTCGGAAGAGGCGCCGCCCATGACGCCCGCGATGGCGAGAAGGTGCTCGCCGCCGTCGGTGATGAGCAGGTCCTCGGGGTCGAGGACGCGCTCCACGTCGTCGAGCGTCGTGAGCCTCTCCCCCGGCCGGGCCCGGCGCACGACGATCGAGCCGGAGAGCTTGTCGACGTCGAAGGCGTGCAGCGGCTGGCCGACCGCGAGCATGACGTAGTTCGTGACGTCGACGGCGAGCGAGATGGGCCGCATCCCCATCTGGGTAAGGCGCCGCTGCATCCACTTCGGCGAGGGCCGGGTCGGGTCGATGCCACGGATGGTCCGTGCCACGTAGCGGTCGCAGCCGGCATTGCCGTCGAGAGGCCGCTCGTCGTCGAGGACGACGCGGTAACCGGTGTCGTTGGCGGCGGGAGTCTCGACGAGGGCGGGGTCGCGGTAGCCGCCCGCCGGGCTGCCCTGTGCGTGCCAGTACTCGCGGGCGAGGCCGCGCACCGAGAAGCAGTAGCCGCGGTCGGGGGTCACGTTCGCCTCGATCGTCTCCTCGTCGAGACCGAGCAGCGCGATCGCGTCGTCGCCGGGCTTGACGCCGGCGACCTCCTCCTCGCCGAGCAGCTGCTGCAGGACGATGATGCCGGCGTGGTCGTCGCCGAGGCCGATCTCGTCCTCGGCGCAGATCATCCCGTTGGAGACACGGCCGTAGGTCTTGCGTGCGGCGATCTCGAACCCGCCGGGGAGCACCCCACCGGGCAGGACGACGACCACGAGGTCGCCCACCTCGAAGTTCGTCGCGCCGCAGACGATCTCCTGGTGCTTGCCCTCGGTGAGCATCTGGCCGTGCTGTCCCACGTCGACGACGCAGTAGCGGATCGGCTTGCCGTTCTTCTGCACCTGCTCCTCGAACTCGAGGACGCGGCCGACGACGAGCGGGCCGGTGATGTCACCGCCGTGGAGGTCCTCCTCCTCGATCCCGACGGACACGAGCGCGGCGGCGACCTGCGCTCCGGTCACCCCCTCGGGGACGTCGGTGTACTCGGCGAGCCAGCTGAGCGGCATACGCATTGGTCAGACCTCCATGCCGAACTGCTGGGAGAAGCGGACGTCACCCTCGACCATCTCGTGCATGCCCTGCACCCCGTGGCGCAGCATGAGGGCGCGCTCGATGCCGAGGCCGAAGGCGAACCCCGAGTAGACGTCAGGGTCGATGCCGCACGCCGCGAGGACCTTGCGGTTGACCATGCCCGAGCCGCCCAGCTCGATCCAGCCCGAGCCGCCGCACGTGCGGCAGCCGTCGGGGCCGGGCTCGCCGTGACAGGCGAAGCAGACGAAGTCCGTCTCCATCGAGGGCTCGGTGAAGGGGAAGTACGAGGCGCGGACGCGGGTGCGGGTGCCCTCGCCGAACATGATCTGGACGAAGGCGTCGATCGCCCCGCGCAGGTGGGCCATGGTCAGGCCCTTGTCGACGGCGAGGCACTCGATCTGGTGGAAGACCGGGGTGTGTGTCGCGTCGAGGTCGTCGGTGCGGAACACCTTGCCGGGCGCGACGATGTAGATCGGCGGCTCCTTCTCCAGCATCGTGCGGATCTGCACCGGCGAGGTATGGGTGCGCAGCACGAGGCCCGAGTCGACGGGGTCGAGGAAGAAGGTGTCCTGCATCTGGCGGGCGGGGTGGTCGGGGCCGAGGTTGAGGGCGTCGAAGTTGAGCCACTCGGCCTCGAGCTCGGGCCCCTCGGCCACCTCCCAGCCCATCCCGACGAACGAGTCGACGAGCCGCTGCGCGACGAGCTCGATGGGGTGGCGCGCCCCGGGACGGCGACGCAGCACGGGGACGGTGACGTCCACCCGCTCCTCCACGAGGATCCGCTCGTCGCGCTCGGCCTCGAGCTCGGCCTGCCGGGCCGCGATCGCCTGGCCGACCCGACCGCGGGCCTGGCCGACCCGCTTGCCGGCCTCGGCCTTGGCGCTCGGCGGGAGCGCACCGATCTCACGGTTGGCGAGCGCGAGGGGGCTCTTCTCCCCCTGGTGGGCGATCCGCGCGGCCTTGAGCTCGTCGAGCGAGGAGGCCGCAGCGATGGCCGCGAGCGCCTCCTCGACGGCGGCCTCGACGGCGCCCGGCTCGAGCGCCGCGACCTCGACGGGGTCGTAGTTCGTGTTCGGTCCTGACATGGATGCGGGTCGCTGCTCTCGTGGACGGTTCTCGTGGACGGGTACACCCGCCCGGGTCACGCCGCAGGCGGGTGGATCACGAGCCAGTCTAGAGCGGAGCCGAGGCGGATCCCGCGGCGGTCGCGGAGCCCCCGCGCTCAGGGGCCGCGGCCCGGGTCACCTCGACGCGAGGTCGGGGATGAAGTCGGGCATCCGCGCGGGCAGGCGCACCGTGAAACGGGCACCGCCGCTGTCCGACCTGCCGACGACCACGGTGCCGGCGTGCGCCTCGACGAGGCCGCGCACGACATAGAGCCCGAGGCCGGTGGTCGCCGTGTCGACGCCGTGCCAGAAGCGGTCGAAGACCCGCTCCCGGTCCTCGTCGCGGATGCCGGGACCGTCGTCGTCGACGTGCACGACCACGCCCGCCTCCTCGTCGTCGCCTTCCCGGTCGAGGATCACCGTGACCTCCCCACCCCCATGGGTCCCGGCGTTCTCGATGAGGTTGAAGAAGACCTGCTCGAGCCGGTCGGCGTCGGCCCACAGCTCGGGCACGCCCTCCCCACGCGCAGCGGCGCCGAGGCGCAGCGTGATCCGGCCGGTCCGAGCGAGCTCGTGGCGCACGACGTGCCGCCGGAGCAGGTCCTCGAGGTCGACCGGACCGAGGCGCAGGTTCAGCCGGTCCGCGTCGAGGCGGGAGATGTCGAGCAGCTCCGCGATGAGCCGGGTCAACCGGGTCGCGTCGGCCTGGATCGTCTCGATCATGAGGCGCTTCTGCTCGTCGGTGAACCGGTCCCAGCGGCGCAGCAGGCTGCTCGTGAAGCCCGTGACGGAGGTGAGCGGGGCGCGCAGCTCGTGCGCGACGGTCGCAAGGACGGTCGCGCTCTCGCGCTCGGCGCGCTGCCTGGCCGCGGCGTCCCTCAGGCCGATGAGGACGCGCTCGACTTCGCCGCCACGCCGGACCCGGATGTAGCGGGCGGTGACGAGCAGGTCCCGCCCATCCGGCCCGACGAGCAGCTTCTCGCGATGGCCCGTCCGGGTGGCCAGGCCGCTCCAGGGCTCGGTGTGCGCCCACCAGTCCCGGCCGGTCTTGTCACACAGCGGTAGCACCTTGGTGACGGGGCGGCCGACGAGGTCGTCGCGTTCCATGCCGAGGATCCGCAGAGCCTCGGTGTTGACGTATCGGATGACCTCGTCGCGACCGACGACCACGAGGCCGTCCGGCAGCAGCTCGGCCATGGAATCCACGGGCATCGTCGCGCCCGGGTCGGACGGCAGCGAGCGGAGGGTGGCCATGATCCGCAGAATAGCGACGGCACGGCGGGAGTGGCGTTCAGCGCCCGCCCCGGCGTCGGGACTCCGCCGATGCGTAGAGGCAGAGGGTGGCCGCCATGGCGAGGTTGAGCGACTCGGCGAGGCCGTAGATCGGGACGCGGACGACATCGTCGCAGCGGGCGCGGACCTCCTCGGGCAGCCCCCAAGCCTCGTTGCCCATGATCCAGGCATGCGGCCCCGCCAGGTCGGCGTCGTGCAGCAGGGTCGTACCAGCGCCATCGGCGGCGAGCCGGCGGATGCCCCGGCCGCCCAGGGCGGACAGGATCCGGTCGACAGGGACGCCGACGACGACGGGCAGGTGGAAGAGCGAACCGGCCGTCGACCGGACCACCTTGGGCGAGTAGACGTCCACACTCGCATCGCTGACGACGACGAGGTCCGCACCCGCCGCGTCGGCCCCTCGGATGACCGTGCCGGCGTTACCGGGGTCGCGCACGTGCGTGAGGACGCAGACGACGCAGTCCTCCGGGAGGGCGTCGAGCGCCTCGTCGAGGGTGCGCTCGGTGCGCCGGCACACCGCCACGATGCCCTGCGGTGTCTCGGTCTCCGCCATGGCGGCCAGCACCTCCGGGCTCGCCTCGTGGACGTGCAGTCCCGCGCTCGTGGCCCGCTCGACGATCTCCGTGTAGCGCTGCGCCGCCTCGGCCGTGACGTAGACGTCGCGCACCTCGTCGGGGCGGTGCACCACGGCCTCTCGGACGGCCTGCAGCCCCTCGGCGAGGAACATCCCGGTCCGGAGACGGACCGAGCGCCGCGACAGCGCCCGGACGGACCGGACCCGCTCGGAACGCGGGTTGGTCAGGACGGGGTGTCGCGGCGCTCGGTCGATGCTCACGCCCTTGGCTCGGGGTGGCTCAGGCGCTCTTGGCCTCGGCGGTCTGGGCCGGCACGTTGGCGCGGGCGACCTCGACGAGGGCGGCGAAGGCCGGGGCGTCGTTGACGGCGAGGTCCGCGAGGATCTTGCGGTCGACCTCGACACCAGCGGTGCGCAGGCCCTGCATGAACCGGTTGTAGGTCATGCCGTTGGCGCGGGCCGCGGCGTTGATGCGCTGGATCCAGAGGCGACGGAAGTCACCCTTCTTGGCGCGACGGTCGCGGTAGGCGTAGCCGAGCGAGTGGGTGACCTGCTCCTTGGCCTTGCGGTAGAGGCGCGAGCGCTGGCCGCGGTAACCGCTGGCCCGCTCGAGAACGACGCGACGCTTCTTCTGGGCGTTGACCGCCCGCTTCACGCGTGCCACGTGAGTACTC
>DASSTN010000217.1:0-13260 GCA_035707905.1 Intrasporangium sp.
CGCGACGAGTCGGGCGGCCGGATCGAGGCGGTGACCGACGAGCAGATCCTCGAGGCGCACCGCTACCTCTCGTCCCAGGAGGGCGTCTTCGTCGAGCCCGGCTCGGCCGCATCGGTGGCCGGTCTGCTCGCCAGCCACCGGGCCGGCCTCGTGCCGGCAGGCGGGCGCATCGTCTGCACCGTCACCGGGCACGGTCTGAAGGACCCGCAGTGGGCGCTTCGCACTGCCGACGGCTCCGAGGTGACACCCGTGCGCGTCCCGGTCGACGCCTACTCGACCGCGCGAGCCCTGGGCCTGGAGGACTGACCCGGTGGGTGCCGTCCCCGGCGGTCGCACGGTCCACGTGCGGGTTCCGGCCAGCAGCGCGAACCTCGGGCCGGGTTTCGACTCCATCGGGCTCGCGCTCGGGCTGTGGGACGAGTACACCGTCACGACCCGGTCCGAGCCGGGCCTGACGATAGAGGTCGAGGGCCACGGTGCGGAGGACGTGCCGACCGACGAGTCCCACCTCGTGCACGCGACCATGCAGCACACTTGGCGCGAGCTCGGCTACGAGCCACCCGCGGGCCTGCGACTGCTCGCCGGCAACGGGGTCCCCCATGGTCGAGGACTGGGGTCCTCGGCGACCGCCATTGTTGCGGGCGTCGTTGCCGCGCAAGCGCTTTCGTTGCCCGACTTGCCAGCGCCGGGGTCGCCGGTCGAGGTCGACCTCGCGACCACCGGGCACCTCTCGAGCGTGCTCGAGGGGCATCCGGACAACGCCACGGCAAGCGTCTATGGCGGTCTCACCGTGAGCTGGATGCCCGACTTGTCGGGCCGTGATCGAGGGGGCCGAACGGTGACGGCGCGGCCGGTGCTCCACGAGTCGGTCGACGTCGTCGTCTTCGTCCCGGACACCCAGCTCGCGACGCGCACCGCCCGAGCGGTCCTTCCTGCTCAGGTGCCGCTCGGAGCTGCTGCGGCCAACGCGGGGCGGGCCGCCCTGCTCGTCCATGCCCTGACCAGCGAGCCGCGCTTCCTGCACGGTGCGACCCGGGACTGGCTGCACCAGGAGGCGCGGCGGCCGTCCTATCCAGCCTCGATGGCGCTGGTCGACGCGCTCCGTGCCCATGGGCACGCCGCGGTGGTGTCGGGGGCCGGGCCCTCCGTGCTCGTCCTCACCACGCGCACCGACCGGGACGCGGTCGTCGCGCCGGCCCAGTTCGACGGGTGGCGGCGACTCACCCCGGGGGTGCCGTCCGTCGGTGCCCAGGTGACGGTCTGCTGACGACAGGCCCGGTACGTCGATGCCGTTCGACATCCATCGAGGACACGTCCGGGGATCGGCCTCGATGAGAGCTCGCTGAGTGTTAGAGTGGCACGGCACCGAGGCCGCTTCACGAGCAGGTACGGTGCTCCACCCCCACGCCGAGGCGATTCCTCGTCTCGTGGCGCCATGCGCGTCACCGTGGTTCTCAAGATGGTCCGTGCTCTGTCGCTTGAGCACCGGGTCCCAGTCCGGCACCGAGGAGATCTCCCGGGCCGCAAACGAGGGGGAAGGATCCTTCGTGTCAGAAACAACCACCCGTCCGGTGGCAGGCCTGTCCGCCATGAAGCTCGACGAGCTCAAGGCGGTTGCCGCCTCGATGGGCATCAGGGGCACCGCGAAGATGCGCAAGAGCGACCTCGTGGAGGCGATCCGCAACCGGCAGAGCGGGGGCGCAGCGACGGAGCCGGCGAGTGCGCCGGTGCGCCGCGCGGCCCGTCGCGCAGGAGCGCCCGCGGGTGACTCCGCGCCGCAGGAGACGCGGGAGGAAGCCGCACAGGCCAGCGCACCGGCAGGTACCCAGGTGTCGCAGGACGAGCGTCACGGCGGTGACGTGGCCGGGCCGGCAACGCCGAACCAGGGCGAGGCCGCTCGTTCGGAGCGGCGTGACCGGCCCGAGCAGCACGGACAGAGCGACCGCCACGAGCGCGGCGAGCGCGGCGCCCAGGCACGGCGCGGGGCCGGTGAGCAGCGGGAGGACCGTGAGCAGCCGGAGGACCGCCCTGCGGGTGACCGTCGTGAACCCGGTCGCGACGGACGCGAGGGTGGCCAGGACCGTCATGAGGGCGGTCAGGACCGTCGGGGCGACCGCGAGGCCGGTTCCGAACGTCGTGAGGACCTTCAGGGCCGCCGGGAGGGGCGCCCCGAGCGACGCATGAACCGCGAGGGAGGTCCAGGGCGTGACCAGGACCGCCGGGAGGGCCAGGACCGCCGCGAGGGCCAGGAGCGTGGGGACCGCCGCGAGAGCCGGCAGCGTGAGGAGCGGGACGAGCGCACCCACGAGGCCTGGGGCGACCGGGACGAGCAGCGGGGCGGCCGCGACCACGAGGACCGGTCCGGAGACCATCGCGGTGACGACGACCGCCAGGAGCGGGGCGACCGCGGCCAGCAGGACCAGGGCGGCCGGCAGGGGCTGAGCCGCCAGCAGGGCGCGAACCGCGGTGACGAGGACGGGGGCCGTCGCGGCCGCAACCGCAACCGGAACCGCGACCGGAAGCGGCGGGGCCAGGGTGGCCAGGAGTGGAACGACACCGACGTGCAGATCACCGAGGACGACGTGCTCGTCCCGGTCGCCGGCATCCTCGACGTGCTCGACAACTACGCCTTCGTCCGGACGACGGGCTACCTGCCTGGACCGAACGACGTCTACGTCCCCCTCGGCATGGTGAAGCGCCACGGCCTGCGCAAGGGGGACGCCGTCACCGGCGCCGTCAAGGCGCTGCGCGACGGTGAGCAGCCCTCCGGTCACGTCGGGCGGCAGAAGTACAACGCGCTCGTCCGGCTCGACAGCGTCAACGGGGCTTCGCCCGAGGACGCCCTCAAGCGGGTCGAGTTCCACAAGCTGACCCCGCTCTACCCGCAGCAGCGGCTACGGCTCGAGACGGAGTCGCAGGTCATGACGACGCGCGTCATCGACCTCATCGCGCCGATCGGCAAGGGCCAGCGCGGCCTCATCGTGGCACCGGCGAAGGCCGGCAAGACGATGGTGATGCAGGCCATCGCCAACGCCATCACGACGAACAACCCGGAGTGCCACCTCATGGTCGTCCTCGTCGACGAGCGGCCTGAGGAGGTCACCGAGATGCAGCGGGCCGTCAAGGGCGAGGTCATCTCCTCCACCTTCGACCGCCCTGCCGAGGATCACACGACCGTCGCCGAGCTGTCGATCGAGCGGGCCAAGCGCCTCGTCGAGCTCGGCCACGATGTCGTCGTGCTCCTCGACTCGATCACCAAGCTGGGACGGGCCTACAACCTGTCCGCGCCCGCGAGCGGCCGGATCCTCTCCGGTGGCGTCGACTCGGCGGCGCTCTACCCCCCGAAGAAGTTCTTCGGGGCCGCGCGCAACATCGAGAACGGCGGGTCCCTCACGATCCTCGCGACCGCTCTCGTCGAGACCGGCTCGAAGATGGACGAGGTGATCTTCGAGGAGTTCAAGGGGACCGGCAACATGGAGCTGCGGCTCTCCCGCGAGCTCGCGAACCGCCGCATCTTCCCGGCGGTCGACGTCAACGCCTCCGGCACCCGACGTGAGGAGATCCTCCTCGCGTCCGAGGAGCTGAAGATCATGTGGAAGCTGCGCCGGGTGCTCGCCGCGCTCGACCCCACCCAGGCGATCGAGCTGCTCCTCGACAGGCTCAAGAAGACCAAGACGAACTACGAGTTCCTCGTTCAGGTGCAGCAGACGAGCAGCATCCGGGCGGAAGACCAAAGCTAGGCCCCGGCTCGGGAAGGACCAGGCCGCGGACGGTGCCCATCGGGCGCCGTCCGCGGCTCTTGCCTGAAGTGCCCCCGAATGTCCCAAATGTCCAATAGCATCGCCTCATTCGGGACCGCTCTCAGGGGAGAACCATGCATGACTCGGCTGCCGCCCAGCCGCGGATCCTCGTCGCCGACGACGACGCCGACATCCGCGACCTCGTCGAGTTCAAGCTGACCCAGGCGGGCTACCAGGTCCATGCGGTGGCCGACGGTGTCTCGGCTTGGACCGCCTTCGAGCAGGACCGGCCGGAGCTCGTCGTCCTCGACGTCATGATGCCCGGCATGTCCGGCATCGACGTGCTGCGTCGCATCCGGGAGAGCGAGGGCGCATCAGTGCCCGTTCTCCTGCTGAGCGCCAAGTCGCGAGACTCCGACGTCGACACCGGCTTCGAGGTCGGGGCCGACGACTACGTCATCAAGCCCTTCAGCCCGCGGGAGCTGGTGCACCGCGTCAGCGGCATGCTTGCTCGCGCCCGGTGAACGCGCACGCCCTCCTCTTCGCCGCCACCGTCGGCGTGCTCGGGGCCTGCGCCGGCCTCTTGCTCGCGGTCATCGTCGTGCGGGTCGACCGGATCGCCGGTGACCGCCGTGAGGAGCGGCTCCTCGCACCGCTGCGGAGGACCCTCATCCAGGTGGCTGCGGGTGAGGACGACGAGGGCCTCGCGGTTCGGGAGCTGGCCGGCACGACCGGCGCGACGGCCGCGGCCCTCGACCGGCGCATCATCGGTCTGCTCACGAAGGTCCGCGGTGCACCTGCCGAACAGCTCGTCGAGGTGCTCCGGGCCCACGGCGCAGTGCACCGCGCGCACCGGGAGCTGCAGCACCGGTCCCCGGTGCGCCGGGCGCGAGCGGCCCAGCTGCTCGGCCTGACCGGCACCGAGGACGCCCGGGAGGCGCTCGAGTCAGCCCTGCGCGACCGGTTCGTCGAGGTGCGGGGGAGCGCGGCCTACGCCCTCGGCCTCATCGGCGACCCGCGGTCTGCCGGGCCGATCCTCGCGGCGGTCGGTGGGGCGACAGGGCGGCGGGGCGCACCCCTCGGGCTACCGGCCGGTGCCGCCGCCGACGCCTTGCAGGGCATGGGCATCGCGATCTCCGGCGAGCTGCGGGCCGCCCTGGACGACGCCCACCCCCGCACCCGCACCGTCGCAGCCTTCGTCATCGGCGCCGGCAGCTTCACGAGCGCCCTCCCTCGCTTGAGGGACCTCCTGCAGTCCGATCCGGACGTGACGGTCCGCTCCGCGTGCGCCTACGCCATCGGCCACCTGGGCCGGGCCGCGGACGTGGCGGCCCTGGCCGCGCACACCTCCGACGCGGAGGCGACGGCCCTTCGCAGGGCCTGCGTCGCCGCCCTGGCCGAGCTCGGCGAGCCCACTGCGCTGCCCGTGCTGACCGGCCTCGTGACCGACCCCGACCCCCGGGTGGGTGAGCAGGCGGCCGCCGCCCTCCTCGGCCTCGGACGCGAGGGGCACGCAGCGCTCGAGCCGTTCCGGGACGCCCCGGCCACCCGGAGCGCGACCCTGCTCGCCGCATTGCAGGGGAGCGCCCGATGAGCTGGGCCGGCATCGAGGACGGCCTCCGCACGGCGGTCGCTGCGATCATGCACGTCACGGCCGTCCCGATCCTCGTCTACTTCGTGCTGATCAACACCTCCCTGCTCGTGCTGATCCTGCTCGCCGCCGGCGGGTTCCGGGCCCAGCAGCGGCGACGGCTCACGACCCTCGAGTGGCAGGGCGGCGGCCTCGCCCCGGGCGTGTCGCTGCTCGTCCCGGCGTACAACGAGGAGGTCGGCATCGTCACGGCCGTCAAGTCCTTCCTCAGCCTGCGCTACCCGCGCCACGAGGTGGTGGTCGTCGACGACGGAAGCACGGATGCGACGTTCGCGCGGCTCGAGGAGGCGTTCGACCTCGTCGCCGTGCCGCGCCAGCTCCCCCAGGACGTGCCGATCGGCGTCGCCGTCCGCAGCGTCCACGTGCCCCGCGACGGCCGCACCCGGCTCGTCGTGGTCCGCAAGGAGAACTCCGGCCGCTCCGAGGCGCTCAACGTGGCGGTCAATGCAGCGAGTGAGCCGCTCGTCGCGATGATCGACGGTGACTCGATCCTCGAGCCCGACGCCCTGCTCAGGGTGACCAAGCCCTTCGTCGACGACCCCACGCGGGTGGTGGCCACGGGTGGGGCGATCCGCCCGGTGAACGGCAGCAGGGTCGAGTTCGGGCGCGTCGTGCGGGTCGAGATGCCGCGCAGCTGGTTGCCGCGCATCCAGGTCGTCGAGTACCTCCGGGCGTTCCTCCTGGGCCGCACGGGCTGGTCGAGGTTGGGCTCCCTCATCCTCATCAGTGGCGCCTTCGGACTCTTCCGGCGTGACGTCCTCGTCGAGGTCGGTGGGCTCGATGCCGAGAGCATCGGCGAGGACTTCGAGCTCGTGATGCGCATCCACAAGCACCTGCGTGACGCCGGTCGGGACTACCGGGTCGAGTTCGTCCCGGAGCCGGTCTCGTGGACCGAGGTGCCCTCGACCGCTGCCGTGCTGCGAAGCCAGCGGCGTCGGTGGCACCGTGGCCTGTGGGAGACGCTCTGGGCCTACCGGGGCATGCTGCTGCGACCGCGTTACGGACGCATCGGGGCTCTCGCCCTGCCGTACTACTGGCTCTTCGAGCTGTTCGCCCCCCTGCTCGAGCTCTTCGGCATCGTCATCGTGCCACTCGGACTGCTGCTCGGGGCCGTCAGCCTGCCGTATGCCGCCCTCTTCCTCCTGCTCGCCTACGGCTACGCGCTGCTGGTGACCCTCGCCGCCCTCCTCGCGGACGAGTGGGCCTTCCACCGGCACGACCGGTGGCGAGCCATCTGGATCGCCCTCGCCGCGGCCACGGTCGAGAACTTCGGCTACCGGCAGCTGACGGTGTGGTGGCGCCTCGAGGGCTGGTGGGCCAGCCTGCGCGGACGCCGCCAGGTCTGGGGTGTGATGACCCGCAGCGGCTTCGACGAGGGGATCACGTGAGAGGTCGTCCCAGGCGCCCCAAGGGGTCGGCGAGCGCACACGTACGCACGCTCGTGATCGTGCTGGTCGCCCTCATCCCCTGCGGGACGTTGGCCTCGCTTTTCATGATCCAACAGCAGGGGCAGCTTGTCAGGACCCTCACCGTGTCGCTCGGCCCCGCCGTGGAGGCCAACGGCGCGGTGCTCCTCGAGATGACGCGGGCCCGCAGCACCTGGTTCGAGGGCCAGTCCAACGGCGCGGCCGAGGCGACGGAGGCGGCTCTCGAGGCGCACCGGAGCAACATCGAGGACGAGCTCGAGTCGTTGCTCTCCGCGACCAGGACCGCCGACCTCAAGCCGACCGACCGTGCCGCCTACACCGCTCTGACGGGACGGCAGCGGCAGGCGATCGACGCGTGGTTCGCCGCCGCCGAGCGGTCGAGCCCGACGCCCACGCACCGCACTCGCCCGCGCATGGCACGGGAGTGGACGGAGGTGGCCTGGGGTGACTACCGGGCCGCGAGCACCGCCCTGGGCGACCGCCTGCGGGCCCAGCGGGATGCCGACCGCGCCCAGTCCGGGGCCGCCCTGACCACCCTCGGCCTCGTGGTCTTCGGGGTGGCCATCGTGTCCATCGGTGGGCTGCTCCTCGTCGCCTACCGCATGCGGCGATCGATCGTGCGCCCGCTCGAGCGGTTGAGCGAGGTCGTGCGCAGGCGGGTCAGGGGTGACAGCCTCACCTTCGCGGACACCGAGCACGGCGCGGCCGAGGTGCGGACCCTGGCCCGCGACTTCAACACGCTGACACGTGAGAACGCCCGGTTCGTGGCCCAGCAGGGTGACGAGCTGCGCACCCGCCAGCTCGTCCTCGAGGTCGCCCGCAGCGTCCGCGGGGCCGAGGACGTCGTCGCCGCCCTGGACGGCGTCTGCCGCAGCCTCGGGGCCGGGCTCGGCGCCGACCGGGTCCTGATCTACACCCTCGACGAGCACCTCGGCGTGCGGGAGCGCAGCCAGTGGCACGCCGACACCCTGCCCGACCTGCCACCCCTGCCCGCCTCGCTCGCCCGGCACCTCGCGGGCGTCGAGGCCGAGCTGCGCGAGCTCGGCGGTGGCGCGGTGGTCCTGCCCGACGTCTTCGACCCGGACTGGGCCGACGACCAGCGGGTCATCGCCTTCCACCGGGCCACGGGCGCCCGGTCCCTCCTGCTCGTGCCGGTCGGGTCCGCGGACCAGGGCCTGGGCGTCCTCGCCCTGCTCGGCGTGGACCAGCCGAGGTGGTGGCGGCAGAGCGAGGTCCATGTCGCCGAGCAGAGCGCCACGATGGTCGCCCGGGCCATCGTGCAGCTGCGGCTCGCCGAGATGCGTGAGGAGCAGGTGCAGCGCCTCACCGAGCTCGACCACCAGAAGACCGACTTCATGGCCACCATCAGCCACGAGCTGCGCACCCCGCTCACCTCGATCAGCGGCTACCTCGAGCTGCTCGAGGACGGTGACTTCGGCGAGCTCACCAACGAGCAGGTGCGGGCCCTCGGGGTCGTGCGCCGCAACGCGACCCGCCTGCGCGGCCTGATCGAGGACCTCCTGGTCCTCAACAAGATCGAGAGCACCGGTCTGCAGGCGACCCTCGACGACGTCCGCGTCGCGGACCTCGTCCGCTGCGTCGTCGAGACGATGCAGCCGGCGGCAGCCGCATCGCGCGTCAGCCTGGTCGTGCCGCCGGTCCCGGAGGGCCTGGCCGTCAAGGTCGACCGGGCCCAGGTCGAGCGGGCGCTGATCAACCTCGGCTCCAACGCGGTGAAGTTCACCCCCTCAGGGGGCAGGGTGACCATCGACGCCGCGCTGGTCGACGGCGAGGTCCGGATCAGCATCGCCGACACCGGCATCGGCATCCCGCAGGCCGATCTCGCCCGCCTGGCGGAGCGCTTCTTCCGCGCGGGCAACGCCACGGCGGCGGCGATCCCGGGCACCGGGCTGGGCCTCGCCATCGTGCGCACGATCGTGGAGGGCCACGGGGGCCGGCTCGACGTCGATTCGGTCGAGGGCGAGGGCACGACGATGATGGTCACCCTGCCCGCAGCGTAGGGAATGCCGGCTCCAGGTCTCGCGTTTGGGATGGTGTGCGCCGACATGGCACACTCTTCCCTTGGACCGGTTCACGGCACCATGCCCGTGCGCAGCCGACCCGGCCATGACCTCGAGGAGACACCGTTGAAGAAGGACCTTCACCCTGACTACGTGGAGACCCAGGTGACCTGCACCTGCGGCAACACGTTCACCACGCGCAGCACGGCGACGAGCGGCAAGATCAACGCCGACGTCTGCTCCCAGTGCCACCCGTTCTACACCGGCAAGCAGAAGATCCTCGACACCGGTGGCCGCGTCGCCCGGTTCGAGGCTCGCTACGGCAAGAAGGCCGCCAAGTAGCTCTCCCGTCCGCCGGCTCCCACGACCACGGTCGTCGGGGGCCGGCGTTCGTTTTTCCCAGTCCCCGGCACCACCCCGACGGCGGCGGCGCTCCCGACCCAGCAGGAGGAGCCATCGTGCTCGACACCGTGCAGTCGATCCTCGACGAGTACGCCGACCTCGAGACGCGGCTCGCCGACCCATCCGTGCACTCCGACCAGGACCTGCTCCGCACGCTCAACAAGCGCTACGCGGAGCTCGGACCGGTCGTGGCCGCCGCCCGTGCCTGGCGGGCGAGCGGCGAGGACCTCGCGGCGGCGCGGGAGCTGGCCGAGGAGGACCCGTCCTTCGCCGCGGAGGTGCCGTCGCTCGAGCAGGCCGTGGCCGAGGCTGAGGAGCACCTGCGGCGGATGCTCGTGCCGCGCGACCCCGACGACGACCGCAACGTCATCCTGGAGATCAAGGCGGGGGAGGGCGGCGAGGAGTCCGCGCTCTTCGCCGGTGACCTCCTCCGGATGTACCTCAGGTATGCCGAGCATCGCGGTTGGCGCACCCAGGTCGAGGACGCGACCGAGTCCGACCTCGGCGGCTACAAGGACGTCCGCGTCTCCGTCTCGGCCAAGGGCCACCCGGGCCCCGGAGAGGGACCGTGGGCGCGCCTCAAGTACGAGGGCGGCGTCCACCGCGTCCAGCGGGTGCCGGTGACGGAGTCGCAGGGCCGCATCCACACGTCGGCGGCAGGTGTGCTCGTCATGCCGGAGGCCGAGGACCAGGGCGAGGTCGAGCTCGACCCGAACGACCTGCGGATCGACGTCTACCGGTCCTCCGGCCCGGGTGGCCAGAGCGTCAACACCACCGACTCCGCGGTCCGGATCACCCACCTTCCGACCGGCGTCGTGGTCTCGTGCCAGAACGAGAAGTCGCAGCTGCAGAACAAGGAGGCCGCGCTGCGGGTCCTCCGCGCCCGGCTGCGGCAGATGGCCCAGGACGCGGCCGACGCCGAGGCCTCCGCGGCCCGACGCTCCCAGGTGCGCACGGTCGACCGGTCCGAGCGGATCCGCACCTACAACTTCCCCGAGAACCGGATCTCCGACCACCGGACGGGCTACAAGGCCTACAACCTCGGCCAGGTCCTCGACGGCGACCTCGACCCGGTCGTGCAGTCCGCGATGGACGCTGACGAGGCCGCCCGGCTCGCCGCGATGGCCGAGGCGTGACGGACCTGCGTGGCCTCGTGCGGGCCGGTGCACGGGTCCTCGCGGAGGCCGGCATCGCCTCCGCGGACGTGGACGCCCTCGAGCTCGCGGCGCACGTGCTGCGCGTCGATACCTCCGAGGCGCGCCGCCGGATGGTGCTCGGCGGTGACCTTCCGCCCTCCTTCGAGGACACGTATGCCGCTCAGCTCGCCGAGCGCGCCCGCCGGGTCCCCCTGCAGCACCTCACGGGACGCGCACACTTCCGACGGATCACCCTCGCCGTGGGCCCAGGGGTCTTCGTGCCGCGGCCGGAGACCGAGGTCCTCGTCGACCTCGCCCTCGCCGAGATCGACCGTCGACTCGCCCGCCCAGCCCCCGCGAACACAGCGTTCGAGGTCGAACGCGGTGGTACACCGTCCAGTTCGACCTCGAACGCTGCGTTCGGAGTGGGGAGCGGCCAGGTGCACGGGGAGCGGCGCGACGGGTCGGAGCTGAGCGGCATACGGGTCGTCGACCTCTGCACGGGGTCGGGCGCCATCGCCCTGGCGATCAAGGACGAGCGGCCCGGGGCCGCGGTGCGCGCACTCGAGCTGTCCGGGGACGCCCTCGCCTGGGCAGAGCACAACCGGGCGAGGCTCGACCTCGACGTCGAGCTCGCCAACGGGGACGCGACACAGCCCTGCTTCCCGGACTGGCGGGGGAGCGTCGATGTCGTCACCGTGAACCCGCCCTACATCCCGGTCGGCGCGGTGCCGGTCGACCCCGAGGTGCGCGACCACGACCCCGGGCTCGCGCTCTACGGCGGCAGCGACGACGGGCTCGCCATCCCGTTGCGCGTCGCCTCCGTCGCCGCCTCCCTCTTGCGGCCCGGGGGACTGCTGCTCATGGAACATGCTGACTCCCAAGGCAGTTCGCTGCCCGCCGCGCTCGGATCGACTGGAGCCTGGACCGATGTCGCCGACCACGTCGACCTCTCCGGTCGGCCGCGGGTGACGTCCGCCCGTCGCGGCCTGACGGCGGTCCCAAGCACCCGGACTAGGCTGCCCTCCCATGAGTGAAGTCTTCGACTGCGTGGAGGAGACCACCCGCGCAGAGGGGATCGCGGCCGCCGCGGCAGCGGTGCGCCGGGGTGAGGTCGTCGTGCTGCCGACAGACACCGTGTATGGGATCGGCTGTGACGCCTTCGACGCCGCTGGCGTCGCAGCAGTGCTGGCCGCGAAGGGCCGGGGCCGGGACAAGCCACCACCGGTCCTCATCCCGACGCCGCGGACGGCGCTCGGTCTGGCAACCTCGGTGCCCGCCTATGCCACGACCCTCATGGAGCGGTTCTGGCCCGGCCCCCTCACCGTCGTCCTGCAGGCCCACACCTCCCTGCACTGGGACCTCGGTGACACGAACGGCACGGTCGCCCTGCGGGTGCCCGACCACCCGGTCGCGCTCGAGCTGCTGGGCGAGGTCGGTCCGATGGCCGTCACGAGTGCGAACACGACGGGTGATCCCGCCGCGCGCAACGCCGACGAGGCGCGCGCGATGCTGGGCGAGAGCGTCGCGGTCTACCTCGATGCCGGGCCCGTCGACGAGGGCGACCCGTCGACCATCATCGACTGCACGGGGCCCGCACCGGTCACCCTGCGAGTCGGCGCCCTCAGCCAGGCGGAGATCGATGCCGCGCTCGCCTCAGCGGACGACGAGCCCGAGCCCCAGACCGAGGATGCCGCCGGGAACGCGAGCGTCTGAGTGCACGAGTACGTCCTCATCCTCATCGTCGCCGCGGGAGTCACCTATATCGCCACGCCCTTCGTGCGCAGCCTCGCGGTCGCGACGGGCGCGTTCACCCCGGTACGGGAGCGGGACGTGCACAAGACGCCGATCCCGCGTCTCGGGGGAGTGGGCATCTATCTCGGCTTCGTCTCGGCAGCGCTCGTCGCTCGGTCGCTGCCCTACCTCGGCACCCTCTTCTCGGACCGGCAGATCCTCGGCATCGTCGCAGCCGGTGGGATCGTGTGCCTCCTCGGCGCCTTCGACGACATCCGCGAGCTCGACTGGCTGACCAAGCTCGCAGGACAGGTCCTCGCGGCCGGCCTCATGGCCTATGCCGGAGTCCAGCTGCTCTCGCTGCCGGTGTTCGGCGTGACGATCCTGCCGACACCGGTCCTCGTCGCGGTCACGGTCCTCGTCGTCATCGTCTCGACCAACGCCGTGAACTTCATCGACGGTCTCGACGGGCTGGCCGCCGGGATCGTCGGCATCGCGGCCCTGGCCTTCTTCATGTACTCCTACATCGTGTCGCGGTCGTTCGTCCCCGCGAACGTCTTCTCCACGGCCACCTTCGTCTCGGCCGCGCTCGTCGGGTGCTGCGCAGGCTTCCTCCCGCACAACTTCCATCCCGCCCGGCTCTTCATGGGCGACTCCGGGGCGCTCACCCTCGGTCTGCTCCTGTCGGCGGCGACGATCACGCTCACCGGCAACGTCGACCCGGGCGACGTGTCGGCGAACCAGGTCACCGCCGCCTTCCTGCCGGTTCTCGTGCCGCTCGCGGTGCTCCTGCTCCCGCTGCTCGACATGGTGCTCGCCGTGGTGCGACGCACGCGGGCCGGGCAGCGGCCCTGGCAGGCGGACGCGCTGCACCTGCACCACCGGATGCTCCGGATCGGCCACGGGCACCGCCGGGCGGTGCTGATCCTCTACATGTGGGCGGCCATCGTCGCGCTCGGTTCCGTGTCCCTCGTCATCTGGGACGGGTGGACCCCCCTCCTCGTCGTGATCGGGGCGGCGATCGTCGGCATCGTGCTCACCCTCTGGCTGCCCAAGTGGAGGCCGGCGAAGGGCTTGTGATAGTATTCACAAGCACCTTGGGAAAGGCTGAGACCCATCCCCGAGGCGGCGAAACCCCTTGAACCACAA
>DASSTN010000218.1:0-2567 GCA_035707905.1 Intrasporangium sp.
GTGGTCGTCCCCGTCGGAGTGGACGGCTCGATCCGCGTCCGAGCCGGCTCAGCGGCATACCTCAAGGTCGACGTCCTCGGCTACATCCGGTCCTGAGCCGCGCCCTGTCGACCGGGATCGGTGCGGTCGACAGGGGAGTGGGGCTCAGCCAGCGGGCGCGGTCACGAAGTCGATGAGCTCCTCGACGCTCGCGAGCAGGGCGGGCTCGAGGTCGGCGTAGGTCCGTACACGCCCGAGGATCCGCTTCCACGCCAGTGCGATGTCCGCCTGGGTCGCGTGGGGCCAGCCGAGCGCAGCGCAGATGCCGTGCTTCCACGACGTGCCGCGTGGGATGACCGGCCACTGCTCCCACCCGAGCCGCTCCGGCCGGACGGACTGCCATACGTCGACGTAGGGGTGGCCGAGGATGAGGACATGGTCGGCCAGCCCGCGCAGCGACCGGGCCTGCTCGACGATCCGTGCCTCCTTGGTGCCGGGCACGAGGTGGTCGACGAGGACCCCGAGCCGGCGGCCGGCACCCGGCTGGAACTCGGCGATGATGCCGGCGAGGTCGTCGACGCCGTCCATCATCTCGACGACGACGCCCTCGATCCTGAGGTCGTCCCCCCACACCTTCTCGACGAGCTCCGCGTCGTGGCGTCCCTCGACGTAGATCCGCGACCCGCTGGCCACCCGGGCCTTCGCGTCGTGCACGGCGACGGAGCCGCTCGCGGTGCGCGACTGGGCCTTGCGGGCCGCGGCGAGGGCCGTCGAGGCCGCGGCCACCGGCTTCGTCAGGGTCACCGGACGGCCGTCGATGAGGAAGCCGGGACCGAGCGGGAACGCCTTGGTGCGGCCGCGTCGGTCCTCGAGGTGCACTACGTGCATGCCGCCGGCCTTCTCGACGCGGACCACGGCGCCGACCCAGCCCGTCTCGACCTCCTCGACGACGAGGTCCGGCTCGGCCGGCACCTCCACGGATCGGCCGCCCCTGGGGGCGCGCCAGTCGCCGGAGAGCACGTCGGAGCCGTAGCGGTCGATGGGGGACACGAGCAGAGAGGGTATGCCGCTCACCCGGCTCGGCCTCGGACCGCCACGCGGGTGCCACCCCTCGAAGAGCGCCGCCATGTCCGTGTTGTGGCAGAAACGTCGTAGACTTGGCACTCGGAACCTGAGAGTGCCAGCCTCGGCCAGTCCGGGGCAGATGCAGCGATGACCGAGAGGAGGCGGCGACATGTCAGAGGACCGGCGACTGCACGTCCTTCGCGCGATCGTGCAGGACTACGTCCAGACCTCCGAGCCGGTCGGCTCCAAGGCGCTCGTCGAGCGGCACCAGCTCGGCGTGTCCGCCGCCACGGTGCGCAACGACATGGCCCTGCTCGAGGAGGAGGGCCTGATCCATGCGCCGCACACCTCCGCGGGGCGCGTGCCGACCGACCTCGGCTACCGCGTCTTCGTCGACCGGCTGAGCGAGATCAAGCCCCTCAGCCGGGGCGAGCGAACTGCCATCACCCAGTTCCTCCACGGGGCCGTCGACCTCGACGACATCGTCGATCGGACCGTACGCCTCCTCGCATCGCTGACCCGGCAGGTGGCCGTGGTCCAGTACCCGTCGCTGACGCGTTCGACCGTCCGCCACATCGAGGTCGTCCCCATGGGCGGCTCGCGGGTCATGGTCGTCCTCATCGTCAACACCGGCCGGGTCGAGCAACGGGTCGTCGACGTGGGCCGCGACCGGGACCTCACCACGCCAGAGGGTGAGGCGCTCGTCGCCTCCGTCCGCACCAGGATGAACGAGGTGGCCGCCGGCGTCCCGTTCCGCGTGGCCGCATCGTCTCTGCGGACGCTCGTCGAGGAGTTCCCGGAGGGGGACAGGCAGGTCCTCGAGAGGGTGGTGACGGCGCTCGAGGAAGCACTCGTCGAGGAGCGTGAGGAGCGGGTCGTCCTCGCGGGCCAGGCCAACCTGGCCCGGTCGCGGGCCGACTTCCCGCGCTCGATCGGCCCGATCCTCGAGGCGCTCGAGGAGCACGTCGTGCTGCTGCGCCTCTTCGGGGAGCTGAGCGACGACCCCGAGCTCGTCTCGGTGCGGATCGGGCACGAGAACCCGGTGTCCGGCCTGCAGTCGACTTCCCTCGTCTCGGTCGGGTATGGGGCGGGGAGCGAACCCGTGGCGAGCCTGGGCGTGCTGGGCCCGACCCGGATGGACTACCCGACGACCATGGCCGCGGTGCGTGCCGTGGCCCGCTATGTCTCCGACATCCTCGGGGACGCACGGAGCAACTGAAACCCAAAGGACCACTTGCTTGAACGACTACTACGCCGTCCTCGGGGTCTCGCACACAGCGAGCCAGGAGGAGATCAAGAAGGCCTACCGTCGCCTCGCCCGCAAACTGCACCCCGACGTCAACCCGGGGCCCGAGGCGGAGGAGGAGTTCAAGCGCGTCTCCCAGGCCTACGACGTCCTCTCCGACCCTGACAAGCGACGCGCCTTCGACCGGGGCGCGGACCCCTACGCCACCGCTGGGCAAGGCGGGTTCACGGGGGCCGGGTTCTCGTTCAGCGACGTGATGGACGCCTTCTTCGGCGCC
>DASSTN010000219.1:0-46300 GCA_035707905.1 Intrasporangium sp.
GAAGGGCGCCCCCGACCAGGGCGAGACTGATCGGGACGACGACGAGCGGCGCGACGAAGACCGCCCGCCACCCGGCCATCGCATCGATGGCGCCCGCCACGCCGGGGCCGAGGACGGACGGAAGGATCCAAGCGGCGGCGAAGGAGGCGAACACCTTGGCGCGCAACGCCTCGGGCAGCGCTCGGGCGACGAGGACGGTCATCGCCGTGTCGATGAGCGCCTCGGCTGCGCCGGACACGGCCCTGCCGACGACGAACACGCCCATGCTCGAGGCGGATCCGCTGATGAGCTGCGCCACGACGAAGAGGCCGATGCCGGTCAGCAGTGCCCGGCCGGGACCGCGCCGGTCGGTCCACGGCCCGGACCAGGCCATGGCCACCGTGAGGGTCACGAGGGGCGCGCCCGTTGCGGCACCGAAGAGCGACCAGCCGTCGAGCTCGTGCACGACTGTCGGCAGGATCGAGATGACGGCACGGTTCTCGAAGGCGGCAAGGGTGACGAGGGCGAGGACGCCGAGCACGACGGGCAGGTGGTCTCGGCTGAGCAGGCGTGGGGCCGCTGCGGGCTCGGGCGGGCTGGGCGGTGGCGCGGCTCGGCGCGCGGCTTGGGTGGACACGGGGACGAGCCTGCAATCTCAGGTGCGCTTGAGGTCAACTAGGCTGCGCGGATGGACCGCCGCGACCAGCTGACGATCGGGGAGGTGGCCGGGCGCAGCGGCGTCAGCGTGCCGACGGTGCGGTTCTACGAGGAGAAGGGCCTCATCACCTCGACCCGCACCGTGGGTAACCAGCGCCGCTACTCCAGGCACACCCTGAGGAGGATCGCGGTCGTCCGGGCCGGGCAGCGGTTCGGGCTCAGCCTCGCCGAGCTGGTCGAGGCCCTGGCCGTGCTCCCGCCGGACCGACCGCCGACCAAGCGAGACTGGAGCCGGATGTCCCGGCGCTGGCACGACCTGCTCACCGAGCGGATCGAGGCGATGGAGCGGGTGCGCGACGGCCTCACGGACTGCATCGGATGCGGCTGCCTCTCGCTCGCGACGTGCCCCGTCTACAACACCGACGACGCCTTGGCGCGAGAGGGAGCCGGCCCCCGGCGGTGGCCTGCCGGCGCGCGGTCTTCCGGTGCCGGGTCCCGCCCTGAAGGGGGCGACGCCGCTGGCTAGGCTCACGGGATGAGTGCCGCGCCTGCCTGGGGTCCCGTGTCGGAACGAGCCGGCGGGCAGGTGCTCCTCAGGAGCCAGCCCGGCGCCATCGAGGTGACCTTCAACCGGCCCGAGAAGCACAACGCCTTCACCGACGCGATGTACGCCGAGCTCGAGCACCTCTGTGAGCTCGCAGCGTCCACCCCGGCGCTGCACGTCATCATCTTCCGCGGTGCCGGTGGCCGCGCTTTCGCCGCCGGCAACGACATCTCGTCGTTCACGGGCTTCTCGAGCGGCGCCGACGGAGTGGCCTACGAGGCGCGGATCCGTGGGGTGCTCGACGGCGTGGCGGCCCTGCCCCAGGTGACGATCGCCGCGGTCGAGGGCCACTGTGTAGGGGGCGGCCTGGCCCTTGCGAACGCCTGCGACCTGCGCATCTGCACCCCGACCGCGCGGTTCGGCTACCCCATTGCACGGACCCTCGGCAACGCCCTCTCCGCGCCCATCGTGCTGCGCTGCGCCGAGGTCTTCGGCGACCCGCTCACCCGCGAGATGATCCTCGCCTCGCGGATGGTCGACGCCCGGCGGGCCGAGGCGGTCGGAGCCGTCATGGACGTCGTCGCGCCCGAGCGGCTCGAGGCCGAGGTCTGGGGTATCGCGGCGGGCATCCTGCAGGCCGCGCCGCTCACGATCCGTGCCACGAAGGAGCAGCTCCGGGCCGGACGGGAGGGCTATGACGTGGCGCTCGACGACGCGCGGCTGGAGCGCGTCTACGGCAGCGAGGACTTCACCGAAGGGGTGGCCGCGTTCCTCGGCAAGCGCACCCCCGCCTTCCGGGGTGACGCCGGCTGAGCGGCATACGGACTCGTATGCCGCCCAGCTGGGTTGCGCTCAGCGCCTGCGGCGCGACGTGCCGAAGATGCTTCGGGTGATCTCCCGGCCGATCACCGTTCCTGCCGACCGCACCATCGATCGGAACGCGGAGGACTGCACGACCTGCTGGACGAGGCCAGGTTCCTCCTTGGGGGCTCGCTGGCGCCCGGAGGGGGCAGGAGCCTGGGGAGAGGGTGCTGGAGCCGCCGGTTCCTCTTCCGGGGTGGGCGCGGCCTGCAGGCGCTTGGCGAGCAGCTCGTAGGCGGACTCCCGGTCGACGACGCCGGCGTACTTCGAGGCGAGGGGCGAGGCCGCGATGATCGCGTCCACGGTTGCCTCCGGGGATGGGTCCATGAGCGAGTTCGGTGCCTTCATCCGAGTCCAGGCGACCGGAGTGGGGACGCCCTTCTCGGACAGGACGGTGACCACGGCCTCGCCGATGCCGAGACTGGTCAGCAGCTCCTCGAGGTCGTAGGCGGTGCGCGGGTAGGTCGCAATCGCCTGCTTGAGCGCCTTGGCATCGTCCGGGGTGAAGGCGCGCAGGGCGTGCTGGACCCGGTTGCCGAGCTGGGCGAGGACGTCGCTCGGCACGTCCTTCGGCGACTGGGTGACGAAGAAGACGCCGACGCCCTTGGACCGGATGAGCCGGACCGTCTGCTGGATGGCGTCGAGGAAGGCCTTGCTCGCGTCGTCGAAGAGCAGGTGTGCCTCGTCGAAGAAGAACACGAGCTTCGGCTTGTCGAGGTCGCCCTCCTCGGGCAGGTCGTGGAAGAGGTCCGCGAGCAGCCACATGAGGAAGGTCGAGAAGAGCTGCGGTCGGTCCTGGACCTGGGGCAGCTCGAGACACGACACGACGCCCTTGCCGTCCGTTGTCGTGCGGAGCAGGTTGCTCGTGTCGAACTCAGGCTCACCGAAGAACTGGTCGGCGCCCTGGTCCTCGAAGGTGATGAGGTTGCGCAGGATGACCCCGGCCGTGGCGGACGAGAGGGCGCCGAGTTCCTTGAGGTCGTCCTTGCCCTCGTCTGACGTGAGATGGGTGATGACGGCGCGCAGGTCCTTGATGTCGAGCAGGGCCAGGCCGTTCTTGTCGGCGTAGTGGAAGATCAGCCCCAGGCTGCTCTCCTGGGTGTCGTTGAGACCGAGCACCTTGGACAGGAGCGTCGGGCCGAAGCTCGTGACCGTTGCTCGGATGGGAATGCCCTTGCCGGCGCCGCCGAGCGAGTAGAACTCGGTCGGGTAGCCCTTGGCCTCCCAGGTCATGCCGACCTGCTCGGCCCGCTCGGTGATCTTGGCATTGGTCTCGCCGGGAGTGGCGATGCCGGAGAGGTCGCCCTTGATGTCGGCGAGGAAGACGGGCACGCCTGCGTCCGAGAGCTGCTCGGCCATGAGCTGGAGCGTCTTCGTCTTGCCGGTTCCGGTCGCGCCGGCGACCAGACCGTGGCGGTTGAGGATGCCGAGCGGGATGCGCACCGGGACGTCGGGATGGGCCTCTCCGTCGACGACTGCGGCGCCCAGCGCGAGCGCCGGCCCCTCGAAGGCGTAGCCCGCCCGGATCTGGTCCAGCAGCGGCGAACTGGCCCTCGAGGCGGCCGCCCCCGGGGCGGAGGCAGTGCCGTCGGACGCGGGGGGCGGGGGAACGTCGGTCACCTTCGGCACTGTAGTGCGCGCCTATGCTGGGGCGGTGATTTTCAAGGCCGTCGGAGACACGCGTCCCTATCCCGACCACGGGCTGGTGAGCGTCAAGGACTGGTCGAGCGTGCCGCCGCGCGTCGTCCAGCTCGGTGAGCTCATCACCACGAAGAGCACGCTCGACCTGCGGGGCCTGCTCGCCGACGACTCGACCTTCTACGGCGACCTCTTCCCTCACTGCGTGCAGTGGGAGGGCGAGCTCTATCTCGAGGACGGTCTGCACCGGGCGCTGCGCGCGGCGCTGCAGCAACGCCCGGTCCTCCATGCGCGGGTCCTCGTACTTTCCTGACCGGACCGATACGGTCGGGAGCGGCTCGAGGGCGAGAGGGAGGGATCGATGAGCGCAGAGGACGACGGTTACGAGTACCGCGCCAAGCGGCAACGCCGGGCGACCCTGACCATTGCCGTGGTCCTCCTCGCGCTGGCTGGGGCGTTCTACTACGCCTCCACCTACTTCCGGCAGCCCGTCAGCAAGCCGGCGGCTGCCTGCACCACCGTCAAGCCCGTCCAGCCCCTCCGGGCCGCCGACGTCTCGGTCAACGTCTACAACGCAACCAAGCGCAGCGGCCTGGCCGGCACGACCTCCCAGGCGCTGGCGAAGCGGGGTTTCAAGATCAAGACCGTCGGGAATGACCCGCTGAAGAAGACGGTCACCAAGGCCGCCGAGATCCGCTACGGAGATCCCGGGAAGCAGTCCGCGGAGCTGCTCATGAAGCACGCGCCCGGTGCCGTCCTCGTCAAGGACAAGCGCAAGGACGACACGGTCGACCTCGTCATCGGCAACGCCTGGAAGCAGCTTGGCCCCGTTCCCGCCGAGCCGACCCCCACCCAGACCCTTCCGCTCTGCCCCGACGCCACCTCGACGCCCTAGCGCCCTCGGTATGCCGCTGAGCGGGCGAGCGCGGTCATCGACCCTCCGGCACCTTCGCCCGCGCGACGCTGGTCACCTGCCCCGCTGAGAGGTGCAGCGGGCCCCTTGCCCCGGTGAGCGGTGCACCGGGCCCCCTGCCCCGCTGAGCGGTGCAGCGGGCCCCTTGCCCCGGTGAGCGGTGCAGGTCTCCAGCGTCGCGGAGGGAGTGTCCGTGGTGCCTGCCATTCTTCAGTGGGGGCAGGAAGCGGAGAGTCGTATGTCAGGCCGGTTCAACGCCGACAGGTACGTGGTCAGGGCTCGACGGATTGCTGACCTCAGTCAGCGAGAACTCGCGGAGAGGCTCGGTGTGGCCCGCTCAGTCGTCAGTCGCATGGAGACCGGCGAGGTGGCGCCCACTGCGGAGATGTTGAGCGCGGTCCTCGCCCTCGGAGGGCTCCACTTGGTCGTGGTGGACGGGAACGGCGTCCTGGTGGACCCCGTGCCCGCGGATGTCGCCAGGGACAACGCGGGGCGCCGCTATCCGGCACACCTCGACGTCAACCCTGTCGAAATGGCGCCGGCCGAGTACGGCTGGAGGCCCAGGCATGAGCGTCACGCGCCCAAGGCGTGGTTCCAGCTCCGGCAGGAACGCGACCGCCGTCGACGAGGCCAGCAGCCGGCTCCTGACCACCCGACGGTCGCCGATCTCGAGGCGTACCGCCGGATGATCTTCGAGCAGAAGGGAGCCCGGATGCGGGCTCAGGCGGCAGCCCGCGTGGCAGCAGAGCCACCGCTCGCGCCCTGCTCCTGCGGACTGGAGTGCGAGGAGTCGGGCCCGTGCGTGCCGAGCTGCACGTGCCAGTGCGAGCCGCCCGTCTCCGGCTTGGGGTGACGCCCAGGCAACACCGGCAGGACCGGGCCAGTCAGCGCCCGGCGAGGGTGGCGACCAGGAGGGCCTTGATCGTGTGCATTCGGTTCTCGGCCTGGTCGAAGACGATCGAGGCCGGCGACTCGAAGACGTCGTCGGTCACCTCGAGCTCCTTGAGGTCGAACTGCTCGTGGATCGAGCGACCCACCGTGGTCTCCAGGTCGTGGAAGGCGGGCAGGCAGTGCATGAACTTCACGCCCGGGTTGCCGGTGCGGGCCAGGAGGCCGGCGTTGACCTGGTACGACGACAGCAGCCCGATTCGCTCGGCCCACACCTCGGGCGCCTCGCCCATCGAGACCCACACATCCGTGTGGACGAAGTCCGCCCCCCGCAGACCCTCGTCCAGGTCCTCCGTCACCGTGACCCGGGAACCGAGCTCAGCGGCATACCGCTTCGCCTGATCGATGACCGGGGGCGCCGGCCAGAGCTGCCGCGGCGCGACGATCCGGACGTCCATGCCCAGCATGGCGCCAGCGGTCAGCAGCGAGTTGCCCATGTTGTAGCGGGCATCGCCGACGAACGCGTAGGTGATCTCGCCGTCGGGCTTGCCACTGTGCTCGCGCATGGTGAGCATGTCGCAGAGGGACTGGGTCGGGTGCCACTCGTTCGTCAGCCCGTTCCATACCGGGACACCGGCCCACGCGGCGAGCGTCTCGACGACGCTCTGGCCGTTGCCGCGGTACTCGATCCCGTCGTACAGCCGGCCCAGCACACGCGCCGTGTCCTTGATGGACTCCTTGTGGCCCATCTGTGAGCCGGCCGGGTCAAGGTAGGTGGTCGAGGCACCCTGGTCGGCGGCCGCGACCTCGAAGGCGGCCCTCGTGCGTGTCGAGGTCTTCTCGAAGAGGAGGGCGATGTTCTTGCCCACGAGACGTCGCTCCTCGCGGCCCTCACGCTTCGCGGCCTTCAGCTGGGCGGCGAGGTCGAGCAGGCTGCGGAACTCCTCGGGAGAGACATCGGTCTCCTTGAGGAAGCTCCGGCCCAGGAGAGCGGAGCGCGAGGTGACGGTCATGGAGCGATGCTTCCAGCCGTGGATGGGTGCCGCAAAGGAGTCTCAGAAGTCCCCGTTCCGCCACGCGCTGCCCGCACCGTGCGCAGGTGGAAGAAGGACCCCGTCGCACGCGACGGGGTCCTTCTGCGATGGCGGAGGATGGGGGATTTGAACCCCCGAGGGTTTTATCCCAACACGATTTCCAATCGTGCGCACTAGGCCACTATGCGAATCCTCCGCGGGCAGGTTACCCGAGGTGGCGCGCTGGCCGGAAATCGGTCGGCCCCGGTCACCGCTCCCGACGGGCCGGCCCACCAGCGGTCACCGGGAAGGACGACGGGGGCGAGAGGTTACTGGAGGCGAATGCCGCGGTGATCGCGTCGGAGACCGCCTCGACGGCGTCGGTCGGCACGAGTGCAATGGAGGAACCACCGAACCCACCGCCCGTCATCCGCGCGCCCAGAGCGCCGTGCGCCCGGGCGGCCGCCGTGGCCAGGTCGAGCTCCGTGCACGAGATCTCGTAGTCGTCGCGCATCGAGGCGTGGGAGGCGTCGAAGAGCCGTCCCAGAGCGGTCAGGTCACGAGCCTCCAGCGCTGTGACGGCGCCCCGGACCCGGTCGATCTCGGTGACGACGTGGCGGACCCTCCGGCGCAGCACCTCGCTCGTGAGCTTGTCGAGCACCGTATCGAGGTCCGCGACGTCCAGCTCCCGAAGGCTGGTGATGCCCAGCTCCGCCGTGGCGGCACGGCACTCGTCCCGCCGGTTGCCGTACTGGCCGTCGGTCAGCTCGTGCGATGCCCTCGTGTCGGTCACGAGCAGGGCGTAACCCTGGGCCGCGAGGTCGAACGGCACGAGCCGGGTCTCCCATGACCGGCAGTCGAGCAGCAGGGCCTCGTGCTCCCGGCACAGCATCGCGGTCGACTGGTCCATCCCGCCGGTCGGTGCCTGCGCGATCGTGTTCTCCGCCTCGATGCAGGCCCGGGCGAGGGCGGACCTCCCCGCGGCGGAACCCAGCAGGTCGAGACCCGCCAGGTCGCTCACGGCAGCGGCTACCGCGCACTCGAGGGCGGCCGAGCTGGAGAGCCCGGCCCCGACCGGCACTGAGGAGTCGACGGTCAAATCCAGCCCTGGGACCTCGTGGCCCGCCCGCTCCAGCGCCCAGAGCACACCAGCGACGTAGGACGCCCACCCCGCCGGGTGCCCGGGCCGCACGTCCGAGAGGGTGACCTCGACGGCCTCGTCCTGCTGGGCCGACCACACGCGGAGGGTGCGGTCGGGGCGACGGGCGGCAGCGACATACGTGCGCTGGGGGAGCCCGATCGGCAGGCAGAGCCCGTCGTTGTAGTCGGTGTGCTCACCGATGAGGTTGACCCGGCCGGGCGCCGACCACACGCCCTCGGGGGACCTGCCGGTGAGCCGGACGAAGTCGTCGGCGACCCGCTCCGGGAGCGGCGCCGGACCGGTCACGACGCGACCTCGCGCAGCCGCGCCGCCTGGCGCTCCGGCGGGACGTCGGTGACCCAGCCGCCGACCCCGGACTCCGAGCCGGCGAGGTACTTCAGCTTGCCGGGTGCCCGCAGGACGGACATGAGCTGCAGATGCAGGCGCGACGCGTCGCGGCCCACCCGGGCCGGGGCCTGGTGCCAGGCGGCGATGTAGGGCATCGCGAGCGGTTCCCGGCCGGGACCGACGTGGTAGCGGTCGAGGCGTCGCAGCAGCTCCCGGTAGGCGACGGCGAGGTCGTCCCGCTCCTCCTCCGTCAGGGCCGGCAGGTCGGGCACGTCACGGTGCGGTGCAAGGTGGACCTCGAGGGGCCAGCGGGCGGCGAAGGGGACGTAGGCGCTCCAGTGCTCGGACTCGAGCACGAGCCGTGATCCGTCGGCCCGCTCGGCCGCGAGCAGGTCCGCTCCGAGCAGGCGGCCGGTCCTCGCAAGGTGCTCCTCGGCCCGCGCGAGCAGCTGCGCCGTCCGAGCCGGCACGTAGGGATAGGCGTAGATCTGGCCGTGCGGGTGGTGCAGCGTGACCCCGATCTCCCGGCCCCGGTTCTCGAAGCAGAAGACGTGCTCGACCTCCGGCAGCGCGCCGAGCGCCTCGGTGCGTGCGGCCCAGGTGTCGATCACCCGGCGCACCCGCTCGAGCGGCAGGTCCTTGAAGGAGGCGTCGTGGTCGCTGGTGAAGCAGACGACCTCGCAGCGGCCGAGCGCCGGCCGGGTCTCGAAGAGGCCCGTGGCGTCGCGTGTCTCGGTGCCGAGGGACGCCGGGGCGTAGGACGGGAACCGGTTCTCGAAGACGGCGACCTCGTATGACGTCTCCGGCACCTCCGACGGGACGCTGCCCCGGCCGGTCGGGCAGAGCGGGCACTCGTCCTTCGGCGGGAGGAACGTCCGCTCCTGGCGGTGGGCCGCCACCGCGACCCAGTCGCCGACGAGCGCGTCCCAGCGCAGCTCCCCGGAGGGGACCCGGTCGCCGAGCGGCCGGGTGTCGACCGCGCAGCGGAGTGGATCGTCCGCGTCGTCGACGTAGATGATCTGACGGCCGTCGGCGAGGCACCGACTGGTCACGCGGTTCATCAGCTGCCACCCTCGGGCTCGACGACGACGAGCTCGCCCACGTGGTCGGTCAGGGATCGTCGGGCCCCCTGCGACAGGCCCGAGTCGGTGATGAAGACGTCCACGTCGTCGAGCCGGCCGAATGTCCCCAGCCCGACGACGCCCCACTTGGTGGCGTCGGCGAGGACGCAGACCCGCAGCCCGGACCGGATCAGCGCCCGGTTCGTGTCCGCCTCGACGAGGTTCGGCGTCGTCAGGCCGGCCTTCGCGTCCACGCCGTGGCTGCCAAGGAAGAGGAGGTCGACGTGGAGCGACTCGAGGGCGCTGACCGCGATGGGCCCGACGAGAGCCTGGGAGGGGGTCGGAACACCCCCGGTGAGGATGACCGTCTGCCCCGGCCCGTTCGCCTCGTGGAGCAGCTGCGCGGCGGGGAGCGAGTTCGTCACGACGGTGAGGCCGGGGACGGTCACGAGACGGCGGGCCAGCTCGATCGTCGTCGTTCCTGCCGACATCCCGATCGCGCTGCCGGGCTCGACGAGCTCTGCGGCCGCCCTCGCAATGGCCCGCTTCTCGGCCTGCTGCAGCAAGGACTTGGCAGCGAAGCCGGGCTCCTCGCTCCGGCGCGTGCCCTCCCGAGCGACGGCCCCGCCGTGGACGCGCTCGACGACGCCGTCCGAGGAGAGCCGGTCGATGTCGCGGCGGATCGTCATGTCCGACACTCCGAGCCGTTCGACGAGCTCGGAGATCCGAACCGCGCCCTCACGCTCGACGAGCTCGGCGATGGCCGAGCGGCGCTGGCTCGCGAGCACGCGCGTCTCCTCTCGCTGTGGGCCGGTCTCCGGTCCACGGGCACCACTTCGGGGTCGACAAACTCTAACAATTTCTTACACGTCTTGACACTTTCGAACAAGTACCGCCACGATCGGACCAGCGCCGCGGAAAGGGTGGCGTCGCGTCAACGCGGATGCAGGGAGCGAGTCATGGGAGCGGACGAGCTGGTCGTCCGTCCTGTCCGATCGGGACAAGCCATCGGACAGGGTCGGACACTTCCGCCGCCCGAAACCGGGAACTCGCTGCCCGCTGACCAGTCGCGCTGGTCCAATCGGCGCATGACACCGTTGTCACCGAGGGCGACAGCGACCCGCCCGACCATGGCGGACGTCGCGGCCGAGGCGAACGTCTCGGTCAAGACGGTGTCCCGCGTCGTCAACCACGAGGACGGGGTGCGGCCGGACACTGCGGCCCGAGTCGTCGCCGTCATGGAGCGGCTCGGGTTCCGACGGATCGACAACACCCGTCCCCTTCGGCTCGGCCGGACGAACACCATCGGCCTGGTCGTCGAGGACCTCGCCAACCCGTTCTACTCCCAGATCGGGGCCGCCGTGGAGCGCGAGGCGCGCATCCGGCAGCACCAGCTCATCACCGCCTCTGCCGAGGGGTCGCCCAGCCGGGAGCGCGCCGTGCTCGCGGAGCTCCTTGCCCGCCGGGTCGACGGCCTCGTCGTCGTGCCGGCCGGTGCCACGCCCAGCGTCGACGCCGACGTGCTGGCGAGCGGCACCCCGATCGTGTACCTCGACCGCCCGGTCCGCGGCGAGGCCGACATGATCCTCAGCGACAACCATGGTGGGATCCGCAGTGCGATGGAGCACCTGGTTGCCCACGGGCACCGCCGCGTCGGGTTCCTCGGCGACGACCCCGAGTTCTGGACCGCTCGACAGCGGCGTGAGGCCTTCGTCGGCGTCCACGGCGACCTGCATCTGCCCGGCACGCCACTGGTCTCCATGGGCCCGCACACCGTCGCCACGGTCGGCGAGGCCCTGACCACGTGGACCCGCAGCAAGGACCCGGTCACGGCGATCATCACCGGCAACAACCGGATCACGGTCCACACCCTGCGGGCGATGCGCCGGCTGGGCCTGCCGCTCGCACTCGTCGGCTACGACGACTTCGAGCTCGCCGACCTCATCGATCCGCCCGTCACGGTGATCCACCAGGACCCGGCGGCCATGGGCCAGCGAGCCGCCCAGCAGCTCTTCGCCCGGTTGCTCGGCGAGGAGCCGCGGGCTACCACGGTCGTCATGCCGACCCGGCTCATCGTCCGCGCCTCCGGCCACCACCAGCGTGAGCGTGCCTCCGCCACCCCCGCCCGACCCCAGTCTGGAGGCCAGCGCGTATGACGCTGAGCTCGCGCCCGTCCGCCCCCGCGGCCCCGATCCGGCTGGGAGTCAACACTCCCCATCGGTTCTACCGCGGCGGCGGCAAGATCCTGGCCTTCCGTGGCGTCGAGGTCCCTGAGGGCTTCGACGGCTACCGGCCCGAGGACTGGCTCGCCTCCACGACGCGGCTCTTCGCCGAGGGCGGGGACGGCCAGACCGTCCTGCCCGACGGGACCGACCTCGCCAGCGCGCTTCAGGCCGACCCCGACGGCTGGCTGGGGCCCGAGCACACCGCCGCCTACGGCCGGGAGCCGAACATCCTGACCAAGCTGCTCGACGCCGGTGAGCGGCTGCCCGTGCACTCCCACCCCGACCGCACCTTCGCCGCCCGGCACCTCGACTGCGCCCACGGCAAGACCGAGGCATGGATCGTCCTCGACGCAGACCCCGGCGCCGCGGTCTGGCTCGGGTTCCGCGAGGACCTCGACGCCGACACCCTCGCCGAGCTCGTCGAGGCCCAGGACGACCGGCTCCTCGAGGCGCTCAACCGCGTCGAGGTGCGCCGCGGTGACACGGTGCTCGTGCCGGCCGGGCAGCCGCATGCGATCGGCGAGGGTGTCTTCGTCCTCGAGATCCAGGAGCCGACCGACCTGTCCGTCATGCTCGAGCACGCCCGCTTCGGCCTCGAGGAGGCCCACGCCTTCCTGGGCCTGCCACGCCCGGTCGCCCTCGAGAGCGTCGACCAGCACCGGCTCGGCCCCGAGCGCGTCGACGAGCTGCGTCGCACCTGGGCCGGTGTCGAGGGCGCGGCCAGTGCGCTGCCCGAGGAGGCCGCCGAGTTCTTCCGAGCCGAGGTGGTGACCGCCACCCCGGCCGCCCCCGTCGTCGCCCCCGAGGGGTTCGCCGTCACCGTCGTCGTCGCCGGCTCAGGCACCCTCACGACCGGCGGCGACCCGATGCCGATCCGCTCCGGCGACGTGCTGCTCGTGCCGCACGCGGCCGGACCCCTCCGGCTCGAGGGTGATGTCACCCTCATCCGGTGCCTGCCGCCGCTCCCGGCGCAGGCCCCGCCCACCCCCACCAGCCAGTCACCCGGACCACGGGTGGCGCAGCCGTCGACCGACGCCCGCCAGGCGTGACGTCGACGGACCGATGAAGGAGAAACAGATGCGCAGCAGGAACGTTGCATCCGCAGCGATCGCCGGTCTCGTCGCGGTGGCGCTCGCGGCGTGCGGCAGCAACACCCAGACCGGCGACACCGGCAACGCCAACGCCCCGACGACGCCGCTCCAGACCAAGTCCGGTGGTGCCGGTGGCGACGTGGGCGTCTTCACCTGGTGGGCCGCCGGGTCCGAGAAGGCGGGGCTCGACGCCCTCGTCAAGCTGTTCAACGAGAAGTACCCGAACGACAAGTTCGTCAACCTGGCCGTGGCCGGCGGCGCGGGCTCGAACGCGAAGGCCAAGCTCGCCTCCGACCTGCAGAACAACCAGCCGCCGGACTCCTTCCAAGGCCACGCCGGCGCCGAGCTGCTCGACTACATCGACAAGGGCCAGATCGAGCCCGTCAACGACGTCATCAAGGCGCTCGGTGGCGAGTCGGTCTTCCCGAAGGACCTGCTCGACCGGCTCACCGTCGAGGGCAACATCTACTCGGTCCCATCGAACATCCACCGCGCCAACGTCGTCTGGGCCAATGTCGCCGTGCTCAAGAAGGCCGGCATCAACGAGGCTCCCAAGGACCTCAAGGCGTGGATGGCGGACATGGACAAGGTCAAGGCGTCCGGCGTCTCGACCCCGCTCTCCGTCTCGGGCACGTGGACCCAGGTCCAGCTCCTGGAGAACGTCCTCATCGCCGATCTCGGCGTCGACGGCTACAGCGGCCTGTTCGACGGCAAGACCAAGTGGGACTCCAACGAGGTCAAGCAGGCCGTCGCCGACTACAAGAAGCTGCTCAGCTATGCCAACACCGCCTCCGACGGCGACGACTGGCCGGTCGCGACCGACATGGTCATCGACGGCAAGGCCGCCTACAACGTCATGGGCGACTGGGCCGTGGCCGAGTTCAACGACAAGGGCAAGAAGCAGGACCAGGACTGGACGTGGTTCCCGACCCCGGGCACCGACGGCGTCTTCGACTTCCTCGCCGACTCCTTCACCCTGCCCAAGGGTGCGAAGAACCCCGGCGGCACGAAGGACTGGCTCATGCTGATCGGCTCGGCCGAGGGCCAGAAGGCCTTCAACCTGGCCAAGGGCTCGATCCCCGCTCGCACGGACGTCCCGGCGAGTGACTTCCCGGCCTACCAGCAGGCGGCGATGAAGGCGTTCAAGGACAACAAGATCGTCTCGTCGATCGCGCACGGCGCCGCCGTGTCCCTGGCCTGGAACGCGGACATCTCGACCGCGGTCTCGAAGTTCTACGCCTCCAAGGACGAGAGCCAGCTCGTGAGCGACCTCGCGGCCGCCGCGAAGAAGAACCTCGGCTGAGTTCCGCTCAGCCCCAACCAAACCGGAGGTATGCCGCTCACCGCGGTGAGCGGCATACCTCCTCGGGCGGGTGGTCACCACCCGCGAAGGAGGGGTCATGCGCAAGAGCCGCGACGGACTCGTCGGCTTCCTGTTCGTCCTCCCGTCGATCATCCTCGTCGGGGTCTTCGTCTACTGGTTCATCGCCCAGAACGTCTCGACGTCGTTCAACCGGGTGACGACCCGGGCCACGAAGCGTGTCCTGCACGAGGGTGGCATCTCGAACTACTCGCAGCTGTTGGGGTCGCCGGACTACCAGCACGCGCTGTTCAACCTCCTTGTCCTGACGGTCGTCTTCGTCGCCGGCACGATGCTCTTCGGCCTGCTCTGGGCGATCCTGCTCGAGAAGGGCGTGACCGCCGAGGGCGTCTTCCGGTCGATCTACCTGCTGCCGATGGCGATCTCGTTCATCGCCGCCGGCATCGTCTGGCGGTGGCTGCTCGCCCCGGGCAAGGGCGACCAGGCGTCGGGGCTCAACCAGCTCCTCGCGATGGTGGGGCTCGAACGGTTCCAGTCGAGCTGGTGGCAGTCGCCGAGCAGCTTCTCCATGGCCGCCATGGCGATTCCCGCCATCTGGCAGCTGTCCGGCTATGTCATGGCCCTCTTCCTCGCCGGCTTCCGGGGCATCAGCGAGGACCAGCGCGAGGCGGCCCGGATCGACGGTGCCTCGGAGTGGAAGATCTACCGGCACGTGCTCTTCCCGCAGCTGTCGCCGATCGCCCTGTCGGCCCTCATCATCATCGGGCACATGTCGATGAAGATGTTCGACCTCATCTACGCCATCGCCGGGCAGAACTCCTACAAGGCCTCCGTGCCCTCGACGATGATGTGGACGCAGCTGTTCCAGCAGGGTGACGCGACCGCGGCCGCCGTCAACGCGACGATCCTGCTCGTCCTCGTCGCGCTCATCGTCGTGCCCTACCTCATCTACACGAACAAGACCGAGAGGCAGGTGCGCGGATGACCGCCACGACGACCGAGCCGGTCCCCGTCGCCGAGGTCATCCCGAGGCGCAGGACGACCGGCCGCGCGCCCGGCACCGAGGGGACGCCGCTCGGGCGGACCGTCCGCTACCTGCTCCTCCTCGGGTTCGTCATCCTCATCTTCATCCCGCTCTACGTCCTGCTCGTGACGAGCTTCAAGACGAGCGGGCAGGTCACCGCCAGCGATGCCTGGACGCTGCCGTCGCTGTGGTCGGTCGCGGGGTGGAAGGCCGCCTGGTCGGCTCTCGCTCCGCCGTTGTGGCGCTCGGTGGTGCTCGCCGTGTCCGTCGCCGTCCTGTCGGCGCTGCTCGGCTCGCTCAACGGGTTCGTCTTCGCGAAGTGGCGGTTCCGGGGAGCGACGCTGGTCTTCACGCTGTTCCTGTTCGGGATGTTCATCCCCTACCAGGCGATCCTCATCCCGTTGCAGGGCATGCTGCTCCAGATCCAGCAGGCGCCCGGGATGTCGTGGTTCGACGGCATCTGGAAGCTCATCATCGTCCACGTCATCTACGGCATCCCGATCTGTGCCCTCATCTTCCGCAACTACTACGCGACGGCCGTGCCGACCGAGATCCTCGAGGCGGCCAAGGTCGACGGTGCAGGGACGCTGCGGACGTTCCGTTCGATCGTGCTGCCGATCTCGGCGCCGGCGTTCGTCGTGGCGATGATCTGGCAGTTCACCTCGGCCTGGAACGACTTCCTCTTCGCGCTCTTCCTGACCAACCGCAACAACGGCCCGGTCACCTACGTGCTCAACGAGCTCGCCGGCGGCCAGAACCCGGACTACCCGTCGATCATGGCGGGCGTCCTGCTCGCGTCGCTGCCGACGCTGCTCGTCTACGTCATCCTCGGCAAGTACTTCGTCGGTGGCCTGATGAGCGGCTCGGTCAAGTAGCGCACCTCTCTTTCCCCGGCAACACACCGGGTTGTCGACAACACCCCGGGTTCCGCGCCCGGGGTGTTGTCGACAAGCCGGTGCGTTCCAGCGACTGCCCTCGGCTCAGTCGAGGTCGGCGGCCGGCTGGCCGACGCCCCGCTGGACCGTGTCGTCGGTCTGCGGCGCCGGCATCTTCGTGATCATCGGCAGGACGATCGACACGAGGGCGATGATGCCCATGACCGTGTAGCCCGTCACATAGTTCTTGTCGGGGCCGATGAGCGCCGCGATGATCGGCGGGCCGATGATCCCGCCCAGGCTCCACCCGAGGATCATCAGGCCGTAGATCGCTCCCGCGTACCTGACGCCGAAGAAGTCTCCTGCCGTGGCCGGCATCGTGCCGAACCCGCCGCCGTAGCAAAGGTAGACGACGGCGCCGAGGATGAAGAAGAGGGCCGTGTTGGCGGCATGGGGGACGAGGAGCAGGCACACGCCCTGCAGGCCGAGCATGAGGGCGAAGGCCGTCATCCGACCGGTGAAGCCGGACACCCACGCCCAGAAGATGCGGCCACCGCCGTTGAAGAGCGCGAAGGCTCCCACCACGGAGGCTGCGGCTGTCGATGAGTATCCAGGAACGTCGATCGCCGTGGAGTTCGCCTGGCTGATGAGGGCGATGCCGACCGTGACGTTGAGCGTCAGGACCGCCGTGAGCAGGTACCACTGCGGGGTCCGCAGGGCCTCCTTCTCGGTGTACTGCTTCGCGCTGTCGCGGGTGCGCCCTGTCGTGGCCGGCACCCATCCGGGCACGGCATAGCCCTCCGGCGGGTTGCGGAAGACCGAGGCACCGGCGACCGCGAGGACGAGGTAGCCGATCCCGAGGGGCAGGAAGGCCCAGTTCGGCTCGGCCGGGTTCTTGTCGATGAGCCAGCGGGCCACGGGCGCGGTGACGACCGCACCGAAGCCGAAGCCCGCGACCGCGAGACCTGTGATGAGGCCGCGCTTGTCGGGGAACCACTTCTGCAGCATGGCGATCGGCACGATGTAGGCGAAGCCGAGACCGAAACCGCTGATGACGCCGTAGCCGAGGATGAGGATCCACAGCTGGCCCGGCTCACGGGCGAAGGACGCGATGATGCAGCCCACCGCGTAGACGAAGCCACCGACCAGCGCGACGGGCCGCGGCCCCCGCCGGTCCTGGATCCGCCCGCCGAGGTAGCTGCCGATGAAGATCATCCCGATCGTCACCGTGAACGGCAGGGATGCCTCCGCATTGCTGAGGCCCATCGCGGTGTCCTTCTTCAGCGCCGTGTTGAACACGCTCCAGGCGTAGACGCCGCCGATGGACAGCTGGAGGAGGAGAGCGCCGATGACGATCCACCATCGGCCGCGGGTTGGGTTGTCGGTGGCTGCCGCGTGGCTGCCCGTCGCCGTTGACATGGGTGCCCCTTTCGGTCGTGGCCCACCGGAGGTCGGGACCGCGCGGGCCGTCCTGCTTCACATACCCACGGATCGAGGCCGTCCTCGGTTCAGGCTCCCGCCGAATTCGTGCCTCGGGCTCCGCACCGCATACACTGGCGGCCGGCACCCCACGTGGTGGTACCTCTCCGAACTCCCCCAGGGCGGGAACGCAGCAAGGGTAGGAGAGCTCTTCCAGGTACGTGGGGTGTCCTCCTTTCCGTCCCCGCCCGATCGGAGGTGGCGCCCGTGGTCGCTCGTCGTCCCGGGACACCTCAGCCCTCGACCGTGGCCCTGGCGCGGCGTGCCGTCTTCACCGCCTTCGCCGTCAACGGCGCGGCCTTCGCCGGCTTCGCCTCCCGGGTGCCCGACATCAAGCACACCCTGGGGCTGAGCGCGGGGGAGCTCGGCGTGACCCTCCTCGCGCTGTCGGTGGGGTCGGTGCTCGGCCTGCCCCTGTCCGGGTGGTTCGTCCACCGGTTCGGCGCAGCCCGGACGGTGCTGGGTGCCGGGCTCGTCCAGGCGGCCGGCCTGCTCCTCGTCGGGGTCGGCGTCAGCGTGCTCGGGGACCGGGCCGTCGTGATGGCCGCGCTGTTCCTGACCGGTCTAGGGGTCGGTGTCTTCGACGTCGGCATGAACCTCGAGGGCGCGTCGGTGGAGCGCCTGCTCGGCCGGTCGGTCATGCCGCACTTCCACGCGATGTTCAGCGGTGGAACCGTGCTGTCGGCCCTCGTCGGCGCCCTCCTCTCCGGGCTGCACGTGCCGGTGGCGATCCACCTCGCCGGGGTCGCGGTCCTCGTCGTGAGCACGGTCCCCTGGTTCCTCCGCGCCTTCCTCCCGCATGCTGCGGAGGACCGCGGTCAAGAGCAGGCTTCCTCCCCTCGAGGGGAGGCCTCCTCCGGTCCGGGGCCGAGTGCCTCGCCCCGGTCCGGCAGCGCCGGGATCGGCGCGGCGTGGCGGGAACCGCGGACCCTGCTCATCGGGGTCGTCGTGCTCGCCGCTGCCTTCACCGAGGGCACGGCCAACGACTGGGTCGCCGTCGCCTTCTCCGACGGCTACGACCTGCCGCGGTGGGCGGGAGTGCTCGGTTTCGCGGTGTTCCTCACCTTCATGACGCTGGGCCGGCTGCTCGGCACTCGCCTGCTCGACTCGTACGGCCGGGTGCCAGTGCTGCGGATCCTGTTCTTCTCAGCCGTCGTCGGATGCGTCCTGGTCGTCTTCGGCGGCCCGGCGTCGGCCTTCCTCGGGGCCGCCATCTGGGGCGTCGGCGCGAGCCTGGGCTTCCCCGTCGGGATGAGTGCGGCGGCGGACGACCCCCGCCGCGCCGCCGCGCGGATGAGCGTCGTCTCGACGATCGGGTATGGCGCCTTCCTCGGCGGGCCGCCCCTGCTCGGTTTCCTCGGCGACCACGTCGGGGTGCTCCACTCGCTGCTGGCCGTTGGCGCGATGGCGGTGGTCGCCCTGCTCGCCATCCCGGCGGTGCGCGAGCCGCGGCATCCCTCCCCGGGCTGAGGCGACCCGGTCACCGAGGCACTTGCGCTCGGTGCCGCCGACCTCAGAAGTACTCGGTCATGTAGGGCGCCCCGGCGAAGACCGCGTCGAGGGCGCGGTCCTCCTCCGGGCTGCCGCCCCTGACGAGGCCGGCCTGACGCAGGCGCGACACCGGCCAGCCGCACCAGAGCGCTGCCAGCCCTCGTGGACCCATCGTGGCCGGCAGGCCAGTCCTCGGCTCCTCGACCGGAGCTCGCTCCTCGACGAGGGCTGCGGTCGCCACGCCGGACGAGACGGTGAGTCGCCAGGTGCCGGAGTTCACGGGCAGGTCGGTGTCCTCGACCTGCAGCCTCACCGAGGCCTCGAGGGCCGGCGAGAAGCCCCGGGCCGCAACTGCCCCGGGCAGGTCGATGACCCGAAGCATCCACAGGTGCTGCTCGACCGTGTGTTTCGCCTCGGCCCCGGCGAGGAGGGCCACGGGGTCCCGCGGGTCGAGGTGGGCCTGCACCGTGGCGGCGGCCGACGACCCGGAGCCGACGACCCACCAGAGGCTGGCGGCGGCCTCAGGGGTCTCGGCCACGAGCGTGTCGACCTTGAGCGTCTCGTCCGCGAGGGCGTAGGAGACGAATCCCATCGGGCCACCAGCACGCCCGTCCAACACGTAGGCGATCGTCTCCTCGTCGCCGAGCTCGACGCGCCAGGTGTCAGCGCCCGGCAGGCGTGGTCCGCTGAGGCGGTTGCGCTCCTGGTCCGAGCGCATCACCGAGTGCAGCAGCTCCGCGTCGTCGGGCAGCGCGGGCCGCGGACGCAACCCACCCGAGAGCGAGCGGAGCGCGCGAAGGTCGTGAGCGGCATACGTGAACCGGGGGAGCGGCCCACCGAACTCGTAGCCCACACCGCGATACAGCCCGGGAGCGGTGGCGAACAGGCACGACACGGCGTCCCCCAGGGAGGCCATCCGGTCGAGGAGCCCGCGCATGAGGAGCGACGCCACGCCGCGCCCCCGCGCGACCGGGTCGACGTAGACGCCGGCGACACCACCCATCGGCTGGTGGCGCCCGCCCCAGACCTGTTCGAAGGGGCGTGCCCGACCGGCGGCCAGGACGGTGTCGGACGCGTCGACGACGGCGAGCATCCGGCCGCCGAGCGTCTCGTCGGCGACCCGGCGCCACCAGCGCTCTCCGCCCTCGCCGAGCGGGCCGAAGGAGCGGCTGCGGATGCGCAGAATGGCGGGGAGGTCGTCCTCGGTCACGTCCCGGACACGCAGCTCCGTCATGGCCGTGACGGTAGCGGAAGGGCGGTCGGGGCCCCTCAGACCCGGTGCGCCTCGCTGAGGCGCTGTCCCCGGCCGAGGCCCCACGACACGAGGGCCGCCGCCAGCAGCGCGGCCCAGAGCAGGCCCGTGACGTCTGCCCGGGCGAGCACGAACCCGACCGTCCCGACGACGAGGACGGCGACCGTCGGCAGGATGTACCAGCCGATGAGGATCGCCGGGCCGGACGAGTCGGCGCGGAACATCGAGCGCGGCGGTGAGCCGCGGAACGCCGCGAGCAGGTGCCCCCCTGCCAGCACGGCGACGAGCACGACAACAAGGCCGATGGCGCTCGCCGGTACCCCTCCGACCACGACCGCAGCGGTGGCGAGGCCGCCGCCCAGCGCCACGAGGGTCAGGAGGCAGGGCACGACGAGGTGGGCGAGCGACTCGGTGCGCGGCGGGATGCCGAGGAGCGGAGGCGTCCCGATCGTGTCCGCCTGCAGTCGCAGGCCCTCGGCCCAGGCGCCGAAGCCGAAGTAGGCCGGCAGCAGGCCCAAGGTCAGGGACACCGCAGGCGCGACCGGATGGGTCAGGGCCCACGAGATCACCACGGCACCAATGGCGCTGAGGCCAAGGCCTGTCCAGAACGTCGACGGCAGCCGGCGCATCCCCAGCAGGTCGCGCCGAACGATGACGGTCGTCGGGCCGCCGGGCCGCAGTCGAGCGGTCCGCCCGTGCCGGATCGGCCTGGCGAGCTGGAGCCTCGCCGTCCGCAGGTTGCCGGAGAGTACGGAGCCGCCGATCGTCGAGCTGTTCGCCGCGTGACGGCGCAGCACCTCGATGTGCAAGGTTCGCAATGCGATCCGGCCGCGCAGCAGAGTCGCGGCGCCGCGGCCAGCCCCCGGCCAGGCGCGCACCTGACCCCAGAGCCAGAGGGATGCAGCCAGCCACCCGAGAACCGCGCCGGCGAGGGTGACGAGCACAGCGGCATACCAGGATGCCATCCCGGCGAAGGCCACGCCGGCGCCGACGGTGACGCCCGCGAGCGCGCCGAGGAAGATGCACAGCCCGAGGGCGAGGCGCCACCACCGCCCGACGGCGACGGCCCGGTCGATGGGCGCCGTCACGACGTGGTCGATCCACGGCAGCGGCGGCACGACGGGGCCGCGGTAGGCGCCGGCGGCGAACATCGACGCGAGGATGGCGGCGAGCGCCGCGGCGAGCACCCCGAAGGCAAGGGGTGTCTGGAGCTGGGCCCGCAGGGCCACCGGGTCGGCGGTCTTGACGACGGCCTGGACGATGGGGAACCCGTAGGCGAGCGCGGCGAGGAAGGCGACGTAGCCGGCGTACGAGGCCTGGCGGCGTCCCTTGCGGCCGGCGTCACCGCCGATGACCCAGTCCGCCTGGCCGACGAGCTCGTGGTCGTCGACCTCGAGGACCGCCTGAGGGGCCGGACCCTTCATCGGGCCGGGTCGACGTCGACGACGTGGTGGGCGAGGGCGGCGGTCATCTCCGGGTCATGGCACGCCATCACCACGGTGCCGCCGGACGTGGCCCGCTCGCGGATCAGCTCGGTGACGGTGACGCGCTTGCTCGTGTCGAGGCGCTGCTCCGGCTCGTCGAGCAGCAGCACCGAGCTCGGCCGCGAGAACGTGAGCGCCAGCCGGAACAGCTGCTCCTGACCAGAGCTGAGCTCGTGCGGGAACCGGTCGTGCAGGTGGCCGATCCCGAGCCGCGCCATCAGGCCGAGGCCCCGATCGTCCGAGGTGTTCGGGTCGCCGCCCCACGTCGAGTCGACGAGGACGAGGTGGTCGATGAGGGTGAGGTCGCGATACGTCGTCGGCGTGCCGGTGAGCGCCGCGACCGCTGCACGGACGACGGGGTTGCGTTCGTCGGCGGTCGTCCCGCCGATCGTGGCCGTGCCGACGGTCGGCTCGAGCAGGCCGCCGATCATCCGGAGCAGCGTGGTCTTCCCGGAGCCGTTCGGGCCGCGCAGCACGACGCACTGCCCGGGGTCCGCCTTCACGGTGGTGGGCCGGACGAGCGTGGTGGTGTCGATCGTCTTGCCGACGCCGTCGGCGCGCACCTCGCCGCGCAACAGGGTGATCGTGCTCATGTGGCCTCCCGCTCGGGTTCCTCGCGATGCCACCGTATGCCGCTCACCCGCCTCCCGCTGCACGGCCAGCCAGGTGTCAGCCGCCGACGCTGGCCGGCGGGCCGACGACGAGGGCGACGCCCGTCAGGGCAGCAACGGCGACGAGGCCGACCGCGACGGCGACCGCCGGTCGAGCGAGCAGCGCGTGCAGCACCCGCTCGACGGCGTTCTCCGGGCGTGCCTCGGTGTGGCCGAGGCGCCACGCGCCCTCGAGGGCGCCGGCGCGCTCCATCCGGCGCTCGAACCAGACCGTCAGGAACGGCGGGACCGCGCTCGCCAGGCCGAGCAGACCCTGACGGGCGGTCCACCGCTGGTTGACCCAGACCAGGACCGTGAAGAGGCAGAACGCGATGAAGACGACGCCGTGGACCATCCCGAACACCTTGACGCCGAGGTCGGTCGTCCGGGTCACGTACTTGAGGGCCATCCCCAGCAGCAACAGGGCCCACGACACCACCTCGGCGAGGGCGATCCGGCGGTACAGGGTGCGGGGCGACATGGCTCTCCTACGGAATGTCGTAAAGGTCGGTGGGCCCAGTGTCACAAACGTCCCGGTCAGGACGTAATCGCGGATCTGCCCAGAGGAGGTCGTCGCGAGCCGGGCGCAGGGGAGAGGCTGGCGTTACGGTCGAGCCATGAGCGACTTCGAGCACCTCCTCGTCGGCCGGGACGGCGACACGGTCACCGTCACCATGAACCGGCCCGCGCGGCGCAACTCCCTTTCGGAAGACCACCTGGCCGAGCTGCTGCGCGCCTTCCGTGAGACCGCTGAGACGGACGCGACCGGGATCATCCTTGCCGCGAACGCCCCGGTCTTCTCCGCCGGGCACGACTTCGGCGACGTCGCAGCCCGCGACCTCACGGGCGTGCGGGACCTCCTCCGTCTCTGCACCGAGCTCATGCAGACGATCGAGACGGTGCCCCAGGTCGTCATCGCCCGGGTGCACGCGCTCGCCACCGCCGCCGGCTGCCAGCTCGTCGCCTCGTGTGACCTCGCCGTCGCAGCGGAGTCGGCCGGGTTCGCGCTGCCGGGAGGCAAGGGCGGCTGGTTCTGCCACACCCCCGCCGTGCCGGTGGCCCGGAGCATCGGCCGAAAACGGCTCATGGAGATGGCCCTCACCGGTGACGTCGTGGACGCGCCGACCGCGCTCGACTGGGGTCTGGTCAACAGGGTCGTGCCGGATGCCGACCTCGACACCGCCGTGAGCGAGCTGCTCGCCCGCGCCACGAAGGGCTCCCGGGCGAGCAAGGCTCTCGGCAAGCAGACCCTGCACGCCCAGCTGGGCCGTCCGGAGACGGACGCCTACACGATCGCCGTCGAGGTGATGGCGGCCGCGTCGCAGCTCGCCGGTGCCAAGGAGGGGATGGCGGCCTTCCTCGAGAAGCGCCAGCCCAAGTGGCCCGACTGACGCCGAGCCCACGCTCCCGCGGGAGCGCCGTGAGCCGCATACGCGCTCCGTATGCCGCTCAGCCAGCCTCGCGCCCCCGCCACCTCCCCTGGCTCCCTCGTCACCTGCACCGCTGAGCGGGGCAGGGGGCCCGCTGCCCCGCTCAGCGGTGCAGGGGGCCCGCTGCCCCTCTGGGCGGGGCAGGTCACCAGCGTGCGGACTAGGGGATGGGCTCCTGCTTCCTGGGGCCGTTGTGGCGCGGATGGGATGGCGCGCTCAGTCGACGGTCCACAGGGGAGTGAGCGGCGTAGGAGGGGGTCGGTGGTGGCGGTTAGGGTTTTCGCCATGGCCACCGCCCTGTATCGCCGCTACCGGCCCGAGAGCTTCGCCGACGTCATCGGCCAGGAGCACGTCACGGAGCCGCTCATGCAGGCGCTGCGGACGGCGCGAGTCGGGCACGCCTACCTCTTCAGCGGCCCCCGCGGCTGTGGCAAGACGACGAGTGCGCGCATCCTCGCCCGTTGCCTCAACTGCGAGCAGGGGCCGACGCCGACGCCGTGCGGCACGTGCGACTCGTGCGTGGCCCTCGCACGAGGTGGCCCGGGCAGCGTCGACGTCATCGAGATCGACGCGGCGAGCCACGGCGGCGTCGACGACGCCCGCGACCTGCGCGAGCGGGCGAGCTACGGGCCGGCGCAGAGCCGTTACAAGATCTACATCATCGACGAGGCGCACATGGTCACGCCGCAGGGCTTCAACGCCCTGCTCAAGATCGTCGAGGAGCCGCCAGAGCACGTGAAGTTCGTCTTCGCGACGACGGAGCCCGAGAAGGTCATCGGCACCATCCGCTCGCGCACTCACCACTACCCGTTCCGGCTCGTGCCGCCGGCGAAGCTCATCTCCTACATGGAGCGGCTGCTCGAGCAGGAGGGGGTGGCGGTCGAGCCCGGTGTCCTGTCGTTCGTCTCGCGGGCCGGCGGCGGCTCGGTGCGTGACTCGCTGTCCGTGCTCGACCAGCTCATCGCGGGGTCCGGTCCCGAGGGGCTCACCTACGACGGCGCGGTCTCGCTCCTCGGCTTCACCGACGCGGAGCTGCTCGACGCGACGATCGATGCGCTCGCCGCGGGAGATGGTGCGGCGACGTTCCGGCAGGTCGACCGGGTCATCGAGTCGGGCCACGACCCGCGCCGCTTCGTCGAGGACCTGCTCGAGCGGCTGCGCGACCTCATCATCGTGGCGGCGGTCCAGGAGGGCGCGGGCCAGGTGCTGCGCGGCGTCCCCGAGGACCAGCTCGAGCGGATGCGGGTGCAGCAGGCGGCGTTCGGCCCGGGCGCCCTGTCCCGGGCCGCCGACATCGTCAACACCGGTCTCACCGAGATGACCGGCGCCACCTCGCCGCGCCTGCAGCTCGAGCTCATCTGCGCCCGCATCCTGCTGCCGGCTGCCTCCGGAGAGCAGGGGTATGCCGCTCGCCTCGACCGCATCGAGCGCCGGCTCGAGGTGGGTGGGGTCCCGAGCGGCTCCTCGACCCAGCCGCTCCCCCCGTCGACGGAGCGCCATGCGCCACCCACCCCGTCGGTTGCCCCCTCCACTGAACGCCACGCCCCGGCTCCCGCGCCCGTTCCCTCCTCGAGTGATCGCTCGGCCCCATCGGCACCGGCGGCCCCGCCGGTTTCCCCCTCGAGTGATCGCTCCGCCGCACCGGCACCGGCGACCCCGTCGATTTCCCCCTCGAGTGATCGCTCGGCCCCAGTGGGCGCACCAGTTTCCCCGTCGAGTGATCGCCCCGCCCCAGCGGCCCCGTCGGCGGCTGGCCAGTCCAGCCAGGGGGGCCCGGGTCGGGCCGGTGGGCTCGACACCGACGCGATCCGCCGAGCGTGGCCCGATGTCCTCAACCGCGTCTTCCAGATGCGCCGCGGCACGTGGACCCTCGTGTCACAGAACGCCCAGGTCATCGGTTACGACGGGCGCGTCCTCACGCTCGGCATCGCGACCGGGGGCATTGCCAACACGTTCCGCCAGGGCAACCACGCGGAGATCCTGCGCCAGGCGCTCATCGACGCGCTCGGGATCGACGCCAAGGTCGACGGAGTCCACGCGCCCGACGCGTGGGAGCCCGGGCATGGCCAAGAGCCGTCTGCGCCCGCCTTCGGCGGGAGCCAGCCGGAGGGGGCCGCCCCCGCGGCGCCTCCGCCTCCTGAGCCGGCACCACCGGAGGCGGCGCCGCAGCCGGCCGCCCCCGAGCAGGCACCCGCACAGGCCGCCACGGTGTCGCAGTACCCTGCACCGTCACTGCGGGCGGCACCCCCGGCGCCCCCGGGGAACGCTGGCGCCATCGCCGATGCGGGGCTCGCCCCGGCACCGCCGCGCCGGTCCCTCGAGGACAACGCCGGCTGGGGGAGCGTGACGACCGCGCCCCCCGACTGGGCCACCGGCCCGGTGGCGCCGACCGCCGGCCGTCAGCAGGACCCCGAGCCGGAGCCGAGCGAGGCCTCCACGACCGGGGTGCCGCCCGAGCCGGAGAACCGCCAGCAGGCGGCACCCCGGAGCACCCGTTCGGGGGCCGACGCGGTCCGCGCGTCGCTCGATGCCGCCCGCCGCGCGGGAGCTCCCACCCGGCCGAGCAAGGACGAGGCTCGCAAGCCCTTCACCGACGACTCGGCCGTGAGCGACGACGACGAGGACATCGAGGTCTCGACCGACGTCGGCCGCGCCGTGATCGAGAAGGTCCTCGGCGGCAGAGTGCTCCACGAGTTCGACGAATAGCGGCGCACCGACTCCGAGTCGCGGCTACCGTCACGAGATGGCCTTCGATGTCGCCGGCGACGCCTACAGCCAGTTCATGGGGCGCTACTCAGAGCCGCTCGCGACGCAGTTCGTCGACTGGCTCTCACCACCCGCCGAGGCGATCGCGCTCGATATCGGTTGCGGTCCGGGCGCGCTCACCTCAGTCCTCGTCGACCGCTACGGCAGCGACCGGGTCCATGCCGCCGACCCCTCAGCGCCATTCCGGGAGGCGCTGCACAAGCGGCTGCCGGAGGTCGACGTCCGCGACGCCACGGCCGCAGACCTCCCCTGGGCAGACGGCGAGTTCGATCTCGCTCTCGCGTCGCTCGTCGTCCACTTCATGCCCGACCCGGTTGCAGGTCTCGCCGAGATGCGGCGGGTGACGAGACCGGGCGGCATCGTGGCGGCGACCGTGTGGGACATCGGGGGACAGCGTGCGCCCGTCAGCCTGCTGATGCTTGCCGCCCAGGAGCTCGAGCCGACGGTGCCCGGCGACGAGGGGCTGCCCGGCGCGGTCCGGGGCCAGCTCCCGACCTACTTCGAGAAGGCAGGTCTGACCGAGGTCGAGGAGACGGAGCTGGAGGTGGCGGTCACCTACACGTCGTTCGACGAGTGGTGGGAGCCATACACGCTCGGTGTCGGTCCGGCCGGCGACTACGTCCGCGGCCTGACCACGGAGAAGCGCGAGGCGCTGCGCCAACGGTGCCGCGAGCGGATGGGGGAGGCTCCCTTCGACGTTCGGGCCACCGCTTGGGCCGTCGTAGGGCGGGTGTGAGGTAGATCGCGCCGATTCCCCACCGCGTCGTGAACGTGTGCAGGCTGGCAGCCCGGTGCACCCCTAAAGTGGCCCCATGCTGTACAGCCTCAGCCGCGGAGTCCTCGTCCCGCTGAGCCGTGCGCTCTACCGCCCCACGATCATCGGCGCCGAGAACGTGCCCCGCTCCGGCGCAGTCATCCTCGCCAGCAACCACCTCAGCTTCATCGACTCCTTCGCGATCCCGCTCGCCTCGCCGCGCCAGGTCCGGTTCCTTGCCAAGGAGGAGTACTGGACCGCAACGGGCCTCGGTGGCCGGCTCCGGAAGGGGTTCTTCGACGCGGTGGGCATGGTGCCGGTCAACCGTCACTCCGCGACCGCAGCCCAGGAGAGCCTGGACAAGGGCCTCGAGGTGCTCCGTGCAGGTGATGCCTTCGGCATCTACCCAGAGGGCACGCGCTCGAGGGATGGTCGCCTCTACAGGGGACACACCGGCCTGGCCTGGCTCGCGCTCAACGCCGCGGTGCCCGTTGTGCCCGTCGGGCTGATTGGCACGGACAAGATCCAACCGGTTGGAGCGAGGTTCCCGACCCTCGCCAAGGTGACCGTCAAGTTCGGCACGATGATCCCGATCGAGGCCTACCAGGGATTGCCACCCGGCAAGGCCCGGCGCCAGCTCACGGATGACGTCATGGAGGCCATTGCCGGGCTGACCGGCCAGGAACGGGCCCCCGGCTACAACGAGGTGCCGAACCATCAGGGCCCCTGAGGGCCTGAGTGCACGGTCGATCGGGATTGCTGCACGCTCGTCTTCGAAAGCCGCTCTGTCGACGGGGACGGCTGCACTGTCGACTGGGAAAGCTGCACTGTCGACGGGGATTGCTGCACTGTCGATCGGGAATGGCGCACGGTCGATAGGGATTGCTGCACTGTCGATTGGGAATGGCGCACGGTCGATTGGGAGAAGTGCACTGTCGATGTCGGGGGGTGCCGGCGGGACGACATAGGGTGAGGTCGTGTACGAAGGCGCGGTCCAGGACCTCATCGACGAACTCGGGCGACTCCCCGGGGTGGGCCCCAAGAGCGCCCAGCGGATCGCGTTCCACCTCCTGCAGGCCGACGCCGAGGACGTGACGCGGCTCGTCACCGCGCTCACCGAGGTCAAGGCGAAGGTCCGCTTCTGCGAGGAGTGCGGCAACGTCGCCCAGGGTGAGCGCTGCCGGATCTGCGCCGACCCCCGCCGCGACCACTCCGCGATCTGCGTCGTGGAGGAGCCCAAGGATGTCGTCGCGATCGAACGCACCCGTGAGTTCCGGGGCACCTACCACGTGCTCGGCGGGGCGATCAGCCCCATCGACGGCGTCGGCCCAGACGACCTGCGCGTCCGGGAGCTGATGCAGCGCCTCGCCGGCGGGGAGGTGCAGGAGGTCATCATCGCCACCGACCCGAACCTCGAGGGCGAGGCGACGGCGACCTACCTCAGCCGGCTGCTGCGCACCACCGTCCCGGACGTCGCCGTCACCCGCCTCGCCTCGGGCCTGCCGGTCGGCGGTGACCTCGAGTACGCCGACGAGGTGACCCTGGGCCGGGCCTTCGAGGGCCGCCGCCGGGTCGACGCATGACCCGCCACGCGAGAGACTGAACGTGGCCGCGGAGCAAGCTCTGCGGCATACCTCCACACACCCAACGGGGAAGGCCACATGACCACCGAAGCGAGCGGCGCCGACGACCTCACCACCCTTGCCGAGCTGACGGCGCGCGAGGCGAGTGCCTACCTCACGACGGTCACGGAGGTCGCGTCCGGCAGCTCTCCCGACACCGCGATCCCCGTCCTGACCCTCGCCCTCTCGCAGATCCTCGTCGCCGGGGCGCGGCTCGGTGCGATCCAGGACGTGGTGCCCGAGGAGCGTTACGAGACCGACCTCGGCCCGGACGAGGACGCCGACCCGCTCCGCACCGGCCTGGCGAACCTCTTCACGGGCATCGACGAGTACGCCGACGTCGTCGACCCGCTCACCTCTGCCGAGCGGGCGCCGGGCGCCATCAGCAACGACCTCGCCGACATCGCGCTGGCCCTGACCCACGGGCTCAAGCACTTCGCGGCCGGCCGAACCGCCGAGGCGCTCTGGTGGTGGCAGTTCAGCTACCTCTCCTCGTGGGGCGACCGCGCGTCGAGCGCGCTGCGGGTACTCCAGTCGGTGCTGTCGCACCTGCGCCTCGACGCCGACGAGGAGGAGGTCGCCGAGGCCGAGTTCGACGCGCTGCACCCCTGACCGGCGCAACGCACCGGGTTGTCGTCAACACCCCGGGCTCCGAGCCGGGTGCGCTGTCGGTGAGCCGGTGAGTTGCGGTAGGACTCGGCGTGTCTCAGGGGACGACCGCGGGGCGTGGTGCCGGGGAGGGCGTCCCTAGAATCGACACGGCCCAAGTCGAGTCGTCCCGGGAGTCAGTGTGAGCCTCGTCGTCCAGAAGTACGGCGGATCGTCCGTGTCCGACGCCGAGGCGATCAGGCGCGTCGCCCGTCGGATCGTCGAGACGCAGCGGGCGGGCAACAAGGTCTGCGTCGTCGTCTCCGCGATGGGTGACACGACCGACGACCTGCTCGACCTCGCCGAGCAGGTGACGCCCGCCCCGCCGGCACGCGAGCTCGACATGCTGCTCACCTCGGGCGAGCGGATCTCGATGGCCCTCGTCGCGATGGCGATCGCCCAGCTCGGCGCCGAGGCCCGTTCCTTCACCGGGTCGCAGGCCGGGGTCATCACCGACGAGGTCCACGGTCGGGCCCGCATCATCGACGTCACGCCCGGTCGCATCCAGAACGCGCTCGACGCCGGCCACATCGCGATCGTCGCCGGATTCCAGGGCGTCAGCCAGACGACGAAGGACATCACGACCCTCGGGCGCGGCGGTTCGGACACGACCGCCGTCGCCCTCGCCGCGGCCCTCAACGCGGATGTCTGCGAGATCTACACCGACGTCGACGGGGTCTTCACTGCGGACCCGCGGGTCCTGCCGACCGCCCGCAAGCTCGACGTCGTGTCGATGGAGGAGATGCTCGACCTCGCCGCGAACGGCAGCAAGATCCTGCACCTGCGCTGCGTCGAGTACGCCCGCCGCTACGGCATCCCCATCCACGTGCGCTCCTCCTGGTCGCAGAAGCCCGGCACGTGGATCAAGGACAACCCCTACGAAGGAGAAGGCGCTGTGGAAGCACCGATCATCACCGGCGTCGCGCACGACAAGGGCGAGGCCAAGATCACGATCGTCGGTGTCCCCGACGAGGTCGGCGCCGCCGCGACGATCTTCGGTGCGATCGCCGAGGCGGAGATCAACATCGACATGATCGTGCAGAACGTGTCGGCGGCCCAGACCGGCAAGACGGACATCTCCTTCACGCTGCCGCAGGGCGACGGCGCCAAGGGGATCAGCGTGCTGCAGGGGATCAAGGGCGAGGTCGCCTACGAGGACCTGCGCCTTGACGACGCGATCGGCAAGATCTCGCTCGTCGGCGCCGGGATGAAGTCCCACCCGGGCGTCTCGGCACGGTTCTTCCGCGCGCTCGCGGACGCCGGCATCAACATCGAGATGATCTCGACCTCCGAGATCCGCGTCTCGGCGGTGACCCGCGCCGACCAAGTCGAGGACGCCGTGCGCGCGGTCCACACGGCGTTCGGCCTCGACGCCGCGGAGGAGGCCGTCGTCTACGGGGGCACCGGCCGCTGACGAGCTCTCCTTCCTCGGCTTGAGGTATTGGGGGCGCCGCTCCGGCAGCCGCCATACCTCAACCGGGCGAGTGGGTAGGGGAGCCAGATGCAGCACGAGAGCGTATGGCTCGCCACCGCGGACCGGCCCGTACACCCACCGATCGAGGGGCGCCTGTCCGTCGACGTCGTCGTCATCGGCGCGGGCATCACCGGTCTCACGACCGCCCTGCTCGCGCATCAGGCGGGGGCGCAGGTGGCCGTCGTCGAGGCCCGTCAGGTGGCCTCCGGCACGAGCGGCGGCACGACCGGCAAGGTGACCTCGCAGCACGGCCTCATCTATGCCGATCTCGTCGAGCGGCACGGCTTCGACAACGCCCGCCGCTATGCCGAGGCGAACGAGGCCGGCCTCGAACGGGTCGCCAGCCTGGTCGCCGAGCTCGGTCTCGACTGCGGCTTCACGAGGGCGCCGGCCTTCGTCTACAGCCGCTCCGAGGAGCTCGCCCACCAGATGGCCGCGGAGGCCCAGCAGGCGGCCGCCCTCGGCCTACCCGCCGGGCTGGCGCGGGACACCGGACTGCCCTTCGAGGTGCCCGCCGCGGTCCGCTTCGACGACCAGGCCCATCTCCACGCCGGCCGCTACCTCACCGGCCTCGCGAAGGCGTTCACGGACGCCGGCGGCCAGCTCTTCGAACGGTCGCGCGTCACGGACATCGCTGACATCGGGGACTCCGCCGTCGAGGTGACGGCCGAGGGACACGCCATCCGGGCCAGCCACTGCGTCGTCGCGACGCTCCTGCCGCTCGGCGTCATCGCCGGCTGCTTCGCCCGGACCACGCCGATGCGTTCCTATGGCCTCGCCGTCCGCCTCCAGACGGAGGCGCCGACGACGATGACGATCTCGGCCGACTCGCCGACCTACTCGACCCGCCCCTGGCCGGATGCCGGGCCGACGGGTCTGGTCGTCGTGGGTCAGGGCCACCAGGTGGGAGCGGACGTCGACACCACCGAGCAGTACGCGGCCCTCGAGCGGTGGGCGCGGGCGACCTTCGACGTCGAGGGGATCGACTACCGGTGGTCCGCCCAGGACTACGCGACCAGTGACCGCCTCCCCTATGTGGGCCAGGCGCCGTTGCGCGGCCGGGTCCTGGTCGCGACCGGCTTCGCCAAGTGGGGGCTCACCAACGGCACGGCCGCCGCGCTGATGCTGGTCGACCTGCTCGCCGACCGCGAGTCGCCCTGGCTGCCCACCTTCGACGTCGGCCGGATCGGTGACGTCGAGTCGGTCATCGAGACGGCGAGGGCCAACCTCGGCAACAGCATCGACTTTGTCAAGGACCGGCTGACGCGCGACACCCCGACGTGCACGCACCTCGGCTGCCGGCTGCGCTGGAACACCGCGGAGACGACCTGGGACTGCCCGTGCCACGGCTCCCGCTTCACCGAGCAGGGCGAGGTCATCGAGGGCCCAGCCGTGCACCCCCTCCACCTGACCTGAGGGCGGGGCGTGAGCGGCATACCCGCTCCGTATGCCGCTCACCCCGCGCCCGCTCAGCCGTGGCGTCCCAGCCCGGCCCGGCGACGGGCCTCGTTTCGGTTCGGCTTCGGCGGGCAGGAGAGCGGGCATGGCGACGATCGGGTTCCACTGTGCCCACGAACAGGTCGCGCCGTCCCAGCTGCTCACCGACGTCGTCCACGCCGAGGCGGCCGGCTTCGGCGCCGCCCTCTGCGCCGACCACCTCTCCCCGTGGACGTCCCACCAGGGGCAGGCCGGACATGCCTGGTCCTGGCTCGGCGCCGCCCTCGCGCGGACGAGCCTGACCTGTGGGGTGCTCACCTCGCCCGGCCAGCGCTACCACCCGGCCGTGCTCGCCCAGGCGATGGGCACCCTCGCCCAGATGTTCCCCGGCCGGTTCTGGGCCTCGCTCGGCTCGGGCCAGGCGATCGACGAGCACGTGACCGGCACCGGCTGGCCACGCAAGGAGCTGCGCGAGCGGCGCCTCGTCGAGTGCGTCGACGCGATGCGCCGGCTCCTCGCCGGCGAGGAGGTGAGCCACGACGGCCTCGTCTCCGTCGACCGAGCCCGGGTGTGGTCGCGCCCAGAGGCCCCACCGCCGCTCCTCGGCACCGCCATCACCGAGGAGACCGCACAGTGGCACGCCCGCTGGGCGGACGGGCTCGTCACCATCGGCCAGCCCACAGAGACGCTCCACCGCGTCACGGATGCCTATCGGCACGGCGGCGGGCGGGGATGGCTCGCGCTGCTCGTCCACCTCAGCTGGGCCCCCACCGAGGACGAGGCCATCGACCTTGCCATGGACCACTGGCCCGCCGGCGTGTTCGGCCCGCCCCTCGTGCTCGACGTCGAGACCGTGGACGGGTTCGACGAGCTGGCGCGCCACGTGACCGAGGACCAGGTCCGTGCCGCCGTCCGCGTGTCCGCCGATCCCGAGCAGCACGTCGAGTGGATCCGGGCCGACCTCGAGCTCGGCTTCGACGAGGTCTACCTCCACTTCGTCGGCCCGTGGCAGGAGCCGTTCATCGACGCCTTCTCCGCAGACGTCCTCCCGGCCTTCGCCGAGGAGCCGCAAGAGGAGGACCGCGTTGAGAACGAGTGACACGGCCGACCTGTGGTGGCGCAACGCGGTCATCTACTGCCTGGACCCGCAGACCTACGTCGACACCGACGGCAACGGCCAGGGCGACCTGCAGGGCGTGATCGACCGCATCGACTACCTCGCCGAGCTCGGCGTCACCTGCATCTGGCTCATGCCCTTCTTCGAGACGCCGGACCGCGACGACGGCTACGACATCTCGGACTTCTACGTCGTCGACCGGCGCCTCGGCAGCCTCGGCGACTTCGTCGAGCTGGTCCGGATGGCCCGCTCGCGTGGCATCCGCGTGATCATCGACTTCGTCATGAACCACACCTCGGACCAGCACCCCTGGTTCAAGGAGGCCCGCAAGGACACGACGAACCGGTTCCGCGACTACTACGTCTGGCGCAAGAAGCCGCCGAGGAACGCGCGGCAGAGCATCATCTTCCCCGACGTCGAGTCGAGCAACTGGGCGCGGGACGACAAGACCGGCGAGTACTACCTGCACCACTTCTACTCCCACCAGCCAGACCTCAACGTCGCGAACCCCAGGGTGCGGGAGGAGATCGCGAAGAACATCGGCTTCTGGCTCGAGCTTGGCGTCGCCGGCTTTCGGGTCGACGCCGTGCCCTACCTCTTCGACAACGACGGCGTCGACGAGAAGGCCGCGCACTACTCGTCGATCGCCTACCTCCGGGAGATCCGCGAGTTCGTGGCGCGCCGGTCGGGTGACGGGGTGCTCCTCGGCGAGGTGAACCTCCACTACGACGAGCAGCTCAAGTGGTTCGGCGACGACATCGGCGACGGCCTGCACATGCAGTTCGACTTCATGACAGCCCAGCACCTGTTCCTCGCCCTGGCGCGGCAGGACGGTCGCTCCCTCGTCAAGAGCCTCGAGCATCGGCTCGCCGTGGGTACGACGAACCAGTGGGCCACCTTCGTGCGCAACCACGACGAGCTGACGCTCGACCTGCTGACCGACAAGGAGCGCGAGGACGTCTTCGCCGCCTTCGCCCCCGACCGGGAGATGCGGATCTACGGCAGGGGCATCCGCCGTCGGGTCCCGACGATGCTCCAGGACGACGCGCGCACCCGTCTGGCCTACGCCTTCGTCTTCTCCCTGCCCGGCTCGCCGTGCCTCTTCTACGGCGAGGAGATCGGGATGGGCGAGAACCTCGAGGTCGAGGGGCGGTTCGCGGTGCGGACCCCGATGCAGTGGAGCCCCGAGGGCGGGTTCTCCCAGGCCGAGACGAAACGGTGGGTCCGCCCGATGCCCGACGGCGACTGGGGGCCGAAGACGATCAACGTCGAGGCCCAGCGCAGGGACCCGGACTCGATGTGGCGCTTCATGCAGCGGCTCATCCGTGCCTACCGGGAGGCTCCCCAGCTGGCCTGGTCCTCGCTGGAGCTGATCGAGCAGGACAACGACGCCGTCGTGGCGCACCTCTGCAGGGCCCCCGACAACAGCTGGATCATGGTTGCCCTGCACAACTTCGGTGAGCACGGCGCCCTGGTGGAGCTCGACCTGCCGGGCACGCTCGACACCGGTGTGCTCGTCGACCGCTTCGACGGCAGCCGGCTGCCGTTCGCCGACGGCGGCGTCGCCCGGGTCGAGGTCGGCGGTCATGGTTTCCGGTGGTTCACGGTGGAGCAGGGGACCTGATGGCCCGCGACGACTACCCCGGGGCAGGCCCCTGGATTCCCGAGCAGCCCGACGAGGAGCGCCTGCGGTCGGCCGTGCAGGAGTGCCGCGGCTGCGACCTCTACCGGGACGCGACCCAGGGGGTCATGGGTGACGGGCCCGTCCCGGCCCGGCTCATGCTCGTCGGGGAGCAGCCCGGCGACCAGGAGGACAAGCAGGGCCTGCCCTTCGTCGGTCCTGCCGGCCGCCTGCTCGACCGGGCGCTCGGCGAGGCCGGGATCGAGCCGACCAGCGTCTACAAGACCAACGTCGTCAAGCACTTCCGGTTCGTGCGCGACGGCGGCAAGCGGATCCACAAGTCTCCGGTCCGGTGGCAGGTCGCGGCGTGCGAGCCCTGGCTGCTGACCGAGCTGGAGCTCGTGCGCCCCGAGGTCGTCGTCCTCCTCGGCGCCACCGCCGGGCAGGCGGTCTACGGGTCGGGGTTCCGGGTGGGGGCCCTGCGTGGCAAGCCGTCCCCGTGGCCGGAGGGCCTCACCTCAGCCGGCGTGGTGCCGACCACGGTCGCGACCGCGCACCCGTCGTCGGTCCTGCGCTCGAGGCAGCGCGATGCGGACCTCGCGGCCCTCGTGGCAGACCTCGTCGTGGCGCGCGAACTGCTCGCCTGAGTGCCGCTGCCATCCCTTCATGCGGTGCGCCCCCGAGGTGGACGGAGCGGGAGGGGCACGGCGCACCTCGGCCGGCGAGCGGCATACGAGCGGCTGATCCGGCACGTGGGCCGGGGACGTGCGGCCGCCCGTTTGGGCGCTCCGCGGACGGGCACGGGACACGGGACATCTGGGAGGAGGTCTGGGATGAAGGACCAGTTCGGGCTCATCCTTCTCATCATCGTCCTCGTCATCCTTGTCGGCGGGTTCGCCGGCTTCTCGTGGGGACGCAAGCCGCGGACGCCTCGAGGGACGGACGCGACGGCCCGCCGCGAAACGCGGGAGCAGGAGAAGCGCCGCAGAGAAGACGAATGAGCCTAGATTAGGAGAACCGGCTCGGGGGTACTGCGGGAGTGTCAACCGAACTAGGAGGCTTCATGATCATCCTCGGGATCATTTGTTTGATACTCGGCCTGATCCTCAAGATCAGCATCCTCTGGACGATAGGCATCATCCTCGTCGTCCTCGGGATCATCCTGTGGGCCCTCGGGGCCGCTGGCCACGCCATCGGCGGACGATCTCACTGGTGGTAGTCCCGCCGCCCGCCGCGCCACCCACACGGCTCGGCTGACCACATGCGGTCCGACGCCTCGGCGTCGGGCCGCTTGTGTTTGTCCTGTGTGTCCACGGGTAATTCCGCTTCGAGGACGCTTTGACGTCGAAGACTGGAGGGGCGGAAATGCGGGTCAGGAACATCCTGGCGGTCGGCGCGGTCGCGTTGCTGGCCGGCTGTGCGGGCGTCGGCGGGGGCAGCTCCTCCCGAGACGGCGCGCAGGGCGGCGGCGCAACCGGCGGTGGCGAGTTCAGTGGAAGCCCGACCGGCACCTTGAAGATCATGGGTTTCGGCGGCGAGGACGAGGTCGGCCAGGCGCGCATCGCAGCCTTCAAGGCGGCCTACCCGAAGGTCGAGGTCTCCCAGACGAAGGGCAGCTTCGACGCCCAACAGTTCCTCACAGCGCTCGCGAGCGGCAACCCGCCCGACGTGGTCTACATGGACCGCAACCTCGTCGGCACCTATGCCGCGCAGAAGGCCGTCGTGCCCTTCGAGGCGTGCGTCGACGGGCAGCAGATCGACACGAGCCAGTATCGTGAGGCCGCGCTCAAGACGCTCACCCTCGACGGCAAGCTCTACGGCATCCCCGAGTTCTACGTCGTGACAACCAATCTCATCGATGGCAAGGCGCTCGCCGACGCCGGCCTGCAGGCGAGCGACATTCAGACGAAGGACTGGCAGGCGCTCAAGCAGACGAGCGACAAGCTGCACCAGGCCAAGGGCGGCAAGCTCAGCTCGATCGGCTTCGACCCCAAGCTCCCCGAGGACTTCCCGCTCTGGGCTATGGCCAACGGCGTCGACCTCGTCAAGGAGGACGGATCGCCAAACCTCAACGACCCCAAGGCCGTTGAGGCGCTCGACTTCGCGGCGAGCCTGGTCAAGGACCAGGGCGGCTGGGCCTCCTTCAAGGCGTTCCGTGACGCCCACGACATCTTCAGCGAGAACAACCCGATCTCGTCCCACGCCGTCGCCGCGTTCCCGATGGAGAACTGGTATGTCAACGTCCTGCGCGACTTCATCCCCAAGGGGCTGAAGCTCCAGTCGACCCCGTTCACGGATCATGGCGGCAACCCCATCAGCACGGTCGGCGGCAACGCCTGGGTCATCCCCAAGGGCGCGAAGAACCCGCTCGCCGCGTGCGCCTGGGCCAAGACGATGACGAGCAAGGACACGTGGATGAAGGCGGCCGACGCCCGCATCGCCAAGGTCAAGGCCGACAAGAGCTTCTTCACCGGCCTCTTCACGGCCAACAAGCCGGCCGACGAGGAGATCAAGGCGAAGTACCTCACCAAGGTGCCGGACGCCGGCTTCGAGCAGGCGATCAACAACTACTACGCAACGCTTGACGTCGCGAAGGCGCTCAACCCGTCGCCGGCCGGCTCCGAGATCGACGCCGCCTGGCGCAGCGCCGCCGAGAAGGTCCTGACCGGGACCCCCGCCCAGACCGCTCTCGACCAGGCGCAGAAGGAGGCTCAGGCGGCCTACGACAAGGCGCGCAAGAATGGCTGAGCGGGCCATTCGCACGGCTCGAGGCGTCCGCGCAGCCCGGGCGCGAGGATCGTTGCAGCGCAAGGAAAGCAGGGCGGCATACCTCTTCCTCCTGCCGTGGATCTTCGGCTTCCTCGTCTTCACGGCGGGGCCGATGGTCGCCAGCCTCTTCCTGTCGTTCACCGACTACTCGGTGGTCCGCCCCTCCGACCCCGTCGGGCTGGCGAACTACCAGCAGCTCATGGACGACCCGCGGGTGGCGAAGTCGCTGGCCAACACCTTCGTGTATGCCGCTCTCTTCGTCCCGCTGGGCACCGTCGTCGCGCTCGGGTTGGCGATGTTGCTGCACAAGGTCGGTCGTGCCCGCGGCTTCTTCCGGACCGTCTTCTACCTGCCCGTCATGACGCCCGCCGTCGCGGCCGGGGCGATGTTCCTCCTGCTGCTCAACGGGCAGACCGGCCTGGTCAACCAGGTGCTGGGGTGGTTCGGGATCGACGGGCCGAACTGGACGACCGATCCGTCCTGGCTGAAGCCCTCGCTGGCCATGGTGAGCCTCTGGACCGTCGGTGGCACCGTCGTCATCTACCTCGCGGCGCTCAACAACGTGCCGAAGCAGCTCTACGAGGCCGCGATGCTCGACGGGGCCGGGCCGGCTCGGCGGTTCTTCCATGTGACGCTACCGATGATCTCGGGAGCCCTCTTCTTCACGGTCATCACGCACACCATCGCGGCGATGCAGATGTTCGACCAGGCCTACACGATGTTCTACGGGCCGCAGCAGAAGGCGAGCGCGTCCGACGAGTCGCTCGTCTACATGGTCTACCTGTTCCAGAACGCCTTCCAGTTCTTCAAGATGGGCTTCGCCTCGGCGATGGCCTGGCTCCTCTTCGTCATCATCCTGGTCATCACGGTGATCCAGGTGAAGGTCGGCAACCGGCTCGTCTACTACGAGGGGGACAGATGATCACCCGTGCGCGTGGCCTCACACCGGGGACGCTGGTGCGGCTGCTGCTGCTCGCCGTCGCGTCCGTCGCCTTCGTCTACCCGCTGGTCTGGCTGGTCAGTGCCTCGCTGAAGCCGAAGACCGAGGTCTTCGACAACAAGCTGGTCCCGGACCACGTCCAGTGGAGCAACTTCGTCGAGGTGTGGAACGCGGGTCCGGTCCTGCAGTGGCTCATCAACTCAACGGTCGTCGCGTTCATGGCCGCCATCACCGTGACCATCTCGAGCGCCGCCGTCGCGTTCGGCTTCGCCTACTTCCGCTTCCGGCTGCGCGGCGTGCTCTTCGGGCTCGTCCTGTCGACGATGATGCTGCCCGGCGCGGTGACGATGATCCCGGTCTACCTCATCTGGAACCGCCTCGGCTTCGTCGACACCCAGGTGCCGCTGTGGGCCGCGAACCTCTTCGGGTCGGCCTTCTACATCTTCCTGCTCCGCCAGTTCTTCCTCGGCGTGCCGCGCGAGCTCTTCGAGGCGGCGCGGATCGACGGGTGCGGCTTCTTCGGGCTGTTCCGCCGGATCGCCCTGCCGCTGTGCCGGCCCGCCCTGATCATCGTGTTCGTCTTCGAGATGCAGGCGAGCTGGTCGGATCTCATGAAGCCGCTGATCTACCTGCAGACCGAGCAGTACTTCACGATGCCGCGCGGGCTCAAGCAGATCATCGACGCCTTCGCGCTCTCCGGCGAGTACCACTGGGAGATCGCCATGGCGGCGACCCTCCTGGCCACGGTGCCGATGATCATCGTGTTCGCCTTCGCCCAGCGGTACCTGCTCGACGGCCTGGCCCTCTCCGCCAAGCAGGGCTGACCCAGACCTCCTCGAGTGGCGCGGTACCCGGTGGGGGAGCGGGAAGGCCCTGAGCGGCATACTGCCGGGGAGACCGAGCCCGACGGAGACGCCACATGACAGAACAGGTGACCGAGCGCGAGGAGCGTGACGCCTGGACACGCCCCGGCGCTTTCGAGGTCGCGCTCGGCATTCATCGGATGCCGCTGCCCCTCCCGAACGACGGCCTGCGCGCTGTCAACGTCTATGCAATCGCGGACGCGGACCGGCTCACCCTCATCGACGGCGGCTGGGCCATCGAGGCGGCCGAGGACGCGTTGGCGGCGGCCCTCGACAGCATCGGCTTCGGGCTCGAGCACATCGACCGGTTCCTCGTCACACACGCGCACCGCGACCACTACACGAACGCCTCGATCGTCCGGAAGCGGTATGGCGCGACCGTGGCCCTCGGCGTCGGGGAACGGGCGACCCTCGACCTCCTCACCGAGCGGGCCGGGCAGGGCGGCGACGCCGAGCTCGACGTCGCCCAGGTGCCGATGCTTCGTGAGGCCGGCGCGAAGGAGCTCGCCGACCGCCTCGCCAGCTACCAGCCACCACCGATCGACGCCGATGAGTGGGCCGCCCCGGACCAGTGGTTGCAGGACGGGCACGTCGTCGCCGTCGGTGACCGCTCGCTCGCGGCGATCGAGACGCCCGGCCACACGAGCGGGCACCTCGTCTACCACGACGCGGTGGCCGCCCTGCTCTTCGCGGGCGACCATGTGCTGCCCCAGATCACGCCGTCGATCGGCTTCGAGGCGGTCCGGCCGGAGTCGCCGTTGCGGGACTACCTCACGTCCCTCCACCTCGTCCGTGCCATGCCGGACGCGCGCTTGCTGCCCGCCCACGGACCGGTGACGAGCAGCGTCCACGAGCGGGTCGACGAGCTGCTCGCCCATCACGAGGAGCGGCTCGACCTGACACTGCGTGCGCTCGACACGGGCGCCGAGACCGCCTTCGAGGTGGCCGGCCAGTTGTACTGGACCCGACGGCGACGGCGGCTCGCGGAGATGGATCCCTTCAACGAGATGCTCGCGGTCCTCGAGACGTCTGCTCACCTGCAGGTCCTCGCAGAGCGTGGCCTCGTCGTCAGCGAGATGGTGTCGGGGGTCCGCCGCTACCGCTCTGCCTGAGGGTTGGCTGGGAGGTCCGCGCCTTCTGCTTGTCGTGGAGGAGAGCGGGTATCCGACTTCTCATGCAGACCCGAGTCCGTGAGCTTCTCAATCGCTTCCCGCGGGTGAGGCTGCTCGTGATCGGCGACGCGGTGCTCGACGCGTGGATGTATGCAGCTTGCGGTCGTCTCGCGCGGGAGGCGCCGGTGCCGGTCCACGAGGTCGACCACGTCGACTGGGCGCCCGGCTCCGCGGCGAACTGCGCGGCGAACGCCGCCGCGCTCGGCGCCCAGGTCGTGCTGGCTGCGATCGTCGGCGCGGACGAGTCGGGCGAGCGGTTGAGACGCATCCTGCGTCACAGCGGGGTCGACGACTCCGCCATCGTGGTCGACTCGGCGCGGAGCACCGCCACCAAGTCGCGGCTCGTGGTCGATGGCCAGGTGATGAGCCGCTTCGACACAGAGGCGCACGTCGGGTGGAGCGCCAGCGCCCTTGCCCGGCTCGGCGACCGGACGATCGAGCGTCTTGAGCATGTCGACGCCGTGATCGTCGCGGACTACGGCAACGGCGCGCTCACGGACGGCTTCATCCGCCGGTTCTGTCGGGAGCGGAACCGGCTGCGCGGGCCGATCATCGTGGACGGGCACGACTTCCACCGCTGGGACGACTGCCGCGTCACGGCGATGACCCCGAGCGCGTCCGAGGTCGACGGGCTTTCCGCGGCGGCGACAAGGGCCGAACGGGTGCAGCACCTCGCCACGCGCTCTCAGGAGCTGCTCCGCGAATGGCACTGCGACATGCTCCTGACCACCGTCGACTCCGACGGCACCCTGCTGCACCGCTGGGGCCGGCCGCCGTACCGCACGCGCGCGGTCGCCCGCGCGACCCAGCAGACGTGCGGGGCGGGCGACACGGTCAGCGCGGCCTTCGCCCTAGCGCTTGCTGCCGGCGCCGAGCCGGAGGCGGCGGCCGACCTGGCGCAGCAGGCAGCCGGTGTCGTCGTCGACGAACCGGGGACCTCCTGCTGCACCGCAGCCGCCCTGCTCGAGCGGAGCCGCGGCCTCGACGACGGGCTGGGCGTGACGTCGGTGGGCGAGCTGCGCGAGCACGTCGCGGCACACCGTGTCGCCGGCCGCCGGATCGTGTTCACGAACGGGTGCTTCGACATCCTCCACGCCGGCCACGTCGAGTACCTGCGTCAGGCGCGAGCCCTCGGGGATGTGCTCGTCGTGGCCCTCAACAGCGACGCCAGCGTCCGACGGCTCAAGGGCGAGGACCGGCCCATCGTCCCCGAGGCCGAACGCGCCGGGCTGCTCGCCGCCCTGCGCTCGGTCGACCACGTCGTCCTCTTCGACGCGGAGAGCCCGCGGGACCTGATCGAGCTGGTGCGGCCCGACGTCTACGTCAAGGGAGGCGACTACAACGTCGACATGCTTCCGGAGGCCCCACTCGTCGATCGCCTCGGCGGCGAGGTCGTCCTCGTCGACTACGTCGGCGGCCGGTCCACGACGCAGATCGTCGAACGGATCCGGGGACAGGGCCCGACGCCGGTACCCGCGGAGGGCAGTCGATGAGCGGTGGCGTCGACGTCCTCGTCCCGAGCTGTGACCGTCCTCCTGCCCTCGCGGTGACCCTCTCCGGGCTGGCGGCCCAGACGTTCACGGACTTCCGGGTGGTCATCAGTGACCAGTCCGTCGAGCCGGTCGACACCGACCCGCTCGTCGCGGGGGTGGACCGCGTCCTCGAGCTGCACGGGACGCCCGTCACCGTCGACCACCACCTCCCGCGGCGCGGCGTGGCGGAGAACCGCCACCACCTGCTCGAGCTGTCGGACGCCCCCTACGTCCTCTTCCTCGATGACGACGTCTGGCTCGAACCATGGGCCCTCTCCCGGCTCGTCGAGGCCATCGACGAGCTCGGTTGTGGCTTCGTCGGGTTCGCCGTGCAGGGGCTGTCCTACGTCGGGGACCGGCGCCCGCACCAACTCACCTCCTACGAGGAGTGGCCCGGGCGCGTCGAGCCGGAGCGGGTCCGTCGCGACTCACCTGCCTGGGACCGCCACCTGCTGCACAACGCTGCCAACCCGACCCACCTCGCCGAGCAGCTGCGTCTCGACCCCTCCACCTGGCGCGCCTACAAGGTCGCGTGGATCGGCGCGTGCGTGCTCTACCGCCGGGCGGCGCTCGTCGAGGCGGGCGGGTTCTCCTTCTGGCGGGACCTGCCGCGGGAGCACGCGGGAGAGGACGTCGTCCCGCAGCTGCGCGTGATGGAACGCCATGGCGGCGCCGGCATCCTGCCGAGCGGTGCGGTCCACCTCGAGCTGCCCACCACCGTCCCCCGGCGCGACGTCGAGTGCTACGACGTGGTGGGACTGTGATGGTCTCCCCTCGCCAGGAGCGCGGCGTGGTGGATGGGGTGGGTCGCGTGCTTGCTCTGCGGGCCAACGGGATTGGCGACTTCCTCGTCGTCGTCCCCGCCCTCACCGCAGTACAGCGGACCTACCCGGACGCCGAGATCACGGTGGTGGGGGACGCCTGGCTGCCAGGGCTCGTGGCGGGCCGCCCCGGTCCATGGCACCGCTGTCTCGTCGCCCCGCGCTACCCGGGGCTGCGCGGCCTGCCCGCCGACGCGCCCCCGAGCCCTGACGTCGACGCCTTCCTCGCGGCCCGACGACACGAGGGGTATGACCTCGCGCTCCAGCTGCACGGAGGTGGCGGGACGAGCAACCCGTTCGTCGCGTCAGTCGGAGCTCGCGTCACGGCCGGTGCCCGGGCGGAGGGGGCGCCGGCCCTTGACCGCACCGTGCCCTACCTCGCGCACCGCCACGAGGTGCTGCGCTGGCTCGACGTCGTCGGTCTCGTCGGCGCCGGGCGGCTCGGCACCGTCGACGAGCTCATCCCCCGGATCGCCGTCACCGACCGGGACCTCGACGAGGCCCGGCAGGCGTTGCCGAACGAGGACCCGTATGTCGCCGTCCACCTCGGCGCGCGGGACGCGCGCCGACGTTGGCCGATGGAGCACTTCGTCGAGCTCGGTCGCCGTGTCCTCGACGGGGGCCTCAGGCTCGTCCTCGTCGGAGGGGCGGACGATCGACGGGCGTCCGGACAGGTCACGGCCCTGCTCGCCGAGCGCCTGGGCGCGCGCCGACAGGTGCACGACCTCGCCGGGCGGCTTTCTCTGGCCGGAACCATCGGTGTACTCGCCAGCGCGGCAGCCTTCGTCGGCAACGACTCCGGCCCACGTCACCTCGCGGCGGCCGTCGGGACACCGACCGTCGGCATCTTCTGGCTCAGCAACGTGCTGGCCTTCGGGCCGCTCGTCGGGGACTCCGACCGGGCGCTCGTCTCCCTGCAGGTGCACTGCCCGGTCTGCGGTGAGGAGCAGGTCGCAACCCGCTGCCCCCACGACGTCTCGTTCGTCTCAGCGGTCACGGTCGACGAGGTGGAAGCGGCCCTGGCAGACGTCCTGGCCCGGTCGCCCGCCGAGAGCGTCTCGGCCGGCGACCCCGCGATGACAAGGGATCAGCCGAGCCCGGAGCCGACCCACCAGCCGAGCGCGCATGCACCCAACCCGAACACCAGGTTGGCCGCGGCATTCGCCAGCCCAGCGGCATACGACCCGTCCTCGAGCAACCGGACGGTCTCGTAACCGAACGTCGAGAAGGTCGTGAGCGCGCCGCAGAAGCCGGTGCCGACGAGCGTCAGGGCCCAGGCAGGCACGGCCGCGCCCGCGACGAGGCCAAGGATGAGCGACCCGACCACGTTGACGACGAACGTGCCCCAGGGGAAGACGCTGTCGTGCCGGGACTGGACGGCCTGGTCGGTCAGGTAGCGCAGCGGGGCGCCGACCGCGCCGCCGAGGACGACGAGGAGGGCGGTCACGGGCGACGCCCGACGTGGCGGACCACCTCGACCTCGTCGAGCGTGACGAGGCCCTCGAGCTCGAGCTCGTCGAGCAGGGGGAGGAAGGCCCGGATGGCCTCGTCCCGGTCGACGATGACGACCGAGAGGGGCAGGTTCTCGGCGAGGGACAGCAGCCGGAGCGTGTGGATGCTGTGCGACGCGCCGAAGCCCTCGATGCCCCGGAAGACGGCGGCCCCCGAGAGGCCAGCCGCGTGGGCGCGGTGCACGATCTCTGCATACAGCGGCTTGCGGTGCCACTGGTCCGACTCGGTGATGTAGATGGTGAGCCGAGTCGACTTGCCGTGCAACGTCATTCGGGTCTCCTTCTGCGCGAGGGGTGGTTACCGACAGCACGCGCGGCGACGAGTCCGAGCCACACCGCGAGCAGTCCGGTCAGCACGGTTCCCAGGTAGTAGATCACCGCTCGGCCCACCTCGCCGGAAGCGAGGAGGTGGTGCATGTCGAGCGCGTAGGTCGAGAACGTCGTGTAGCCACCGAGCACGCCGACGCCCCAGAACGGCCGGACGAGCCGGCGCGGCGGCCAGACCTCGGTGACGAGGTGCATGAGGGCACCGATGACGAGGGCGCCGGTCACGTTGACGATCCACGTCGAGACGGCGAGCTCGCCGGGACGGTGCGGCAGCGCGGAAGCAACCGCCCAGCGGGCAAGGCTGCCGACGGCGCCACCGGCCGCGATCGCCGCGAGGACGTCCGGGGGCCGGTTCAGCAACATCACCTTGCGCCCTCGCCGTGGTCCCACACACACTCCTACCCTCGAGGTAGGGACTGTTGGCGTATGTCGCGGTTGTCGGCGAGCCCCACCGCCATCGCAGGCAGCATATCGAGGTGCCTCCGATGGGGCGCCGTCATCTCAGATGACGTGGCGATACGACACCGGTCCCCGGCGGGCCACGTCGAGGAGGCCCCTCGCCCAGCTCCGAGGCCGCAGCGCCGGCAGCTCCGTGCCGGCGCCGTGCATCATCCCGTCGAGCGACTCCGTGAGGGCTGCAACGGCGTCGAAGCGGGGCGACCAGCCGAGCTCGCGCCGGGCGCGCTCGGAGGACATCCGCGGCACGGCGGCCGCAAGGTCAAGCCACCCCGGGTCGACCGGCTGCAGCCGCAGCGCCCACGTGAGCGCGGCTAACCCCCGCAGCCACCGCCACGGGAAGTGCAGCGGCTGCGCGCCGAGGGCCGCCGCCACGTCGGTCTGCCGGGCCTCGCCGTCGGCCGCGATGTTGAACGCTCCCGTCGCCTTCTGCTCGAGCACCCGGGCGACCGCGTCGGCGAGGTCCTCGACGTGGACGAACTGCGCCCGGAACCCGCGGTCGAGGGGGAGCACGGGCAGGAGGCGCAGCACCAGGGTCGGCGCCCACACCGGGTAGGTGTAGCGCAGCAGGGCGCCGCCACTCGTGCGGTGCCCGACCAGCGCGGGGCGCATCCGGGCGATGGCGATCCGGCCCCTGGCCTCCTCGCCGTCGAGCAGCCGCTCGACCGCCGCCTTGTGCCGGCTGTAGGGCAGTGACGCGATGCCACCGGTCGGATAGCTCTCATCGACCGGGTCGTCGTCTGCCCGAGGCGAATACGCGCCGAGCGACGAGAAGTCGACGAAGTGCGGGACGCCCGCGACGATGGCCGCGTCGAGGGACGCGCGGGTCCCGCCGATGTCGAGCTGCCGGAGGTAGTTCGTGTCGTGGCTCGGCTGGAAACCGAAGACCAGATGCACGACCGCGTCCGCTCCGCGCATGGCGCCGGCGAGCTCCTCAACGGCACCCACGCTCGTCACGTCGATCGCGTGCCACTCCGCCTGCTGCCGCGCCCAGCCCGTCGTCGGCGGCCGGCGGGCGACGCCCACCAGCTCGTGTCCGTCGGCGGAGAGGCGGTCGAGCAGGGCGCTGCCGATGTTGCCGGACGCGCCGACGACGACGACCCTC
>DASSTN010000220.1:0-4144 GCA_035707905.1 Intrasporangium sp.
CCGGCGGCGATGGCGATGCCGATGGCGGCGTTGGCCTCGTTGCAGTCCGCATACGCCTGCAGGCGGGGGTCCGTCTTGCTCGTGCGGGAGAAGTCGCCGAGCGCCGTCGTGCCGTCGTCGCCCGTGCGCGTGTAGATCCTCGTCAGGTTGACCATGCACCCAACTCTCGCAGATAGGGTCTCTCGGGTGAGAGAGCGGTTCCGGATCAGCGGCGGTGCGCGACTGGTCGGTGAGGTGGCCGTCGTCGGCGCAAAGAACAGTGCCCTCAAGCTCATGGCGGCAGCCCTGCTGGCCGAGGGCCGCACGACCCTCACCAACGTGCCGGCCATCGCGGACGTCACGATCATGGCCCAGCTCCTGCGCAGCCTCGACGTCGACGTCGACTACGACCCCGACTCCGGCATCGTCGTGCTCGACGTGCCCGAGGCCATCGGTCATCGCGCCGACTACCGGCTCGTGCGCGCATTGCGGGCCTCGATCTCGGTCCTCGGTCCCCTCGTGGCCCGCACGGGGCACGCCGATGTCGCCGTGCCTGGTGGCGACGCGATCGGCTCGCGGGGCCTCGACCTGCACGCCGCCGGCCTCGAGGCCCTCGGCGCGTCGGTCCACGTCTCGCACGGCTACCTCGTCGCAGCCGCCCCGCAGGGCCTCACCGGCACGGAGATCCGGCTCGAGTTCCCCAGCGTCGGCGCCACCGAGAACATCCTCACCGCCGCCGTGCTCGCCAAGGGGCGGACGGTCATCGACAACGCGGCGCGCGAGCCGGAGATCGTGGACCTCGCCGACCTCCTCGTCGAGATGGGCGCGAAGGTCGTCGGCGCCGGCACCTCGAGCATCGTGGTCGACGGTGTCGATGCGCTCGAGCCGGCGACGCATGCGGTCGTGCCCGACCGCATCGCGGCTGGCACGTGGGCGTTCGCCGCGGCGACGACGCGCGGTGACATCCACGTACTGGGCGGCCGGCCGGAGCACCTGCGCGCCCCCCTCGCCGCCCTCGAACGAGCGGGCTGCACGGTCGAGGGCACGGCCGGCGGCTTCCGGGTGGCAGCCGGCGCCGAGCGGCCCACGGCCTTCGACGTCGCGACCCTGCCCTACCCCGGCTTCCCGACCGACCTGCAGCCGTTCGCCATCGCCTACAACGCCGTTGCGAGCGGCAGCGCCATGGTCACGGAGAACCTCTTCGAGGCCCGGTTCCGCACCGTTCAGGAGCTCGCCCGGCTCGGCGCGGACGCGCAGGTCGACGGCCACCACGTCATGGTCCACGGCGTGCCGATGCTCTCCGGGGCGCCGGTGGAGTCGAGCGACATCCGCTCCGGGGCGGCGCTCGTGATCGCCGGGCTCGTCGCCGAGGGGGAGACGTTGGTCAGCGGGGTGCACCACATCGACCGTGGCTACCCCCGCTTCGAGGAGGCCCTGCGCGGTCTGGGTGCCGAGGTGACCCGGGAGCCCGACGAGGACCTTTGGGAGGATTGAAAGGAGCGTGCGCTGGCGCTCAGTGGCGCGTCTTCTCGCGACTTTGGTATTTCTTGACCCTTTCTTGACTCCTCGAGACAACGTTTCCGTTCGCTGGCGCGTCATCATGGTGACGGCAGCAGGAGAGGGGTCACCGATGACGCTGAAACGCCACCGCCCGACACCAGTCCACGTGCTCGACGCGCCCGACGGTCACGACGTGATCATCGAGGGACGTCTCGACGTCCACACGGTCCCGGACATCCGTGATGCCCTCCACGAGGTCATCGACCGAGGGCCCGGCGAGCTGCGCCTGCATCTGGCGAAGGCAGAGATCGGGGACGCGACGGGGCTCGGGGTCATCGTCCACATCCATCGCCGGGCCCGTCGCGAGCAGCGCCGCCTGTGGCTGGTCGGCCCCTCCGAGCGGACCGCGCGGCTCGTCCGCGGCTGCCGGCTGGACCGGATCCTCGCCCCGGACCACGTGCCGCACACTGTGTCGACTCTCACCGCCTGACACCCTCCCCAGCCCCCGAACCCGCCGGTACGTTCACTGGCATGCCAGAGCAGGACCCGAGCCAGCAGCCGACGCAGCAGACGCCGCGCCCCGCCCGTGACCGCCCCTGGGTCATGCGCACCTACGCCGGCCACTCGAGCGCAGCCGCCAGCAACGAGCTCTACCGGCGGAACCTCGCGAAGGGTCAGACCGGGCTGTCCGTCGCCTTCGACCTGCCCACGCAGACCGGCTACGACCCCGACCACGTGCTCGCGCGCGGTGAGGTCGGCAAGGTCGGGGTGCCGATCAGCCACATCGGCGACATGGAGGCACTCTTCCGGGAGATCCCGCTCAGGGAGATGAACACCTCCATGACGATCAACGCGACGGCGATGTGGCTGCTCGCGCTCTACCAGGTCACGGCCGAGCGGCAGGCGGAGGTGGCCGCGGAGGAGCCGGCCGAGTGGGTGCACGCCCTCGCCGGCACGACCCAGAACGACATCATCAAGGAGTACCTCTCGCGGGGGACCTACGTCTTCCCGCCGGCGCCGTCGCTGCGGCTCATCACCGACATGATCGCCTACACGGTTCGGGAGATCCCCAAGTGGAACCCGATCAACATCTGCAGCTACCACCTGCAGGAGGCCGGGGCGACGCCGGTCCAGGAGCTCGCCTACTCCCTCTCGACGGCGGTCGCGGTGCTCGACGCCGTCCGCGACTCCGGGCAGGTCCCCGAGGACGAGTTCGCCCAGGTCGTCGCGCGAATCTCCTTCTTCGTCAACGCCGGTGTCCGTTTCGTCGAAGAGATGTGCAAGATGCGGGCCTTCGTGCAGCTCTGGGACGAGCTGACCCGGGACCGCTACGGGGTCACGGACGCCAAGGCTCGCCGGTTCCGGTACGGGGTCCAGGTCAACAGCCTCGGGCTGACCGAGGCCCAGCCGGAGAACAACGTCCAGCGCATCGTCCTCGAGATGCTCGCCGTGACCCTGTCCAAGGATGCCCGGGCTCGGGCCATCCAGCTGCCTGCCTGGAACGAGGCGCTCGGCCTGCCGCGCCCCTGGGACCAGCAGTGGTCGCTGCGCCTGCAACAGGTGCTCGCCTTCGAGTCCGACCTGCTCGAGTACGACGACCTGTTCACCGGCTCGGTCGTCGTCGAGGGCAAGGTCGCCGAGCTCGTCGAGGGCGCGCGGGCGGAGATGGCGCGCATCGAGGCGATGGGCGGCGCCGTCGCCGCCGTCGAGAGCGGCTACATGAAGTCCGCACTCGTCGCGTCGCACGCTGAGCGGCGCCGCCGGATCGAGTCGGGGGAGGAGGTCATCGTCGGGCTGAACCGCTTCGAGACGACCGAGCCCAACCCGCTCACGGCCGACCTCGACACCGCGATCCAGACCGTCGACGCGAGCGTCGAGCAGGCGGCCGCCGAGGCGGTGCAGCAGTGGCGCGAGCGCCGCGACGCCGACCCCGCCAAGCGGGACCGTGCCGAGCAGGCGCTGGCCCGGCTCAAGGCCGACGCCGCCTCGGGCGCCAACCTCATGGCGGCCTCGCTCGAGTGCGCCCGCGCCGAGGTGACGACCGGGGAGTGGGCGGCCGCGCTGCGCGAGCAGTTCGGCGAGTACCGGGCCCCGACCGGCGTCTCCGCCTCCGTGGGCGTCGGCTCGACGGAGCCGGGCGGCGGACTGGCCCGCGCCCGAGAGGCGGTCGCCCGCACCGGCGAGGAGCTCGGCGAGAAGCTGCGCATCCTCGTCGGCAAGCCGGGACTCGACGGCCACAGCAACGGCGCTGAGCAGGTCGCCGTCCGGGCGCGGGATGCCGGCTTCGAGGTGGTCTACCAGGGCATCCGGCTGACGCCGGCGCAGATCGTCGACGCGGCCGTGGCCGAGGACGTCCACCTCGTCGGCATCTCGATCCTCTCCGGCTCGCACATGGAGCTCGTCCCCGACATCCTGCGCCGCCTCCACGAGGCCGGCGCCGACGACATCCCCGTCGTCGTCGGCGGCATCATCCCCGAGTCCGACGCGGCGGCCCTCCGGCAGGCTGGGGTGGCGATGGTCTTCACCCCCAAGGACTTCGGGCTCAACGAGATCATGGCCGAGATGGTCGATGTGATCCGCACCTCCCGCGGCCTGCGGCCCCTCGCGTCGGTGCCGGCCTGACGGCGCGAGCTGAGCGGCATACAGTCACGGTGTGAGCGACCTG
>DASSTN010000221.1:0-9161 GCA_035707905.1 Intrasporangium sp.
TGCTGCCGGCACTCGACGACGACGAGGCGATGGAGGTCACCGCCATCCACTCGGTCCTCGGGGCCCTCGGCCGCGACGCGCAGCTGATCCGGAGACCACCGTTCGTGGCACCCCACCATGGTGCTTCGATGGCGGCGGTCATCGGTGGCGGCAGTGGCCACGTCCGACCCGGGGCGATCACCCAGGCCCACTGCGGCGTGCTGTTCCTCGACGAGACGCCGGAGTTCAGCAAGGCCGTCCTGCAGGCACTGCGCACGCCGATCGAGCGAGGCGCGGTCACGATCGCCCGTGCGCAGGAGTCGGTGACGTTCCCCTCCCGCTTCCAGCTCGTCCTCGCCGCCAACCCCTGCCCGTGCGGCAACGGGTGGGGCAAGGGGCTCCAGTGCACCTGCTCGCCGCTGATGAGGCGCAACTACTTCGCGAAGATCTCGGGACCCCTCCTCGACCGCGTCGACCTGCAGGTGCACGTGCAGGCGCCGGGCCTCGCCCTCGCTGCGCAGCCGGCTGGAGAGCCGAGCGACGTGGTGGCGGCCCGCGTGCGGCAGGCCCGCCAGGTGCAGCACGAACGGTGGGCAGAGGTGCTCGAGACCGACCGCGGTGTCAACGCCGAGGTGCCCGGGTCCGTCCTCCGTCGCCCGCCCTGGCGGCTCCCCGCGTCCGACGCCGCCAGCCTCGACCGGGCCCTCGAGCGCGGCACGGTGAGCCTGCGTGGCTACGACCGCACGTTGCGGGCGGCGTGGACGATCGCCGACCTCAGCGGGCTGCAGCGTCCCGGACGAGACGCCGTCGACATGGCCCTGTCGCTGCGCGCCCAGATGGCGGCGGCGGCATGACGCCGGGGGAATGGAGCCCGGAGCGGCGGGCACGGGCGGCCCTCTCGCGCCTCGCCGAGCCCGAGGACCAGGGCGTGCACACCCTTATCGCGAATCACGGACCGGTGGAGACCGTCCGGCGAATTCGCGCCCTGGAGGGCCGCCTCGCCCGCTTCGCCGAGCGCGTCCGCCGTCTCGACATCGAACGGGATGCCGCCATAGCCGCGAGGGTCGGGGCCCGCTTGGTGGTGCCGGGCGACGACGAGTGGCCCGAGGGACTTGACGACCTCCCCATCCCGCCCTGGTGCCTCTGGGTCAGGGGGGCGGTGCGTCTCGACGAGGCCGTGGGGCGCTCGGTCGCGGTCGTCGGTGCGCGGGCCGCGACCTCGTACGGCGACGCCCAGGCGTCCGAGATCGCCGCCGGTCTGGGGATGGCGGGCTGGACCGTCGTCTCCGGCGCGGCCTACGGGATCGACGGGGCGGCGCACCGTGGAGCGCTCGCCGTGGATGGACTGACGGTTGCGGTGCTGGCGTGCGGCGTCGACCGGGTCTACCCCGCGGCCCACGCGCAGCTCCTCCAGAGGATCGCCGAGACCGGCTGCATCCTCTCGGAGGTTGCGCCGGGGAGCGCCCCCATGGGTTCTCGGTTCCTCTCCCGCAACCGGATCATCGCGGCAATGACGGCCGGCACCGTCGTCGTCGAGGCCGGACTCCGCTCCGGTTCCCTGCAGACGATGAACCGGGCATCGCAGCTCAACCGCCCCGTGGGAGCGGTCCCCGGACCGGTCACCTCGATGACCTCAGCCGGGTGCCACAACGCGATTCGCAACCGGGACGCGATGCTGGTCACCAACGCGGCCGAGGTGATCGAGCTGGTGGGCCGGATCGGGGAGGGATCCCTGGCGGAGCCACGCGAGGAGAGCCGACCGGAGGACCACCTCGACCCTGATGAGGCGCGAGTCCATCAGTCGCTGCCACGCAGCGGAGCCATCGACCTCGATGCACTGCTGAGCGCAACGGCCCTGGCCCCGATGGTCGTCCTCGCGGCCCTGACGAGGCTCGAGGAGGGCGGGTTTGCCGTCAAGAAGGACGGGGGGTGGCGCAAGATCCGACGCAAGGGAGCCGTGAGCGGCCGAGCAGAGGGGTGACAACTCCCGCCACGCGTCGGCCGGTGCTTGTCGTCCGAGCCGTGGTTTGCGAAGGTGCCGGGGTGAGCACGGAGGCGGGCGAGGACGAGCCGGCACTGCCTGCCCGGTGTGCCGAGGTGCTCGAGGCGTTCGAGCGCCATCTCGGGGCCGAGCGAGGCCGGTCGGCTCACACCACCCGTGCCTATCTCGGGGATGTGCGGCACCTGCTCTCGTACTTGGGAGGCCAGGGGATCGAGGAGCTGCAGGAGATCCGGCTCGCAGACCTCCGCTCGTGGCTGGGAGCACAGGCGGACGCCGGCGCCGCACGTGCGACCTTGGCACGTCGTGCCGCCGCTGCCCGCACGTTCTTCAAGTGGGCCGAGCACACCGGACGGATGCCTGTCGACCCGTCACTTCGGCTCGTGGCCCCGAGACGGACCCGCTCGCTGCCGGCAGTCCTGAAGCAGGCCGAGGCGGGTGAGCTGCTCGACCTCGCTGCGTTCCGGGCGGACGACGACGACCCGATCCACCGCCGTGACCGGGCGATTCTCGAGCTGCTCTATGCGAGTGGGATCCGTGTCGGCGAGCTGGTCGCCCTCGACGTCGATGACGTGGATGACGCGCAGCGCACGGTGCGAGTCATGGGCAAGGGCGGCAAGGAGCGAGTCGTGCCCTTCGGCCTACCTGCGGCCCGCGCCATGGAGGAGTGGTTGCGGGTGCGAGGCCGGTTGGCCCACCCGCGGTCCGGGCCGGCCCTCTTCCTCGGCCGGCGGGGCGGTCGGGTCGATGCCAGACAGGTGCGCACACTCGTCCACGAGCTGCTGTCCCACCTGCCCGACGCACCTGACCTCGGTCCGCACGGCCTGCGACACAGCGCGGCGACGCATCTGCTCGAGGGCGGGGCCGACCTCCGGATGGTCCAGGAGCTGCTCGGTCATGCAAGCCTCGCGACCACGCAGATCTACACGCACGTGTCGGTCGACCGCCTGAGGAAGAGCTACCAGCAGGCCCACCCCCGGGCGTGAGCATGGGATGGGCCCGTTATGCCCGTTTCGCTGACGTCGCGCCCGACGGGTCCTAGGCTCTGGCTCCATGCGACTCAGGGGGACTCCAACGAGCGGGATGGGCTCTGCAGGAGTCGCCGCGGGCAGTGGCGGGCATCAGGTCGGGCGCGCAGGCGCCCTCGTCCTGCGGCGGTCCAGGCTGCGCGGCGCCATGGCGGGGGAGCGATGAGCGCGCCCCGTAGCCGGCGTACCTGGGCGGTCGTCGTTGCCGGCTTCTTCCTCGTGGGTGCCCTGGGCTCCCTGAGCGACGGGAACCTCGGCGGGGCATTGGCAGGGTTCGTCGTCGCCGGGGCGTGCGTCCTCGTATACACCCGGTCCGGCGCGGGCACCGACCGGCCCCGCCGTGCCCTGAAGGACTTCACGATCGTGGTCATGCCGTCGACGGGTGCGACGTCCTTCACGACCCACACCGACAGAGCAGTCGTCGGTGAGGAGGACGCAGCGGCGACGCCGCTCCTGGCCGAGACGGGTCCCGCGCATGTGCCCGCCCGCCCTCGCGGCGCCGCAACCAGCCCGTGGGCAGCAGAACAGTTGCGGACAGAAGTCGTCGGCGAGACCTACAGCGAGGACGCGATCCGGACGCTCTACGGTGCGCACGAACGGCGCCTCACGGTGGAGGGTGAGGAGTTGACCGATGTCACGGCGCAGGTCGTCACGGACACCCGCAACCCCTTTGACCCCAACGCGGTGGCTGTCTGGGTGGAAGGACAGCACGTCGGGTTCCTCAGCCGGGAGGACGCGGCGCAGTACGCAGGGCCGCTCGGCGACCTGGCCGACCAGGGCGCGCACCTCGAGGTGCCAGCGCGGGTCTGGGCGCGCCTGCAAGGGGACGCCGGCCCTCGGCGGCGGGGCGAGCCGAACAGGCAGATCTCGAGCAGGGTCACCGTGCGCCTCCCGCCACCGACGGGCGTGCTGCCGTTCAACGCCCTGCCCGACGAGCCCCATACGGTCATCCCGGCCGGCGGCAGCATCCAGGTGACCGGCGAGGAGGACCACATGGAGACGCTGATGCGGTACGTGGGGGACGTTCCGCGACACCTCGCCGTTACCCTCCACTTGGTCGAGGAGGCCAGCACGCCACGCTCCAAGGCCTACGAGGCGGTCGAGGTGCGTCTCGACGGTCAGCGGGTCGGCGTCCTCACCCGGCACATGTCCGAGCAGCTGCGTGACCTGGTCGCACATGTGGCGGGCAGGGGGCGTCTCGCGGTGTGCCGGGCCGTGCTGGTCGGGTCCCCGCTGCGCGCGGAGATGACCCTCAAGGTCTGCAGGTCGACCGAGGTGACCAAGGCCTGGCTGGAGGCCGTCCCGCTCGCCGGCTGAGCACCCGTGACAGCACGGTGACACCCTGCTGGCCCCTGTCGCACGCGGTCGTCGCCATGGACGCTGAGTATGGTCATCGACATGGATCTGCCGCTGGTTTCCCGCATGCGCCCGTTCGGCGAGACGATCTTCGCCGAGATGTCGGCCCTCGCGCTCGAGACCGACAGCATCAACCTCGGGCAGGGCTTCCCGGATACCGACGGGCCGGTCGAGATGCTCGCGGCGGCCAAGGCCGCCATCGACAGCGGACGCAACCAGTACCCGCCTGCGGCCGGCGTGCCGGAACTGCTCGCCTCCATCTCGGCGCACCAGGAGCGGTTCTATGGGCTGCGGGTCGACCCGCGCAGCCAGGTCCTCGTGACCGTGGGCGCCACCGAGGCCATCGCCTCGGCGATCCTCGCCCTGTGCGAGCCGGGTGACGAGGTCGTGACCTTCGAGCCCTACTACGACTCGTATGCGGCCTGCATAGCCCTGGCAGGGGCGACCCGGCGCACCTCGGTCCTGCGCTTCCCCGACTTCGCCGTGGACGAGGCCTCGTTGCGGGCGGCCTTCTCCTCCAGGACCCGGCTCGTGCTGCTCAACACGCCGCACAACCCGACGGGGAAAATGTTCACGAGAGCGGAGCTCGAGCTCATTGCCTCTCTCGCGAAGGAGCACGATGCGTGGGTCGTCACGGACGAGGTCTACGAGCACCTCGTCTTCGACGGGCTCGAGCACATCCCGATGGCCAGCCTCCCCGAGATGTTCGAGCGCACCCTCACGATCTCGTCGGCAGGCAAGACGTTCTCGGCGACGGGCTGGAAGGTCGGCTGGCTCTCGGGACCGGCCGAGGCCGTGACGGCCGTTCGCACGGTGAAACAGTTCCTCACCTTCGTGGGCTCCGGGCCGTTCCAGCCCGCGGTCGCGCTCGCTCTCGGTCTCGGCGACGAGACGTATGTGCGGGTCCGCGACTCGCTCCAGGCCAAGCGAGACCTGCTGTGCATGGCGCTTGAGGAGGCGGGACTGACCATCAGCAGGCCGTCGGGGACCTACTTCGTCATCGCGGACGTCAGCCCGCTAGGAGCCACCGACGCTGTGGCCTTCGCTCGCGAGCTGCCCCGCCTCGCCGGCGTGGTCGGCATCCCGGTGAGCGTCTTCCACGACAACAAGGACGCTGCACGCACGCTCCTGCGCTTCGCCTTCTGCAAGCGTGACGAGGTGCTCGTGGAAGCCAGTCGCCGGCTCCATTCCCTGACCCAGGGCCGGGCCGCGCAGTAGCCACTCTCCACACCCACTACCGCGAGCGGGCCATCGTCCACAGCGGTGACGCCCGGGAGGCCGCCGGGCGCCGCCGGTTCTTAACCTGCCGGTGTGTCGCTCGCATCGTTCACATTCGCAGTCGCTGCTCTGGCCCTGGCCACAGGAGCCGCAGCAGCGTCGACCGAGGCGTCGCCGCAGTCACTCCCCCCAGCCCAGCGCCCTGACGTTCGCGCCGGCGAGCGGTCGAGCACGTGGACGTGGCCACTGGACCCGCGGCCCACCGTCGTGACAGCCTTCGATCCCCCTGACGAGCAGTGGGGTCGGGGCCACCGGGGAGTGGACCTGGCCGCTCGGGTCGGCCAGCCCGTCCTCACCCCGACCAGCGGACGGGTCAGCTTTGCCGGGACGATCGCCGGCCGAGGCGTCGTGGTCGTCGCCCACCGAGGCGGCCTGCGCAGCACCTTCGAGCCCGTGCGAGGTCAGGCACCGGTGGGGACCGCAGTGCGACCGGGCGATGTCGTCGCAGTACTCGACGCGACGGCGGGACACTGTGCGCCGGAGACCTGCCTGCACTGGGGCGTGCTGCGGGGCGAGACCTACCTCGACCCTCTCGGCTTCCTGACGCGGCGCCCCATCATCCTGCTCCCGCTCGAGTCATCCGCAGGCCGCAGGTGGTCGCCGTAGCGGCACGCCGTGCCACGCGCGACCACGAGCAGCACCGGCTCGCCGACCCGGAGGTGATCAGCCGAGACCGCAGCCGGTGATCCGGTAGAGCGTGTACTCCCCGACGGTCTCGACCTTCTCGACCCCGCCGACCTGGTCGAGATGCATCAGCCCCGACGTCAGCTCAGGACGGTCGAGCCAGTAGGTGTGGGTCGAACCGATCGCCCAGTGCGCGTCGTTGCGCTCGAGGGCGGCGCACACGTCCGGACGGTGCTCCATGTCAGCGAAGCCGGTCCCGATCAGCACCCCGTCCCCGGTGGCCGGGATCGGGATCGATCTGTAGAGGGTGTTGGTGCCGAACAACGCCCACATGAGCGGGGACCCGTTCTCGGGCCGTCCCACGACCCCTTGACCGGGCGGGATCCGGGCGGCGATCTGGCGGAGCGAGGCGGTCTCCTCCGTGCTGAGGATCACCCGCTCCGGCTGCGAGGGCGAGAAGAAGTTGTGCAGCAGCAGGTACCGCGTCGAGGTGTGGAGCACGACCGTGAGCGCGGGGACGAGGGCGACCGCCAGAGCAGCTGCGAGCAGCGGCTCTCGTCGCACAAAGCCGAGCCGGTGCAGCGCCCGTTGCAGCACGAGCCGCACCATCGGCGCGGACCCGGCAACGAGCACGACCCCTGGCACGGCTGCGAGCGAGGCGAGGCGCACCTTGTCGCTGTACCAGTAGCCGGTGATGAGCGAGGTCCAGGAGGCGGTTGATGACGCGGCCATCACGTAGAGAGCGACGCAGGAGAGCCACATCGCCACGATCGGGATCGCCCGGCGGGCGCGCCACAGCACCCAGGCGATGCCGAGCGCGAGGAGGGCGAGCAGTCCCCATAGCACGGAGAAGACCATGAGCCGGCCGCCCACGACCTCGACGAGGGCCGTCCAGATCGAGACCTGCCCGTTCCAGGTGTAGGACTGGGTCAACGCGAGGCGCGACGAGACGTACGGCGCCACGACGATGGCAGCTGCCACGAGCACCCCGACCGCCACGACGTCGCGGACCACCGCGCTCCATGGCTGGTGGTGGAGCACTCCGGCACGCAGGCGTGCTGTCGCGAACCAGACGAGTGCGAAGACGACGAGCGACACGAGCACGTTGGGGTGGATGAGGGCGAGGCCGGGCAGCGAGACGGCGAAGGTCAGGACCTTCCCGACCCGCCGCGTCCGCGCCGCCTGCAGCATGAGCGCGAGGGCCGCCGGCGTCATCGCCGTGCCCATCATGTTGGGCCAGAGCACGCCCCATCCGAGGAGCGTCGTCGGGAAGGCCAGGAAGGCTGCGGAGGCGAACCCCGCGGCATAGGTGACGAGCAGGGACGTGCCGAGGGCGTGTCGGACGAGAGCGACGCAGCCGACCGGCCAGACGACCGCTGCAAGGACCAGTGTCGCGATGTTCGTGCCGGGCAGAACCGGCGTGCCCAACACCATGAGCCCGGTCCCCACCCAGGCGTGGAAGCCGTTCGGGTAGAAGGTCGGGTTGAACAGCGAGAAGTCGCCGGTCTCCAGAAAGGTGCGGATCCGGTTGAGGTGGTAGACGGCGTCGGGGGAGTCGACGAGGTTGTCGGGCCGTCCGATGGCCGGCAGCATGGTGGCAAGGGCGATCACCACGCCGATGAGGCACGCGAGGACGACGTCGGGACGCGGTCGTCCCAACAGGCGCCGACGCATGTCGAGCTCCGGGTCACGCCCGCCGCGCGACCTTGCCAGCCAGCCCCCGACGAGCCAGGCGGCAACAACCGACAGGGCGATGGACGTGCCGACGACCAGCCAGCTCCACCGCAACCCGACACGGCTCGCCACCGTGCTGAAGCCGGCGAGCACACCGACGGTGACCGCGGGCGAGATCGCCACGGCCTCGACGCCGCGGGAGCCGAAGGCGCGCACGACGAGCCAGCCGGGCACGAAGGCGAGGGCGATGAAGACGGCGAACACGGGGGTCGTCGCGGTCCAGCTGGTCAACTCGTCCTCGTCCTCGGGGTGGGGTGGGGGTGGGCGCCGACCATTGTGGTCGACGTCGCTGATTTCTCCTGCAGGCCCGCCCCGTCGTACGATAGTCGGCGGTCCGGTGTGCCCTCGGGTGGCCGGATCAAAATTCGCGCGTCTTCTGCCGATCGCTCCCCGGAGCGATCGGGGCGCACCACGGCAGTCCCGGCCCCCGGCCGGGCGGGGTGCGCGCAGGCGCCAGGAGTGAGTCGTATGCCGCTGAGCCGGGTCCGCGTGTCGGGCCGGGTCACGCGGGAGCCTCACGCACAACTGACAACCCAACACAAGGAGAACAACGGCATGGCCGTCGTCACCATGCGCCAGCTCCTCGAGAGCGGCGTCCACTTCGGGCACCAGACCCGTCGCTGGAACCCCAAGATGAAGCGCTTCATCATGACGGAGCGCAACGGCATCTACATCATCGACCTCCAGCAGTCGCTGACCTACATCAACAATGCCTACGACTTCGTCAAGGAGACCGTCGCGCACGGCGGCACGATCCTCTTCGTCGGCACCAAGAAGCAGGCTCAGGAGCCGATCGCCGAGCAGGCGACCCGGGTCGGGATGCCCTACGTCAACCACCGCTGGCTCGGTGGCATGCTCACGAACTTCCAGACGATCTCCAAGCGGCTCTCGCGCCTCAAGGAGCTCGAGGAGATCAACTTCGACGACGTTGCGGGCTCCGGCCGGACGAAGAAGGAGCTGCTCATCCTCAAGCGCGAGAAGGACAAGCTCGAGAAGACCCTCGGCGGCATCCGCTCGATGAGCAAGGTTCCGTCGGCGGTGTGGATCGTCGACACGAAGAAGGAGCACCTGGCCGTCGACGAGGCCCGCAAGCTCGGCCTGCCCGTCATCGCCATCCTCGACACGAACTGTGACCCCGACGAGGTCGACTACAAGATCCCGGG
>DASSTN010000222.1:0-31937 GCA_035707905.1 Intrasporangium sp.
GAACGTCATCAGGTGGTCGGTGGCGATGGAACCGGTGATGGCGATCTGCACCCCTGCAACCTAGCGCGGGGCGACGTGTCCGGCGGCAACCACCCGCCGGCGGGGGCGGCCCGTGAACCGGGCGACGCACCGGCTCGGTGCCACGAGCGGGTCGAGCCGCTCGACCCGCTCGGGCGCCCCGAGCTCCTCGAGCATGCCCTCCATGATCCCCTGGTGCACGGCACAGACGATGTCCAGGTGGCCCTCGGCCACCTCGAGGAACGGGCAGTTCGTGACCTCCACGACCGCACCGCCGTCAGGAATCTCCTCGTCCGCCACCCGGCGGGAGTCGAAGCCCATGGCGTCGAGCATCTGGACGACGAGGGCCACCGGCTCCCCGGCACCGGTCGGGGCCGGCGAACCGGCCGCGGCCACGATGGAGCGACCGTAGTCACGGCCCGCCTCGATCCCCTCCCCCCGAGGGTCGCTCGCATGGCGTGCCAGGTGCCGGCTGAGGATCTCGGCGAGCAGCCGGTAGCTGCGGTGCGCGGCCTGCGGCGCCGCCTGGGTCGCGGCGTAGTGCACCTGAGGGCGCCCGGGCCGCCGACGGTCCTCCCGGGCCCGCTCCGCGAGGCCCGATGACACGAGGGCATCGAGGTGGAACCGGGCGGTGTTGAGGTGGATCCCGAGGACGCGCGCGACCTCCGAGGCGGTCGAGGGCACCCTCAGGTCCTGGAGGGTGCCGAGCACCCGCGTCCGCGTCGGCCCGAGCCCGTGGGCCCGGTCGCCGAGCGTCGCGGGCGGTGTGGTGGTCATCCCACTCATGGTCGCATGCGGCCCTCAGGCGGCGCCGACCTCGGTGCGGTCCTCGTCGCGGTCGACCGCGCTGGGGTCAAGTCCCGCGTCGGCGACGAGGCGGCCGATCCGGTCGACGGCGGCCACCCCGTGCACCGGCCCCTCACCGTCGACGATGACGACGGGCACGACTCCGGCCACCGGCTTGTCCCCGGCGGCCGTCGCGGCCCAGCTCGCCCGCCAGTCACGGACCGTCTGCCAGCCGGCATGGGTGATGGGGCCGCCGGTGACGTCGACGGCGTAGCCCCAGGCGCTCAGCAGCTCGGTCGTGGACGTGCCACGGCGGATCTCGTCGACGAGGAGGGTCCGCACCACCCGGGCGTCGTTGAGGTCGACACCACGACGCCAGAACGCCTCGAAGAGCAGGCGGCGCACGGGCGCCGCAACCCCGGCGACATAGGCTTCCGCATAGCCCGAGGTCGCCGCGCCCGTGAACGGCACGAACCCAGCCAGCGTCCGTGGCAGCGACTCCCCGGGCAGCAGATGCTCCTCGACCTTGGCGAGGGCCCTGCGCAGCTCGCTGAACCGGTCGGTGACGTCGATCGGTCGAAGGCTGTGCCACGGGTCGTGCTCGACGCTGCGCCAGTCGACGGAGAACCCGGCGGACCGGAGCGCCTCGGACCGGCGCCAGGCCAGGTAGCTCCAGGGACAGGTGAAGTCTCCGTAGGCGATGACATCTGACATGGGCTTCTCCTGTCGCCGATCCAGTCGTACCTTTGTTTTTACAAGAAGTTCGTCAAAACAACAAGGGATGAGAGTGAGAGCGCATGACCTACGTGATCGGCAGCCCGTGCATCGACGTCAAGGACCGGGCCTGCGTCGAGGAGTGTCCGGTCGACTGCATCTACGAGGGCAACCGGTCCCTCTACATCCATCCGGACGAGTGCGTCGACTGCGGCGCCTGTGAACCGGTGTGCCCGGTGGAGGCCATCTACTACGAGGACGACCTGCCGGGCGAGCTGCAGCCCTTCCTCGCCGACAACGCCGCGTTCTTCGAGGACACGCTGCCGGGCCAGGACGAGCCGCTCGGGTCACCCGGTGGCGCGGCGCCCCTCGGGGTCGTCCCGTCGGACACTCCTCTGGTGGCCGACTGGCCCCAGCAGGGCGGCTGAGCGCCATACGAGGTATGCCGCTCAGCCGGGCTCCGCGCGCGATGTCCCACGCGAAGCGCTGCTCAGTGCGGGGACGACGAAGGGCCCGGCCGAGGAGACTCGGCCGGGCCCTTCCGTGACTGAGGTCAGCGATCAGCTGAAGGAGTCACCACACGCGCAGCTGCTGCCCGCGTTGGGGTTGTCGATGGTGAAGCCCTGCTTCTCGATCGTGTCGGCGAAGTCGATCGTCGCACCGTCGAGGTAGGGGGCGCTCATCCGGTCGACCACGACCTCGACGCCGCCGAAGTCCCGCACGAGGTCACCGTCCAGGGTGCGCTCGTCGAAGTAGAGCTGGTAGATCAGGCCGGAGCAGCCGCCGGGCTGGACGCCCACTCGCAGGCGCAGGTCGTCACGACCCTCCTGCTCGAGCAGGCTCTTGACCTTGCCGGTGGCCACATCGGTGAGGACGACCCCGTGGGCCGGAGCCTCGGTCTGGGCCTCGGTGGCGGAAGCGTTCGTCTCAACACTCATCTGTGTGTCCTTCGCGTCGTGGTGCACGGGTCAGCGTCGACAACCCGCAGCAGGTCGGATGTGTTCCCGACTACCCCAGAATACGTCGACCACGGCGGTGCTCGTGCTCACCCCGGCGAGCTCGCTCAGGAACGCCGGGGTGACCAGGTGCGCGCGACGCGGGCCGCGAGAGCCCCGAGGACGGCTGGGGTGTCCGCGGCCGTTCGAAGGCCACGAGGTGCATCGGCGAGGCTGTAGACACCGCTCAGGCCGGCGTCCATGGCCTCGCGTCGTGAGACCACGCTCTCCCTCGCCACGAGGACGGTGGGCACCCCGAGACGCTGCGCCCGACCCGACACGCCGAGCGGGACGCTCTGCTGGAGCGACTCCCAGTCGAAGGTGGCGCATCCGGTCACGACGAGGTCCGACGCCGCGGCGAGCCGGTCGAACCCGACGGCGTCGAGCAGCGCCCCCACGCCGTCGACCAGGCGGGCGCCGAGCAGGTGCAGCGCGTAGCCCACGCCGCCTCCGGCTCCGGCACCGGCTGCACGCTCGGGGCGGATCGCCTCACCGGAGAGCAGGTCGCGCCGTGGTGGGTGGGCTCGCGCCACCAGGCTGGCGAAATGCCCGAGGCAGGCCTCCAGCCGCTGTGCCTGCTCCTCGGTCGCGCCGATCCGCCCGGCGAAGACCGCGCTGGTGCCCTTGAGGCCGAGCAGCGGGGAGGCGACGTCGGTCGCGGCCACGAGGTCGACGTCGCGGAACCGGTGCCGCGCTGCGTCGAGGCCGCGGAGGTCATCGAGGCTGAGGTCGGCAAGGGCGGCACCACCCCGTTGCAGCCGGTCCCCCCGGCCGACGCCGAGCACGCCCAGCAGGCCGGCACCGGCGTCGTTCGTGCCGAGGCCCCCGACGCCCACGACGATGTGCCGGGCGCCGAGGTCGAGCGCGGCGAGGAGGAGCCGGCCGACCCCGGCCGAGCTCGTCCGGCCGGGGTCGCGCTCGCTGTCCGAGAGCAGGTGCACGCCGCCCGCCTGGGCTGCCTCGACGTAGGCCGTGGGGCCGCTCTCCCCCGCGACGAGCAGGACCGTTGCGGGCACCTCGCGGCCCAACGGGTCGGTCGTGGCGACGGCCTCCAGCGTCCCCTCGAGGGTACGAGCGAGGGCTCCGACGAAGCCGGCGCCCCCGTCGGAGGCCGGTAACACGGCGAGCCGGTCGTGCGGCGCCGCCTCCTGCCAGCCGGTTGCGAGGGCGTCAGCGGCCCGGGGGCTGCCGAGGTCGTCGAAGGTGTCCGGAACGATGAGCACGTGCACGGCGGCCATCCTCGCACCCACGCTCCGGCCGCCGTGCCGAGCCGCACCGGCCAGGTGACGCTCGCCGGAACGAGTGGTCACGGGTCGGCGCTGCCTGCTCAGCGGCATACGGTGCTGTCAGCCCCGGCGCGCACCCAACCGCGCGAGCAGGAGAGCCTCGGCGACACAGACCCGCTCGAACTCGCCGAGGTGGAGCGACTCGTTGGCCCCGTGCGCGCGGGTGTCCGGGTCCTCGACGCCCGTGACGAGGATGGCCGCGTCGGGGAAGCGCGCTGCGAAGTCGGAGATGAACGGGATCGAGCCGCCGACCCCCATGTCGACCGGCTCGGTGCCCCAGGCGTCGGCGAACGCGTGTCGGGCCTCGTCGTAGATCGGCCCGTTGGCGTCGGCGGCGAAGCCGGAGCCGAGCTCCTCGAGGGTCACCGTCACCTTGGCGCCCCAGGGCGCGTGCGACTCGAGGTGGCGCTTGAGCGCCTCGAACGCCGCCTGCGGGTCCTGGGTCGGGGCGATCCGCATCGACACCTTGGCGGCAGCCTTGGCCGCGAGGGTGTTCGAGGCCTTCTCGACGGAGGTGACGTCCATGCCGATCGTCGTGATCGACGGCTTGTTCCAGAGCCGGGTAAGGATCGACCCCGTGCCGATGAGAGAGACCCCGTCGAGCAGGCCCGACTCCTCACGGAAGCGCGCCTCGTCGTAGTCGAGGTCCGCGGCGACACCCTCGTCCAGCCCCTCGACCGCGACGTTCCCCTCCTCGTCGTGGAGGGTCGCGAGGAGGCGCACCAGGGCGGTGACGGCGTCCGGGGCGGCACCGCCGTACATGCCCGAGTGGACGGAATGGTCGAGGGTCTGGACCCGGACGATGACGCGCACCCCGCCGCGCAGGGTCGTCGTGAGCGCCGGCGTGCCGATCTGCCAGTTGCCGGAGTCGGCGAGGACGATCGCGTCCGCGGCGAGCCGGTCGCCGTGCTTGTCGAGGATCGTCGCCAGCGACGGCGAGCCCGACTCCTCCTCGCCCTCGACGAAGACGGTGACCCCGACGGGGAGCTCGCCCTTGAGCGCCCGCAACGCCGCGACGTGCGCCATCACGCCGGCCTTGTCGTCGGCGGCGCCCCGGCCGTAGAGCCGGCCGCCGCGCTCCTGTGGCTCGAACGGCTTGCTGTCCCAGTCCGAGTCATCGCCGGGCGGCTGGACGTCGTGGTGAGCATAGAGCGTCACGGTGGGCGCGCCTTCAGGCCCGTCGAGGTGGCCGATGACCGCCGGCCGGCCGCCCTCGACGACGATCTCGGTCTCGAGCCCCTCGGCGCGGAGCAGCTCTGCGACGGCCTGGGCGCTGCGCTCCACCTGGCTCTGGTCGAAGCTCGCGGCGGAGACGCTGGGGATGCGCACCAGCCGTTCGAGGTCGGCGCGGACCTGCGGCATCAGCTCGGCGACCCGGTCACGGATCGCCTCGATCTGGTCGGGGGTGAGGGAGTCAGCAGTCACGAGACCGACCCTATCCATGGCATCGCGTGAGTAGGGTCGCGACTGTGAGCACGGCCAACACCTTCGTCGACGGTCGGGACCCGTGGCTGCAACGACTGGGCAACCTGCGCAACGTCGTGCGCCAGGCCATGGTCACTCGCCAGCTCGTCGCCCACCTGCCCGAAGGCCCGTTGCGCGTCCTCGACGTCGGTGCCGGGCAGGGCACCCAGGCCCTTCACCTCGTCGCTCTGGGTCACGAGGTGACTGCCGTCGAGCCGGACGGGGGTATGCGGGCGGCGTTCAGGCAGGCCGCTCGGCTGCTCCCGGAGGAGGCCCGGGTCCGAGTGCGCCTGGTCGCGGCGGACCTTGCGGCGCTCGACCACACCACGAGCCCCGCGGCCTACGACGCCGTGCTCTGTCACGGTGTCCTCATGTACCTGCCCGCGGCGGGGCCTGCCGTCTCGGCGCTCGCGCGCCGCTTGGCGCCCGGGGGGCTCCTCTCGCTGGTGGCGCGCAACGGTGACGCGATGGCGTGGCGTCCGGCCCTCAGGAGGGACTGGGCCGGGACCCTGGCCATGCTCGACGAGCTCGAGGCGGCTCGGGTGGAGGGCCGCGACGCGACGTACCGCAACGAGCTCGGCGTCGCCGCCCGGGCCGACACGGTCGCCTCGCTCTCCGCCGCCTGCGCGGTCGCAGGGCTCGAGGTGGAGCGGTGGTACGGCATCCGGGTCGCCACCGACGGGGTCCCGCTCGATGAACCGGCGCCGCAGGGCGCTGCGCTGTCCGCCCTGCTCGACGTCGAGGAACGGCTCGGCCGGACCGACCCCTACCGCCAGGTCGCGACGCTGCTGCACATCGTCGCGCGCCGCCCGGGCCCGGCCTGACGCCGCCGCGGGCGCCTCCGACGCCCGCAGCCCGTGGTTGACTCGCCACATGGAGGACCGCGTCAGCACCGCGCTCGCGGCCGTGCCACGGGCAGCGTTCCTCCGTCCTCGGGACCGGGCACGTGCCGCCGAGGACTGGCCGGTCCCCATCGGGCACGGCCAGACGTGCTCGCAGCCCCGCACTGTGGAAGTGATGCTGCGCCTCCTCGACGTGCGGCCCGGTGACCACGTGCTCGACATCGGGTCGGGGTCGGGCTGGACGACGGCCTTGCTCGCGGACCTCGCGGGACCCAGCGGGGCGGTCCTCGGCCTCGACGTGGAGCCGGAGCTCGTCCGCTGGGGGCAGGCAAACCTGGCGCAGGTCGGCTGCGCCGCCACGATCCGCGAGGCGCAGCCCGGCGTCCTCGGCGCTCCCGACGACGCGCCTTGGGACCGCATCCTCGTGTCCGCTGACGCCCGGCGGCTCCCCCAGACCCTGGTCGAGCAGCTGGCGGACGGCGGGCGGCTCGTCATCCCCGTCGCGGGCTGGCTGACCCTCGTCGAGCGCGACGGCCGACAGACCCGTACGAGCGAGCACGGGCCGTACCGTTTCGTCCCCCTGCGCTGACGAAGGATGGCGGCCGCCGGAGCGATTGTGGGGTCCGCCTCAGGCTCACCTACAGTTGTGCCCGTGTTCGGACGCAAGAAGACGACCCTCAACGATGACCTCGCGGAAGAGGCCACCGCCCGACCGGAGCGGCCGGGCGCCAAGAACCGCCCCACTCCCCGGCGGCGCGACCAGGAGGCCGCCAACAAGCGTCCGCTCATCGTCACGGACCGCAAGGCCGCCCGCAGCCAGGACAAGGTCGCGCGGCGCGAGGCGCTGGCCAAGCAGCGCCAAGGCATGATGACCGGCGACGAGCGCTACCTTCCGCCCCGGGACAAGGGGCCGCGGCGCCGCTTCATCCGCGACGCGGTCGACGCCCGCTGGAACCTCGGCGAGTTCATGCTCCCCGTCATGCTCCTCGTCCTGCTCCTCAGCTTCATCAAGACCCCGTGGGCTCTGCTCGCGGTCTTCATCCTCGTCTACGGGCTCATCGCGCTCGCCGTGATCGACGCCGTGCTGATGTGGCTGCGCACCAAGAAGAAGATCACCCAGAAGTTCGGGGGCGCCGAGCGCGGTGACGCGATGTACGCGATCATGCGGGCGTTCCAGATGCGCCGCACCCGCATGCCGAAGCCGCAGGTCGACCGCGGCCAGCATCCGGCCTGACGGGGAAGTGCCCCGCCGGGCCGGGCGTGGAGGGCTGAGCCGGCCTGCGGCTCCGCCCCTCCTCAGTCCTGCAGGTCGGCGAAGGCCAGCGGCTGCCGCGTGACGGCGTAGGTCGCGAAGTAGAGCCGCTCCACCCGACCCGAGTCGCCGCGGACGACCTCGAGGACCTCGCCCCGCTCCCGCCCATCGACGGCACGGAAGCGGTCGGGGCCCTCAGCGGCATACCGCGTCTCCGACAGCGGGTCATGCTCGGAGAGGCGCGACCATAGCTGACCGTCCCGGATGAAGAACGTGATCGGCGAGCCCTCCGACCACCACAGTCCGAGCAGCGGCGCGAGGTCCGGGAGCGGGCGCTCGGGACGCCACGCCGGGGGCCGGCTGGGCTCGTGGTCGAGCACCAGCTCGACGAGGTCGGTCGCAAGCGCGAGCGGCTCGGCCACCGACGTGCAGTTCGCGAAGACGATGGCGCCGACGCCGTCCTTGCGCCTGACCCGCAGCCCGGTGAGGTACCCGGGCATCGCACCGCCGTGCCCGACGTAGACGCGCTCGCCGCGGCGGCCCATCCCGAAGCCGAGCCCGTAGCCACCGGTCCAGCCGTCCGGATCGGTGAGGATGAGCGGCCGGCACATCTCCGCCACCGTCTCCGGACGCACGACGCGGGCGTCCGGCCTGGCGACGTAGGCCGCGTACCGGGCCATGTCGGCGACGGTCGACCAGAGCCCGCCGAGCGGCGCGGTCGCGTTCAGGGTGAAGAGCGGCTCCACCGTCGCCGTGCCCGCGTAGGGCTCGACCTGGTAGCCGAAGGCCCGGTCGTCGGCGGGAACGAGGCCGGTCCGGGTCATGCCGAGGGGCTCGAGGATGCGTTCCCGCACGACCTCCTCCCAGTCCCGGCCGGTCACCCGCTCGACGACCTGACCGAGCAGCCCGTAGGCGAGGTTCGAGTAGTGGAAGGCGTGGTGGGGCGGCAGCACCTGCTCCGCCTGATCCACGCCGGCGAGGAAGGCCTCGCGGTCGGGTGCCTCGAGGCTCTCCCAGATGCGGCCGACCGGCTCGCGCTGCAACCCGGATGCATGGGCCAGCATCTGGCGGATCGGCACCCCGGCGTGCCGGAGGCCGGGCAGGTGCGCCTCCAGAGGGTCGTCCAGCGTGAGGCGTCCCTCGTCGCGCAGGGCCATCACGGCCAGGGCGGTGAAGGTCTTGGTGACCGAGCCGATCATGAACTGGGTGTCGTCGTCAGCCGGGGACTGCTGGTCGCCCAGGCGGGCCGCGCCGACGTGCCCCGACCAGACGAGAGATCCGTCACGGACGACGCCAGCGCTGACTCCCGGCGAGCGCCACTCGCGTTGCAGGATGCGGACGCGCTGGTCGAGGCGGCGAGCGAGGTCGTCGCTGACCCCGTCCGGCTGGGACTCCGAGCTCACTGTGCCGCGCGAAGGCTCATCGGCCCGTAGACGACGGTGTCACCCTCGCGGAGCGTGACCGACTCCACCCCGTTCTCGAGCAGCTCACGCCAGGTCTCCCCCAGCCAGCTCTCGGCGTCGCTCTGCGTCGGGAAGGGCGTCGACGGCAGCGATTCGGTCGTCACGGGGTCGCCCGCGGCGTCGAAATAGGCCCAGGTCCAGTCCGCGTTCATGTCAGCACCCTACGGCCGGCGGGACGCGTTTGACGGGTGGGTCGCCCGCGTGCCACGGTTCGCAGTACCGAACAGGATCCAGGGGCAAGCCGGTGTGACTCCGGCGCTGACCCGCAACCGTGATGTCGACCGCCACCGGGCGAACCTCGACCAGCCGGAAAACCCTCCCCGTTCGACTCGAACACCATCCGTCTGTCGTGGAATACGGACCGGAGCTGCAGAGGCGGGTTGCCCCTCCTCGGTCTCCGACCGTGAGGAGGAGAACATGCCCGTCGCCCATCGTCGTTCCCTGCGCGTCGCCCTCGTCGCGCTGCTCGCAGCAGCCTTCGGCCTGCTGACGATCGCCCCGGCCCAGGCTGCGGCCTACCGATTCTGGGGCTTCTACCAGTTCAGCAACGGGTCCTGGGCCTTCGCCCAGAAGGGCCCGGAGCAGACCGTCCCCAAGGACGGGGCCGTGGACGGCTGGCGCTTCGCCGTCAGCGACGCGAACGGCGCCCGCTACCCGCGCGCGGTCCTGACGTTCGAGCAGATCTGTGGCACGACACCTGCCGAGAGCGGCAAGAAGCGCGTCGGCCTCGTCGTCGACTACGGCCGTCCCGCGGACGCCGACCAGGGCGGCACACCCCCCGCACCGACCGCCAAGTGCGCGGTCGTCGGGACCGACGCGACCAGCCTCGACGTGCTGCGCGCGGCTGGTGAGCTGCGTGTCGAGAAGGGCCTCGTCTGTGGCGTCAACGGCTACCCGGCGACGGGTTGCGGCGGTGAGGTGAAGTCGGTCAGCAAGGAGGCCGCGGCCCCCGACGCCTCCGTGAGCATCGCCGCCCCGGCCGCGACCCCGACGGCGAGCGCGGTCGCGGCCCCGGCCCAGTCCCAGCAGCCCGCGCAGGCGGCCGGCAACGCGACCTCGGCGGGGACGTGGGCGGCATACATCGTGGTGGCCCTGCTCGTCGTGGCACTGATCGCCTACTTCTTTGTCCGCTCGCGCGCCGGCGCCCGGCAGCAGCGCTGAGCCGATGCGCCAGCGGGAACGGCTCCAGCACCCCGCAGCCTGGTGGCTGTGGGGGCTGGGCCTCGCCACCGCGGCGTCCCGCACGACCAACCCGGCCCTGCTCCTGCTCGTGGTCGGAGTGTGTGCCCTGGTGGTCGCGGAGCGCCGCGACCCGTCGGCCCCCAACCCTCTACGGGCGTTCCTGCTCATCGGCGTGGGGATCGTCGTCCTGCGCCTGCTCGTGACAGTGGTGCTGGGCAACGGAGTCTACGGAGACACGGTGCTGTTCACCCTGCCCCGAGTGCCCCTGCCCGATTGGGCGGCTGGGGTTCGGCTCGGTGGACCGGTCGCGCTCGAGCCGATCCTCTACGCCGTCTACGACTCGATGCGGCTCACCGCGATCCTCGCCTGCGTGGGTGCCGCGAACGCGCTGGCCAGCCCCCGGCGGCTGCTGCGGCACCTGCCGGCGACGCTGTATGACGTCGGCACCGCCGTCGTCGTCGGCCTCACCTTCGCCCCCCGGCTGCTCAGCGATGCCCGCTCTGTGCGCGACGCCCGCCGGCTGCGCGGGCATGACGGACGAGGGATCCGCGAGGTCGCCCGGCTCGCTGTCCCCGTCCTCGAGACCGCCTTCGAGCGCTCCCTCGGCCTCGCCGCCTCCATGGAGTCGCGCGGCTACGGGCGCGCCGTCCGCTCCAGCCCCGCGTCGCGGCGGCTCGCGACCGGGCTTGCCCTGGCCGGCCTCGGCGGGGTGCTCGCCGGCCTCTACGGGTTGCTCGACGCCTCGGCCGGCGGAGTCCTCGGTCTGCCGCTCCTCGTGGCCGGAGCCGTCCTGGCCGGGGCCAGCCTCGTCGTGGGCGCATCCCGGGAGGAACGCACCGGTCACCGTCGCGACGCGTGGGGGTGGACCGAGACGGCGACCGTCGGCACCGGCGCCGTCGCTGCCGCCGTGCTCGTCCTCGCCAGCATCCAGGGCTGGGCCGGGATAACCCCCGCCCAGTCGGCCACCGTCCCGCACCTGCCCCTCGCTGCGGTCCTCGCGATCGTCGTCGCCGCTGGGCCGGCCTTCTTCACTCCACCACCCCGAGTCGAGGCGCACGCATGATCACCTTCGACCACGTGACGGTTCGCTTCCCGGAGTCGGCTGCCCCGGCTCTCGACGACGTCACCCTGCAGGTACCCGAGGGTGAGCTCGTGCTCGTCATCGGCCCGACCGGCAGCGGCAAGTCGACGCTGCTGCGCTGCGTCAACGGGCTCGTGCCGCACTTCAGCGGAGGTCTGCTCTCCGGATCGGTGGTCGTCGACGGGCTCGACACACGCCGCCACCGGCCCCGGGACCTCGCGACGGTCGTCGGGCTCGTCGAGCAGAACCCGGTCTCCACCTTCGTCACCGACGTCGTCGAGGACGAGATCGCCTATGGGATGGAGACGATGGGCCTGGCCCCCACGACGATCCGGCGGCACGTCGAGGAGGCGCTCGACCTCTTCGGGCTCACCCCGCTGCGGGCACGCCCCCTCGAGAGCCTCTCGGGCGGGCAGCAGCAGCGCGTCGCGATCGCCGCCGTCTTCGCCGCCGGCCCCCGGATCCTGGTCCTCGACGAGCCGACCTCGGCCCTCGACCCCGTCGCCGCGGAGGAGGTGCTCGCCTCCCTCGACCGCATCGTCCACGACCTCGGCACGACGGTCGTGCTGGCCGAGCACCGTCTCGAACGGGTCATCCACCACGCCGACCGGGTCGTCCTGCTCGACCACGGTCACACCAGCGCCCTCCTCGACCCGGCGGAGGCGATGCGCACGTCACCGATCCACCCACCAGTGGTTGCCCTCGGCCGCCTCGCGCAGTGGGACCCGCCGCCCCTGTCGATCCGCGACGCCCGCCGGCGGGTGGGCGAGCTGCGGCGCCAGCTCGCGGGGATCGAGCCGGCCGCCCCCCGACCGACCGGGCCCGAGCCGGCCGTGGCCGTCGAGCGGCTCCGGGCGGTGCGGGGCGGACGAGTCGTCCTCGACGGCGTGGACCTCCGGGTCGAGCGAGGCTCCGTCACGGCCGTCATGGGCCGCAACGGGGCGGGCAAGTCCACGCTCCTCGGGGCGATCGGTGCCCAGCTGCCGGTGGCCCGGGGCACGGTGCGCCTCGGTGCGCAGGGGCTCGACCCGCACGCGCTCAGGGCCCGCGAGCGGGTTCGCGTGGTCGGGCTCGTGCCGCAGCAGCCGGAGCTGCTCCTCTACACCGACTCGGTCGCGGACGAGTGCACCAGCGCCGACCGTGACTTCGGCGTCCCAGCCGGCACGACGGCCGGCCTCCTTCAGGCGATCGCCGGCCCCATCGACCCTGCCACGCACCCTCGTGACCTCTCGGAGGGCCAGCGGCTCGAGCTCGCCCTCGCGGTGATCCTCGCCGGTGGGCCCGAGGTCGTCCTCCTCGACGAGCCCACCCGAGGGCTCGACTACGGCGCCAAGCGTCGGCTCGCCGAGGTGCTCAGCCGCCTCGCGCCGGCCGGCACGACGATCGTGCTCGCGACGCACGACGTGGAGATGGTCGCCGAGTGCGCCGACCGCGTGATCATCCTCGCCGACGGCGAGGTGGTGACCGACGGCCCGGTCCGCGACGTCCTCGCCGCCTCCCCCGCATTCGCGCCGCAGGTGACGAAGGTGCTGCACCCGCAGCCATGGCTGACCGTTGACGACGTCGCGGCCGCACTGGGGAGACCGGCATGACCGGTCCCGCCCCGGTCGATACCCGCCGCGGCGCCCGATCGGTGATCGCCCTGCGCTGGCCGAGCACCGTCGCCATCCTGCTCGTCGCCGTCGTCGGGGTCGTCGGTTTCACGTGGCCGTTCCTGGCCTCGCCTGAGTTCGTCACCTCGCACGGCAACGACACGCCCTGGCTCTTCGCCGTCCTGCTCGGACTGCTCTGCCTCGTCTGCCTGGCCGAGGTCTCTTCGGGTCGGCTCGACCCGAAGACGATCGCCGTGCTCGGTGTCGCGGCCGCCGCGGGCGGCGGGATGCGCGTGCTGAGCGCCGGGACGGCCGGCCTCGAGCCGGTCTTCTTCGTCATCATCGTCGCGGGGCGCGTGCTGGGACCCGGGGTCGGCTTCGTCTCCGGGTCCCTCGCGCTGCTGACCGGTGCCCTGCTCACCGGGGGCGTCGGCCCGTGGCTGCCCTACCAGATGCTCTGCGCGGGTGGGGTCGGCCTTGGCGCCGCCCTCCTGCCCGTGCGGGCGGGTTCGCGCGTGGAGCGCTGGGCCCTGGCGGCCTATGCCCTCGGCACGGGACTGCTCTTCGGCCTCGTCATGAACCTGTGGTTCTGGCCCTTCCTCGGGACGGGCGGCGCCTCGGGGATGAGCTTCGTGCCCGGGGCTTCCCTGACCGAGAACCTGCACCACTACGGCCTGTTCTACCTCGCGACCTCGCTCGGTTGGGACCTGCCCCGTGGTGTCCTCAACGCCGGGCTCGTCCTGGTCGCGGGACCGGCCCTGCTCAGGGTCTTCCGCCGGGCCGCCCGCCGCGCCGCCTTCGGTGTGCTCCCCGAGTTCGGCGAGGCTGCGCCGGGGGCTGCCAAGGAGGGCGTGCGGTCATGACGGTCACCCTCGTGACCGGCCCGGTCCGGAGCGGCAAGAGCCGCCACGCGGAGGACCTGCTCGTCCGCCACCGCGACGTCGTCTACGTCGCCACCGGCCCGCGGCCCGCTGCCGACCCTGAGTGGGAGACCCGCGTCGCAGAGCACCGGGACCGGCGCCCCACCCACTGGACCACGGTCGAGACGACCACCATCGCCCCGGTGATCCGTGCCGGTGCGTCGCCAGTCCTCCTCGACTGCCTGGGCACCTGGCTCACGGGTCTCGTCGACGAGGCCGGCTGGGAGGACCTCGGTGCGGCTCGAGAGGTGGTGGCGGCGGCCAGCGGCGACCTCCTCACGGCCCTGGGCGCGACGCGCGTGCCCGTCGTCATCGTGACGAACGAGGTCGGCTGGGGCGTCGTGCCGCCGACCGAGTCGGGCCGGTTCTTCGCCGACGAGCTCGGGCGGCTCAACGCCGCCGTCAGCGCGATGGCCGACGCCGTGCACCTCGTCGTGGCGGGTCGCGTCCTCGACCTCACCGGCGCACCGGTCGTGCCCGAACATCCTCGGCCCGGGACGCTTCGTGCCTGACGCATGGCGCCTCGCGCTCGGCACGTTCCTGGCCCTGCCCGTGCCACCGCCACGGCAGGTTGACCGACGGACGGCCGGATGGGCGATGCTCCTGGCACCGGCCACCACCGTCCCCGCCCTGTTGGTGTGGGCCGGCCTGGCCGGCTTGGCCGTACACGGTCTCCTTCCTCAACTCGTCGCCGCGGTGCTCGCCGTGGCCACACCCGTGCTGCTGTCCCGCGCGATGCACCTCGACGGACTGGCCGACACCGTCGACGGCCTCTCGGCGGGCTACGACCGCGACCGCTCGCTGGAGGTGATGCGCCGCAGCGACATCGGCCCCTCAGGGGTAGCCTCGGTCGTCCTCGTCCTGCTCGTCGAGGTGTCCGGCCTCGCGGCGCTCCTCCGGACGCCTTGGGGAGCGGTCCTGGCCAGCGTCGCGCTCCTCGCGAGCCGCCTCGCCCCCGCGGTTGCCTGCTGCAGGCTCCCGGCTGCCCGCGCGGAGGGCTTGGGCCACACCGTCGCGCGATCGGTGACGCCGCTCGCGCTCGCTGCCCTCGTCGCCGTCGTCCTGTGCCTCAGCGCGGTCGCGGCGTGGCGAGCTGGGATCGGCTGGTATGCCGCTGTGCTCGTCCCGCTTGCGGCCCTCCTCGGCGCCGGTGCGGTGACCCGGCGTGCGGCGGGTCGCCTCGGCGGGGTGACGGGGGACGTGATCGGCGCGGCCATCGAAGTCGCGCTCGGGTCGGCTCTCGTGGTGGCCACGATCATTGCCGGGTCCTGACCGGTCCGAGGCGGCGTACGGCACCGCGCCGGCACGTCATACGGCGGGTCCGGGCCGGCGTGCGGGACCGCGCCGGCACGTCATACGGCCGTCTGGGCCCGGGGTCAGGAGGGCTTCACCTCGATGAAGGGGGGCTTGACGACCGTCGCCTCGATGGCACGACCACGCACGTCGATGCTCACGGTGTCGCCGACCGCGACCTCCGGGGCGAGCAGGGCGAGGGCGATCCCCTGCTTCAGCGTCGGTGAGAAGGTTCCAGAGGTGACCACCCCGACGGGCGCGCCATCACGGGTCACGGCACAGTCCGGCCGGGGGATGCCACGTCCGGTGACGAGCAGGCCATGGGAGATCCGCTTCGGGTTGCCGCGCTCGGCCAGTAGGGCATCACGTCCCCAGAAGGCGTCCTTCTTCCACCCGACGGCCCACCCGACCCGAGCCTGCACTGGGGAGATCTCCGGCGAGAGCTCGTGCCCGTGCAGGGCATAGCCCATCTCGGTGCGGAGAGTGTCCCGTGCGCCGAGGCCGCAGGGCAGGCCGCCCAGCGGTCCCATCGCCTCGACGAGGGCGTCCCACACCTCGGTCGCGCCGTCCCAGGGACCGACGAGCTCGTAGCCGCGCTCCCCCGTGTAACCGGTCCGGCAGACCGTGAGCTGCTGGCCGTGCCACTGTGCCTCGACGAAGGACATGTACTCGTGCCCGGTGGGCAGGCCGAGCGCCTGGAGCACATCGTCGCTGCGGGGTCCCTGGACGGCGATGATCGCGAACTCCCCGTGACGGTTCGAGACGGTCACCCCGTCCGGCGCGGCCCCGGCGAGCAGATCGACGACCTGGGCGGTGTTCGCAGCGTTGGGGATGAGGAACACGTCCTCGTCGGAGCGGAGGTAGGCGATGAGGTCGTCGACGGCTCCCCCTGTCTCATTGCAGCAGAGCGTGTACTGCGCGGAACCGGGCTGGATCCGGCGGAGGTCGTTGGTGAGGCAGCGGTTGACGAAGTCGGCCGCTCCGGGGCCGGACACCGTCGCCTTGCCGAGGTGGCTCACATCGAAGATGCCGACCCTCTCGCGCACCGCGGTGTGCTCGGCGACCACTCCACCGCCCGGATACTCGATCGGCATGTCCCAGCCGCCGAAGTCGGCCATCTTGGCCCCGAGGGCCACGTGTCGGTCGTGCAACGGGGAGGTGCGTCCCGGAGTCGAGTTCGTCATGGTGCCAACCTAGCGGCGCCGCACCGGCTGGTTATGATCTCGCCGTCACCCCATCTCGGACAAGGGAGTTCAGCTCGTGGCCAACCTCACCAGCTCCAGCCGCTCGGCGGCTGACATCGACGCCGACGCCATCGTCATCGTGCTGGCGAAGGACGGTGACGGGGCGGCCCTGACGAACGGCCACGGGCTCTCGCGTCGCACGCTGGGCCACCTCAAGACCGTCATCGCCGAGCTGGAGCTGAAGGGGCGCCCCGGTGAGGTGACGACCCTCGCTGCCGTCCCCGAGGTGAAGGCGCCACGCGTCGTCCTCACCGGAGCGGGCGAGCTGAACGGCCGGCCCGACTCGACGACGAGGGAGAACGTCCGTCAGGCGGTCGGGGCCGCGGTACGCAGCCTCGACAAGAAGCAGAAGGTCGCCGTCGTCGTCCCGGGCGCCTCCACCGAGCTCGTCGCCGCCGTCTCCGAGGGCGCCGCCCTCGGCGCGTACACCCCGGCCAAGGCCGGTGCGGACAAGAGCGACTCGGTGCAGACGGTGACCATCCTCGGGCCGACCGACGGGCCGGCTCGCAAGGCGGTCAAGCGCGCTGCTGCAATCGGCACCGCGGTCGCCTACGCCCGCGATCTGGTCAACCAGCCGCCCAACCTGCTCTACCCGGAGTCCTTCGTCGAGTCGCTCACCGAGCGCGTCAAGGGCAGCAAGGTCAAGCTCAAGAGCCTCGACCTCAAGCAGCTGCGCGCCGGTGGCTTCGGCGGCATCGTCGGCGTCGGTCAGGGCTCGGTCAACGAGCCGCGCCTCGCCGTCCTCACCTACGCCCCGTCCCGCCCCAAGGCGACGCTCGCCTTCGTCGGCAAGGGCATCACGTTCGACTCCGGCGGCCTTTGCCTCAAGCCGCCGGCCAGCATGGGCACGATGAAGTCCGACATGGCGGGCGCCGCCGCAGTTGCAGCAGCGGTCCTCGCCATCGCCGAGCTCGGACTGCCCATCGCGGTCACCGGCTACCTCGGCATCGCCGAGAACATGCCGAGCGGCTCGGCCCAGCGGCCCAGTGACGTCGTGACGATGCGCGGAGGCAAGACCGTCGAGATCCTCGACACCGACGCCGAGGGGCGCATGGTCCTCGCCGACTGCATCGCCCTGGCCGGCGAGAGCAAGCCGGAGGCGATCGTCGACATCGCCACCCTGACCGGCGCCCAGGTCATCGCCCTCGCCGACACCGCCGCCGTGATGGGCAACAACGACGGCTTCCGCTCCCGGTTGGTCGACACCGCCGGCCTCGTCGGCGAGGCGGTCTGGCCGATGCCGCTGCCCACGGAGCTGCGTCCCGCCCTCGACTCCCAGAACGCGGATCTCGCCCACAAGGGTGGCCGGGAGGGCGGCATGCTCACGGCCGGCATCTTCCTTGGCGAGTTCGTGCCCGCCGGCATCTCCTGGGGCCACATCGACATCGCCGGTCCCTCGTTCAACGAGAAGTCGCCCCGCGGCTACACGCCGAAGGGCGGCACCGGCTTCGGCGTGCGCACCCTCGTGGGTCTCGCCGAGTCCTACCTCTGACGACGAAGAGGGCCGGTGTCCCCTGGACACCGGCCCTCTTCGTGGTTCGCTCGAGCTATCCACCCGACTTGCGTCGGAACATCTGCTGCGCCTTTGCCGGTCCGTGGGCACCATGCACCTTCGACCGGTCGCCGTTCTCGGAGACGTTCTTGCCACCGTGCGCCTGCTTCTTGTCGAGGGCGGCGCGGAACTTCGCGCGCATCTCCTCGCTCGGACCGGCACCATCCTGCTTGGACATGTCTCTTACCTCCTGCGTCGACGCGGCCGGGGACGACTCCACCCTGTCAGGTGGGCGCCTTACCTACCAGTTGTTTTGTCCGTATGTCGCTCAGCACGCTCGGGACGAACCCTTCCTCACGGCTTGGCTCAGGCGTGCCTGTCTGACGCCTGAGCCGAACCGCCGCTCCGGGCCTCCCTCGCTGGCGCTCGGTCGGGTCCTCACGGCTTGGCTCAGGCGTCGCCGCGGCGCTTCCGGCTGTTCCACGCTCGCATCCGGTTCGGGTAACCGGTCTTGTTGACGTCATAGACCGGCACCCCGAGTCGCTGGCTCAGGTCGTAGGCCTCCTTGGGCGAGCCGACCGCGCGGCGGGTCCACTCGCCGTCCCAGGCGATGAGCACCACCGTCGTCGGCGTGACACTGGTCGGGGGCTCCACGTAAGCCTCCACCCCCCGGTGGTCCTGGACGAACTGCCGGAGGTAGCCCTCCACGGCCTTCCTGTCGATGTCCATCTGTGGACCGTCGGATCGCGTGGCGTCCTCTCGGCGGGCGGCCTTGCGCCGCGAGAACCAACCCATGGCCGAACTGTACGACGACTCGCTCGGCTGGTCCCGGCACGAGACCTGCTTGTGACGTCCGTCGCGATCAATGACAAGATGCACATGCGCGTGATCCCCACCAGGGAGCAGCGGGCACTGCAGTCTCGACAGGACAACCCGAGCCTTTCAAGGAGCACCCCCCATGCCGGCGACCGCCGCGGACGACTATGACGTTGTCATCCTCGGAGGAGGCTCGGGCGGATACGCCTGTGCGCTCCGATCCGCCGAGCTCGGCCTGAGGGTCGCACTCGTGGAGAAGGGCGAGCTGGGTGGCACCTGTCTGCACCGGGGCTGCATCCCGACCAAGGCACTGCTCCACGCGGCCGAGGTCGCCGACACGGCCCGCGACGGGGAGCGGTTCGGCGTCAAGACGACCTTCGAGTCGGTCGACATGGCCGGCGTCATGTCCTACAAGGCGAGCGTCGTGTCCCGGCTCCACAAGGGGCTGCAGGGCCTCGTCTCGGCCGCCAAGATCGAGTACATCGCCGGTGAGGGACGTCTCGACGACGCGCACACGGTCGTCGTCGACGGCCGTCGCGTCACCGGTCGGCACGTCGTGTTGGCGACGGGCAGCTATGCCAAGACCCTCCCCGGCCTCGAGATCGGCGGCCGCATCGTCACGAGCGACGAGGCGCTGCGTCTCGACCACGTGCCGGCACGCGTCGTCGTCCTCGGCGGCGGCGTCATCGGCGTCGAGTTCGCATCCGTCTTCCGCAGCTTCGGTGCCGACGTGACGGTCGTCGAGGCGCTGCCGCGGCTCGTCGCCGGTGAGGACGAAGCGGTCTCGAAGCAGCTCGAGCGGGCCTTCCGCAAGCGCAAGATCGCGGTCCGCACCGGCGCCCGCTTCGCCGGAGCGACCCAGTCAGGCGATGTCGTCACGGTGACGCTCGAGTCGGGCGACACCATCGAGGCGGACCTGCTCCTCGTCGCCGTGGGCCGCGGCCCTGCCACCGCCGGTCTCGGATACGAGGAGGCCGGCATCACCGTCGAGCGGGGCTTCGTGCTCACCGACGAGCGCCTGCGGACCAACGTCGACGGGGTCCGTGCCGTCGGTGACATCGTCCCCGGCCTCCAGCTGGCCCACCGCGGGTTCGCCCAGGGCATCTTCGTCGCCGAGGACATCGCAGGGCTCTCTCCCACAGTCATCGACGAGACCACCATCCCGCGCGTCACCTACTGCGACCCCGAGATCGGCAGCGTCGGCCTCACCGAGGCGCAGGCCCGCCAGAAGTACGGCGACGTCGCGACCTACGAGTACAACCTCGGCGGCAACGGCCGGTCGCAGATCCTCGGCACGCAGGGCTTCGTCAAGCTCGTCCGCCGCACCGACGGCCCCGTCGTGGGGGTCCACATGGTCGGTGCCCGCATGGGCGAACAGGTCGGCGAGGCGCAGCTCATCGTCGGCTGGGAGGCCTTCCCCGAGGACGTCGCCGCCTTCATCCACGCCCACCCGACCCAGAACGAAGCACTCGGCGAGGCACACTTGGCCTTGGCCGGCAAGCCGCTGCACGCCCATTCGTGAAGTACAGCCAGAAAAGGAACGAGGAGAAGAACGCATGTCTGATCGCGTGACCATGCCAGCCCTGGGTGAGTCCGTCACCGAGGGCACCGTCACCCGCTGGCTGAAGAACGTGGGCGACCGGGTGGAGGTCGACGAGCCGCTGCTCGAGGTCTCGACCGACAAGGTCGACACCGAGATCCCCTCGCCGGTCGCCGGAACCCTCCAGGAGATCCTGGCGCAGGAGGATGACACCGTCCCGGTCGGCGCCGACCTCGCTGTGATCGGTGATGGCGAGGCCGCGCCGTCGGGTGCCACCCCCGCCGAGGAGCAGGCTGCCCCACAGCAGGAGGCTGCCCCCACTGAGCAGGCCCAGCCCGAGGACCAGCCCGGATCCGTCGAGCCGCAGACCCCGGCTGACGACCAGCCCCAGCAGGCTGAGCAGCAGGAGGCAGACCAGCCGGCTCCCCAGCAGGGTGGCGCCTCTGGTGGCGGTGAGGGCCAGACGGTCGTCATGCCCGCTCTCGGTGAGTCGGTGACCGAGGGCACGGTCACCCGGTGGCTCAAGGCCGAGGGCGACGACGTGGCAACGGATGAGCCGCTGCTCGAGGTGTCGACGGACAAGGTGGACACCGAGATCCCCTCGCCCTACAGCGGCAAGCTGACCAAGATCCTCGTGGCCGAGGACGAGGTCGTCCCCGTCGGCGGCGAGCTGGCCGTCATCGGAGGGTCGGCTCCGGCCGAGGCACCGGCGCAGCAGCAGGCACCGGCGCAGCAGCAGGCACCGGCCCAGCAGGAGGCCCCGGCACCGCAGGCCCCCGCCGCGGAGGCGCCGCAGGAGGCGCCCGCGAAGGCTCCCGAGCAGCCGACCCCGCCTGCCGGGGCACCGGCTCCGCAGCAGGCAGCCGCACCCCAGGCGCCGGCTCAGCCGTCCGCGCCCGCTCCCCAGCAGGAGCAGCCTGCCCGCCAGCCGGAGCCGATCGGTGCAGCCGTCGCAGGCGGTGCCGCCGAGGCGAGTGACGCCGCGGCCTACGTGACCCCCCTCGTCCGCAAGCTCGCTGCACAGCACAACATCGACCTCGGCAGCCTCCAGGGCACTGGCGTCGGCGGCCGGATCCGCAAGCAGGACGTCCTCGACGCGGCCGAGGCCGCCAAGCAGCCCGCACCGCAGGCCGCGCAGCCCGCGGCCGCCGCTCCCGCAGCCCCCGCCGCGCCGGCGCCGTCTGCTCCGGCACAGGTCTCGCCGAAGCGGGGCACCCGCGAGAAGATGTCGCGCCTGCGCAAGGTCATCGCGCAGCGCATGGTCGAGTCGCTGCAGGTCTCGGCCCAGCTGACGACGGTGGTCGAGGTCGACCTGACGAAGGTGGCCCGGATCCGGGAGCGGGCGAAGAAGGACTTCGAGGCACGTGAGGGCACCAAGCTCAGCTACCTGCCCTTCCTCGCGCTCGCCACGTGCGAGGCGCTCAAGGCCCACCCGAACCTCAACGCCAGCGTGGAGGGCGACGAGATCGTCTACCACGGCTCGGAGAACCTTTCGATCGCGGTCGACACGGACAAGGGCCTCATCGTGCCGGTCGTGAAGAACGCCGGTGACCTCAACATCGGCGGCCTCGCCCGTGCGATCGCCGACGTCGCGGACCGCACCCGCAACAACCGGATCACGCCGGACGATCTGGCGGGCGGCACGTTCACGATCACGAACACCGGCAGCCGCGGCGCCCTGTTCGACACGCCGATCATCAACCAGCCGCAGGTCGCAATCCTCGGCACCGGCTCGATCGTGAAGCGGCCCGTCGTCGTCACCGACGCGGACGGGGGCGAGACCATCGCGATCCGCTCGATGATGTACCTGGCACTGTCCTACGACCACAGGATCGTGGACGGCGCCGACGCGGCCAGGTTCCTCGCAACGCTGAAGAAGCGTCTCGAGGAGGGCAACTTCGAGCTCTGAGCCCAAGGGGTAGTGACATGACGAAGCGCGTCGCCGTGGCCGGCTCCTCCGGTCTCATCGGCGGCGCGCTTCGCCGTCACCTGCAGGCCCGGGGCGACAAGATCGTCCGGCTCGTCCGTCGGCCGGCCGGAGCCCCAGACGAGGTGCGGTGGGACCCCGCCTCGGGCCAGCTGCCGCCCGACGCCCTGGATGGGGTGGACGCCGTCGTCAACCTGGCAGGGGTGGGGATCGGTGACCACCGCTGGAACACGGAGCACAAGATCGCTATCGAGCGGTCCCGTGTCGACTCGACCCGGACCATCGCGACGGCCCTCGCGGATGTGAGGCGGCGGACCGGCCGGGACATCCGCCTGGTCAACGCCTCTGCAGTCGGGATCTACGGCGACCGTGGCGACGAGGTGCTCACCGAGGACAGCGCCCCGGGAGACGACTTCCTCGCTCGCCTCGTCGTGCGGTGGGAGGCAGCGACCCGGCCTGCGGCGGAGGCGGGCGTAGCCGTCGCCCTCGTGCGCTCCGGCCTGGTCATGGCCCCCCGTGGCGGGGCCTTCGGGCCGCTCCTCCTCATGACGAAGCTGGGCCTGGGCGGCCCACTGGGCTCGGGTCGACAGTGGTGGCCGTGGATCACCCTGCTGGACGAGGTGCGCGTCATCACCCATCTCATCGACCATGCCGACCTGCACGGCCCGTTCAATGCAGCGGCCCCGGAGCCACGCCGCCAACGCGACATCGCTCAGGCCCTCGCGGCCGACGCGCACCGCCCGGCGCTGGTGCCGGCGCCACGGCTCGCCCTCAGGCTCGCCATCGGCGAGTTCGCGGACCGCATCCTCGACAGCCAACGGGTCGAACCGCAACGGCTGCTCCAGAGTGGCTTCAGCTTCGAGCACCCCGACCTCGCTGCCGCGGTCAGGTGGGTCGAGGCGAGCTGACCGACTCGATCCGCCAACCAGCCGCGGTGCGAACGAGGTGGAAGTCGAGCCTGTCGCCCTCCTCGGCGTCGTGGGGCACAGCGGCACCCCGAGCGTCCATGACGGTGTAGGCAGCGACGGCCACGCGGGCCCGCACGACCGCTGCGACATCGGACTGAGAGATCAGCTGGGCCTCCTCGACCGTCATCCGCAGGTTCGCGTAGCGCTGGCCGTCGCTCCTGAGCTCAGCGATGAGGGTGGCATCAGCCCGCCAGGAGGGCGAGTCGGTGCGATGCACCGCGGCGAGGGAGTCGCGGTCGCGGTCGACGAGGGCTGCGACCCGACGGTCGGTCAGGTCCTGCAGGAGAGCACGCGCCTCCGCTGGCCCGGCGGCGGACCCGGGAGGGGCACTGCGGGACGGCGCTCCAGCGGCCGGGGTGCCACCGGTCGGTGATGTCGCCTCGGCCTCCCTCGCAGCAGGAACGCCATGTGGGGTGCCGGTGATGCTGCTGGCACCGGGTGACGACCCGGTGCGGGCCCCAGCGGCACTCCCCGGGACCAGCCCGAGGTGCGCCAGCCATCCCAGGACTGCGGCGAGGGCCGCGATGCCGCCGAGCAGCGCGAGACGGTGCGGCCACCGGGGCGGCCCGACGTGCACCCTGCGGAACCAGCTCCGAGACGGCTGCGGGGCCTGGGCGCCGGCGGCAGCCGCCTCGGCCCGGAGGCGATGGGTGAGCGCGGAGGCGTCGTCGCCGCCGACGACGACCTCGACGGGCTCGGCCGTCGCCGCGCTGTAGAGCAGCCCGGGGAGGGCTGCCGAGGACGGGCGCACCTCCGGCTCCGGGTCGATGCAGCGGCCGACGATCTGGGCGAGCTCCGGCCCGAGATGGCTCATGACGGTCTCCTCCGACAGCCGGAGGAAGGTGTCGGGTGCGCCGTTGCCCGTGAGGCAGAACCAGGCCAGGGCGCCCAGCGAGAAGACGTCACTCGCCTCGGTGGGCCGCTCCCCCGAGCGAACCTCCGGGGCGACGTAGCCAGCAGTCCCGACCACGGCGCCTGCACCTGTCCCCGCGAGCCGCGCCGCACCCAGATCCGTCAGGAGCGGGCGGCCGTCGTCGGTGAGCATGATGTTGCCCGGGGAGATGTCGCAGTGGGTGCCGCCGGCCGCGTGGAGCGCCGCCACGGCCTCCGCGATGGGGGTGAGGACGGTGACGGTCTCTCCCGGGCGCAGGTGGCCGCGGGTCGTGACGAGCGAGGCGAGGGTCGCGCCGACGACGAGGTCGAACACCAGCGCCAGGCGGCCGTCCGCGAGCGGGACGACCTCGCGCAGGGGCACGAGGTGCTGGTGGCGGACCGCCAGGAGGACGTGCCGCTCGATCTGCGTCTCACGGACGGCGATAGGGTCCGGCTCGGCTCGTGGCACCTTGACCGCGACCGCCTCCCCCGCTGCGTCGACCCCGGCCCACACCACGCTCGTCGAGCCGCAGCCGATGACATGGAGGAGGCGATGACCCGGCACCCGGGGGCGGTCGTCCACGTCGTCGTCCACGTCACCATCGTGGCAACTCGAGGTCCCGGAGGTCGTTCGCCATCCACAGGCGCCGGCAGACGCCTTGGCTCAGGCGGCTCCTTCGCCCGCCTGAGCCGAATCGGCGCTCCGGGCCTCGCTCCTTCGTCGCTCGTGTCCTCACGCCTTCCCGCGCCCGTTCTCCTCGGGCCTCCGGGCCTCCCTCGCTGGCGCTCAGTCGGGTCCTCAGCCCGTCGTCGAACGGGAGGCTCAGGCGGGTGGCTCCCCCGGCGTCACGAGGGACACCACCCGGTTCCCACTGGCGCTCGTCCGTGCCGCGTCGATGACGGCGAGCACGTGGACCGAGTCACGGGGATCGACGGGCATGGCGGACTGCGGGTCGTCGGAGCGCAGGGCCGCGGCCACGGCCTGGTAGAAGTGGGCCTGGTCGGCATCGTTCACGACTGGGCCCGGCTCCCGCTCGTCGCCGCGGACGATCCACCCCACCGCGTCACCTTGGTTGGCGAACTCACCGAACGCGCTGACGTCATCGACCTGCTTGCCGATCACGAAGGCCCCCGTCGCCCCGGTGAGCCGCGCCCGCGGCCCCGGCGCCCCATTCACGGCGCTCGCGTACAGGTGGCTCACGATGCCAGACGTGTGGGTGCAGGCGAGGAAGGTGTCGTCCTCGGCAACCGCGACCCGGGAGGCCAGCTCCGCGTATACCGTCTCCACCTCACCGTGGAGGAGGATGGCCTGGTCGATGAGGTGCGTCTGCAGGTCGAGGAGCAGCCCGCCCCCCTCCTCGGGCGTCGCGGTCTGGCGCCAACGGTCGTGGCGCACCGGACGCCAGCGGTCCCAGCGGTACTCGGCCCGCCACACGTCGCCGACGAGGCCCTGCTCGATCACAGCGGCGAGGCCGCAGTGCTCCGGGTCGTAGCGCCGGTTCTGGAAGACGGTGAGTGGCACCCCCTTGTGCGCGGCAAGGTCGACGATCCGCAGTGCGCCGTCGGCGTCGAGGGCGAGCGGCTTGTCGACGACGAGGGGCAGCTCGGCCTCGATCACCCGCTCGGCATGCTCGACGTGAGCGGCAGTCGCGGAGGCGATGACGACGAGGTCGAGGCCACCCTGCTCCAGCAGCGCGTCGAGGTCCGGGACCACCCTGGCGCCGGGCAGGTCCTCACCGACCTGGGCCATCCGGGTCGGGTCCGCGGTCGCCACGACCGCAACCTCCAGTCCGGCGCGAGCCAGGAGCGGCGTGTGGAAGTGTCGGCCGGCCATGCCGTACCCCACCAGCCCGACCTGGAGGGGAGCCGACGAGCGGGAGGAGGTGAGCGGCATACGGACACCTTGGCACAGCGAGCCCACGGACCCGGACAGCGGTGGGCGTAGCCTGACGCCATGCGTTTCGTGCACCTTGGCCTCGACCCGCAGTTCGTGGACTACGAGCACGCCTGGGAGGTGCAGCGGGGGACCCATGCGAAGGTCGTCGCCGGCGAGGAGCCCGACACCGTCTACCTGCTCGAGCACGCAGCCGTCTACACCGCGGGCAAGCGCACCGAACCGCACGAGCGGCCCAAGGACGGCACGCCGGTCATCGACGTCGACCGCGGCGGCAAGATCACGTGGCACGGGCCTGGCCAGATCACGGGCTATCCGATCGTCCGGCTGCCCGCACCGATCGACGTCGTCGCCTACGTCCGGGCGCTCGAGGAGATGATGATCCGGGTCTGTGCCGACTTCGGCGTGCAGGCGGGCCGATCCGAGGGCGAGAGCGGCACGTGGATCGCCGCCGACGAGCGGGGGCCTCGACGCAAGATCGGCGCCATCGGTATCCGCGTCAGCCGGCAGGTGACGATGCACGGCTTCGCCTTCAACTGCAATCCCGACCTGTCGTGGGGCGACGTCATCGTCCCGTGCGGCATCCCCGACGCTGGCGTCACCTCGCTGTCCCGCGAGCTCGAGCGGGACGTGCCGGTCCTCGAGGTGCTTCCCCACGTCGAGAAGCACCTCGCCGACATCCTGCCGACCCTGCAGCCGAACCGGCGCGTCCGGCCCTGACCTGCCCGGCTCGCCGCTACGCTGCGGTCAGCCGTGAGAGCAGGGGGAGCCCATGGATGTCGCCGTCAGGACCGTCGGCCTGCGCAAGACCTACCTTCGTCGCGGCACCCGGCGGGCGGCCGTCGAACGGCTCGACCTCACCGTGCCGGCCGGCGGTGTCCACGCCTTCCTCGGGCCGAACGGCTCGGGCAAGACGACGACGATCCGGATGCTCCTCGGCCTCATTCGGCCCGACTCGGGTCAGGCGTGGATCTTCGGGCACTCCGTCCCCGGTGACCTGCCCGGAGTGATCGACCGCGTCGGCGCGATCGTCGAGTCGCCCAAGTTCTTCCCGGCCTTCACCGGGCGGCAGAACCTCCGCCTTCTCGCTGACGCCATCGGTGCCCCCAGGGGCCGCATCGACGAGGTGCTCGAGGCGGCGCACCTGCGGGAGCGTGCCGATGACCGCTATTCCGGTTACTCCTTGGGTATGAAGCAGCGGCTCGCGATCGCGGCGACCCTGCTCAAGGACCCGGACCTTCTGATCTTCGACGAGCCGACCAACGGCCTCGACCCGGCCGGCATCCGGGAGATCCGGGACACGATGAGGGCCCTCGGCGACCGGGGCAAGACGGTCCTCGTCAGCTCCCACATCCTCGCCGAGGTCGAGCAGGTCGCGGACACCGTGTCGATCATCGGCCGGGGCGAGCTGCTCGCCGAAGGTCCGGTCGCCGACCTGCTCGGCGGCAGCTCGCAGTTCCGTGTCGGTGTGTCGGACGCGGACCGGGCCGCCGGCGTCCTGCGGCAGGCCGGCCTCCCGACCGAACCGGACGGCGCCTTCCTCCGGGTCACCACCGAGGACGGCGAGCAGGTCTCACGGGTCCTCGCCGCCCACGGCCTCTACGTGCGCCAGCTGACTCCGTTGCAACCCGACCTCGAGTCAGCCTTCCTGCGCCTCACGAGCGCCAGCGGGCTCGACGCTGACCCTGCGGGGCGTGCGGTGGCCGCAGCGTCCGGGGACCCTCGGACGGGTGGTGACGCGTGAGCCTTGACACCTCCATCGCCACGACCCGCCTGACCCGCACCACCTTCCCGGGGCTCGTCGGCGTCGAGCTGCGGCGGCTCTGGTGGCGACGCCTCACCAAGGTGGTCATCGCCCTCACCGTCGTGCTCACGGGCGTGACCCTCTACGGTGCCTACCAGTCGACCTCACCGGACGCGATCGCCGAGCGCCTCCAGAACTACCGGCAGACGGTCGCCCAGTTCCCGCAGATGCTGCAGGACTGTCAGCGGGCCGAGGCGCAGGCCCGCGAGAGCGGAGACACCGCGGCAGACTTCGGGTGCTCGCAGCTGACCGCCCCCACTCCCCAGGAGTTCGGGCTGGAGTCCCCGCAGGCCGCCGACCTCACTGTGAGCATGGCCGGGACGAACGCCTACCTCTATGCCTTCCTCGCCTTCGCCCTTGGCGCCAGCTTCATCGGTGCCGAGTTCTCGTCCGGCTCGCTCGGCACGTGGCTCACCTTCGAGCCGCGCCGGCTGCGGGTGGCCGGGGCCAAGCTGCTTGCCGGGGGGCTCGGCGGTGGCGCGGTCGCGGCCCTCGGACTGACCGTGACGGCGCTCGGTGCCTGGCTCGTCAGCCAGGTCAACCGGCCCGACCCTGCGCTGTCGCTGCCGACGGGCAGCGGGGGCGACGAGTCCGTGACCCAGCTGTTGATCCGCTGTCTCGTGGCCGCAGTCCTCACCGGAGCCGGGGGCGTCGCCCTCGGTCTCATCGTCCGGAACACCGGTGTCATCGTCGGCATCGTGCTCGGCTACGGCGTCATCGTGGAGGGTCTGCTCGCGCAGGCACTCGGGCACGGGCGGCTCGTGCCCTGGCTGCCGCTCAAGAACCTCCAGGCATTCGTGGAGCGCGGCTCGACCTACTTCACCGAGGTGTGCACGGCCGACGGCTGCCACATGGAGCCGATGAGAGTGAGCTACACCCACGGGTGGGTCTACCTGCTCGTCGTCGGGATCGCACTGCTCACGGTCGCGCTGGCCATCTTCCGCCGCCGGGACGTCGGCTGAGTCCATCCAAAGGTATGCCGCTCACCTCCTTTTCTTAGGCGCCGGCCCCGCCGCGTAGGCTGGCGGGCAGCACCAGCGCCACTGGAGGAGAGCACGTGACCGTCGCACCGGAGGGCCGTCGACTGCTGCGCGTCGAGGCGCGCAACGCCGAGACCCCGATCGAACGCAAGCCATCCTGGATCCGCACGACAGCGACGATGGGGCCGGCCTACACCGAGCTGCAGTCGATGGTGAAGACCGAGGGCCTGCACACGGTCTGCCAGGAGGCCGGCTGTCCCAACATCTTCGAGTGCTGGGAGGACCGCGAGGCGACCTTCCTCATCGGCGGCGACACGTGCACCCGCCGGTGCGACTTCTGCGACATCGCGACGGGCCGCCCGGCCCCCCTCGACCTCGACGAGCCGCGCCGGGTCGCGGAGTCCGCGCGACAGATGGGCCTGCGCTACTCGACGGTGACCGGTGTCGCCCGTGACGACCAGCCCGACGGCGCCGCCGGGCTCTACGCCGAGACGATCCGTCAGATCCACCTGCTCAACCCCAACACCGGCGTGGAGATCCTCCCGCCCGACTTCGGCGCCCGGCCCGAGCTCGTGGGCCAGGTGTTCGACGCCCGCCCCGAGGTGTTCGCCCACAATCTCGAGACGGTCCCCCGGATCTTCAAGCGGATCCGCCCCGCGTTCACCTACGACAAGTCGCTGCGGGTCCTCACCATGGCCCGCGAGGCGGGCCTGGTGACCAAGAGCAACCTCATCCTCGGCATGGGCGAGACGGACGTGGAGATCGAAGCGGCGATCCGCGACCTGCACGACGCGGGCTGCGACATCCTCACCATCACGCAGTACCTGCGGCCCTCGAAGCTGCACCACCCGATCGACCGTTGGGTCAAGCCGGAGGAGTTCGTCCACTGGTCCGAGCTCGCCGAGGAGATCGGGTTCAAGGGTGTCATGGCAGGGCCCCTCGTCCGTTCGTCCTACCGCGCGGGTCGGCTGTGGGCCTCCGCGATGACGAAGTGGGGCCGGGCGATCCCGGCGCACCTGGCCCACCTTGCCGAGGCCGCGGAGTCGCCAGCGCGCCAGGAGGCGGCGTCATTGGTGGCCCGCGGCGCGCGGGCCGTATCCTGACCCTCATGGCACGGAAGACGGACGGCGACTCGAGCGCGCCCTCACAGAAGAAGCAGGGTCGGCTCTCCCAGATCAAGCAGGTCTACCAGGTTTCGAAGCAGGCCGACCCCAACATCGGGCGGTGGATGCTGCTCGGCTTCCTCGCCACGGTCGCCGTCTTCCTCATCATCGGCTTCCTGCTGCGCAGCCCGATCCTCTTCGCGATCGTCGGTGTGCTCTTCGGCGTCCTCGTCGCGACGCTCATCATGAGCCGGCGGGCCGAGCGCGCCGCCTACCGGTCGATCGAGGGGCAGGCCGGTGCGGCCGGCGCGGCGCTCTCGTCGATCCGCCGCGGCTGGTACACCGACCGTGAGCCGGTGGCCGCCGACGTTGCCCGCCCCGGCGACGTCAACTCTGCCGCCATGGTCTACCGGGCCCTGGGCCGACCGGGTGTCGTCCTCGTCGGTGAGGGACCTGCCGGGCGCGTGCAGAAGCTCCTCGTCAAGGAGCAGAAGCGGGTCGAACGAGTCGCCCCGGGTGTGCCCGTGACGACACTGATCGTGGGCTCCGGCGAGGGCCAGGTGCCGCTCAACAAGGTGGCCTCGAAGGTGCAGCGCCTCAAGCCGGCCATCACGAAGGACGAGATGGCGCTCGTCAACAAGCGTCTGAAGGCGCTCGGCGGGATCCGTCCCCCGATCCCCCAGGGCATCGACCCGACTCGGGCACGCATGGACCGCAGGGCCCTGCGCGGCAAGTGACCCGCAGCCGGCTCGTCTCCCTCAGAGCCGGGTAGGCAACCGTGCGTCGACCGGGTCAGCGGGTATTGACGATGACCGTATTGGCGACACGGTCGTGCAGGCCTCGGCCGTCCCGGTCCCAGATCAGCGCCGGGATGGCGAGGCAGAGCAGGACGGTGCGGACGAGCGTCTGGAGCAGGTGAGCCCGTCCGCCGGCAAGGTTCTGCACCTGGACTCCGACGATGCGGTGACCGATGGTGGTCCCGAGCGTGCCGACGAGCACCAGGTTCTCGACGGCGAAGATCGCGAGGGGGATGAAGCTGCGGCCGCCCGTCTCCTGCCAGCCCACGCCCCACAGGCCGTTCGCGATGAGCATGCAGAGTAGCCAGTCGATGACGACGCCCACGAGCCGACGACCGAAGTGGGCGATCGAGCCCGGCCCGCTGGGCGGCATACCAAGCCGTTGCCCTCGGTACTCCCCCGGCGTGCTCGTGCGTGCGCGAGGCCCTTCGAGCCATGAACCGATGTCCCTGCGATCGACCACGCGACCAGCGTACGTGCGGTCGGGTTCTGGGGCTCCACGGGGGCTTGTGCCCGTGTGTCCGTGTAACGCCGACGAAACATGCGGGTCATGGCCGGGAAACGGTGACCGCGTATCGTCAGGGCCTGTCAGCACGGAGGTGCACGCCCGGGACGCGGACGGCACCTTCTTCCTTACCAGGAGGTTGGATGTTCAGCTCAGCCGAAGAGGTCCTCGCCTACATCAAGGACGAGGACGTCCAGTTCATCGACATCCGGTTCTGTGACCTGCCCGGTGTCATGCAGCACTTCAACATCCCGGCTGAGACAGTCGACGAGGACTTCTTCACCGTGGGTCAGATGTTCGACGGGTCCTCGATCCGCGGCTTCCAGGCCATTCACGAGTCCGACATGAAGCTCGTCCCGGACGTCGCCACGGCCTACATCGACCCGTACCGCACGGCCAAGACGCTCATCATGAACTTCTCGATCGTCGACCCCTTCACCGACGAGCCGTACAGCCGCGACCCGCGCAACATCGCCAAGAAGGCCGAGGAGTACCTCAAGTCGACGGGCATCGCCGACACCGCCTACTTCGGTGCGGAGGCCGAGTTCTACGTCTTCGACGACGTCCGGTTCGAGACGAAGTCGAACGCCAGCTACTACTACCTCGACTCGATCGAGGCGGCCTGGAACACCGGGCGCGTCGAGGAGGGCGGGAACCGGGGCTACAAGACCCGCTACAAGGGCGGCTACTTCCCGGTCTCCCCCGTCGACCACTTCGCCGACTTCCGCGACACCATCTGCACCGAGCTGAAAGAGGTGGGGCTCAACGTCGAGCGCAGCCACCACGAGGTCGGCACGGCCGGCCAGATGGAGATCAACTACCGCTTCAACACGCTGCTGCACTCCGGCGACGACATGATGAAGTTCAAGTACGTCGTGAAGAACTCGTCCTGGCGCCAGGGCCACACCGCCACGTTCATGCCGAAGCCGCTCTTCGGCGACAACGGCTCGGGCATGCACACGCACCAGTCGCTGTGGAAGGGCGGCGAGCCGCTGTTCTACGACGAGCGCGGCTACGGCGGCCTGTCCGACCTCGCCCGCTGGTACATCGGCGGCCTGCTCAAGCACGCCCCGTCGCTGCTCGCCTTCACCAACCCGACGGTGAAC
>DASSTN010000223.1:0-2632 GCA_035707905.1 Intrasporangium sp.
AGGCCCGTAGGTCAGCAACCCGGTCGTCCCGTGGTCGAGCATCCCCCGCGCGTCGTCGACGACCGCCGCGTCCGCGCGGTCCGAGCCCAGCGACATACGAGCGGCGTATGCCGCTGAGCCGGCTTCGGCGCTCGACTGACCATCCGCGTCGGCCTCCTCGGGGTGGATGACGAGCCGGCGGCCGAGCCAGGCGGGGTCAGGATGCTCGACGACCGTGGCGACGGCGACGGGGCGGCCGGCTGCGATGTCGGCGGCGACGTCGCCGAGCTCCGGGAACGTCTCCTGCGAGACCTTCTCGACGAAGACATCGAGGATCCCGCCACAGGTCAGGCCCACGGCGAACGCGTCGTCGTCGCTCACGCCGTACCGCTGCAGGACAGGATCACCGGTGGAGACGACTTCCTGCGCCAGCTCGTAGACGGCACCCTCGACGCAGCCGCCCGAGACGGAGCCGACGGCCTCCCCCTCCGGGCCGACGAGCATCGCCGCGCCGGGCGGCCGGGGAGCGGAGCGCCAGGTGCCGACAACGGTGCCGACCCCGATGGTGTGGCCGTCCTGCCACCAGCGGAGCAGCTCTGGGAGCACTTCACGCATGCGCGATCACCTCGATGAGTTCCTCGAACGTGGCGAAGGAGTGGCCGGCCACGAAGTCGTCGATGTGCGGCAGGGCCGCGACGATGCCCTGCTGGATCGGTTGGTACCCCGCCTTGCCCCGGTGCGGGTTGACCCAGACGACACGGTGGGCGAGGGCACGGAGCCGGCGCATCTGCTCGCCCAGCACCTCCGGACCGGAGCGCTCCCAGCCGTCGGAGAAGACGACGACGACCGCACCCCGCGCCATGCCACGACGCCCCCACCGGTCGAGGAAGGCCCCCAGCGCGTCACCAAGCCGGGTGCCGCCGGACCAGTCGGGCACGACCGAGCCGGCCGCGACCAGGGCGCGGTCCGGGTCCCGCTCGCGCAGGGCCCGGGTGACGTGGGTCAGGCGCGTGCCCATCGTGAAGACCTCGGTCGTCGGGGCGGTCCGAACGAACCGGTGGGCGAGGCGGAGGAGGCTGTCGGCATAGGCGCTCATGGAGCCGGAGACGTCGATGAGCAGCACCATGCGTCGGGTGCGCAGACCCCGGCGGTGGTGGCGGACAGGCCCCGGCTCACCGACGCGACGCAGCTGCTCCCGGAGGGTGGCCGGCCCGTTGACGGTCCCCGAGCGCCTCGGCACGTGGCGGCGGGCCGGCCGCACCGGGGCGAGCGGGTGCAGTCGCTCGAAAAGCCTTGCCAGCTGGGCGCGTTCCCGAGGGTCGAGGGCGGCCACGTCGCGTTGACGGAGGACCTCCTGGGCGCTCGCCCGGGCTCTCACCACGTCGTCGTCGGTCTCCGGCCCGTCCTGCCCGGAGGTGGTGTCCTCCACGAGAGAGGCCTGCCGGACGGATGGGCGCTGCGAGGGCGGGACGCTGTGCGTGGTCTCCATCGGCCGCCCGTTGAACCACGCCGTGAAGACCTGGTCGTAGCGCTCGATGTCCGCCGGCGACGAGGTGAGGGTGGCCCGCCCAGCCCAGTACACGTCGCGTCGCTGGCCGAGGCCGACCTCCGCCGCCGCGGTGAGGAAGGTTCGCTCCCGGTCCGCCGTGACATGCAGGCCCGCCGCTCGCAGTGCCCGCGCGAACCCGATGAGCCACTCGTCCGGTGCCCGGCGGGGCTGCACGTGGAGCGGCTGCCGGGCGGTCATCCCGTCAGCATCCGGTCCAGCATGGCGCGCACGCGCTCGCCGTCCTCGCGGTACTTGACGGCGGCGCCGAGGGTGGCGGCCGCGAGCTCCGGGTCGAGGGAGCTCGCCCCCAGCGCGTCGAGGGCCCGGGCCCAGTCGAGGGTCTCGGCCACTCCGGGCGGCTTGATGAGGTCACCTTCGGTGCGCAGCCGCTGCACGAGCCGGACGACCTGCTCCGCGAGCGTGTCACTCAGGTCTGGCAGCCGGGTCCGGACGATGTCGAGCTCACGGGCCAGGCTCGGGTGGTCGATCCAGTGGTAGAGGCAGCGCCGCTTCAGGGCGTCGTGCAGCTCCCGGGTCCGGTTCGAGGTGAGGACCACCATCGGGGGCCGCTCGGCCGCGATCGAGCCCACCTCGGGGATCGTCACCTGCCACGTGGAGAGGACCTCGAGCAGGAACGCCTCGAACTCGTCGTCCGCCCGGTCGATCTCGTCGATGAGCAGCACGCACGGTGCCTCGCGGAGGGCCTGCAGCACCGGCCGGGCGAGGAGGAACCGCTCGTCGAAGAGCTCGGCCTCGAGCTGGGTCGGGTCGCGGTGCTCGTCTCCCGCCACGGCCTCGACCGCGCGCAGGTGCAGGATCTGCCGCGGGAAGTCCCAGTCGTAGAGCGCCTGCGTGGCCTCGATGCCCTCGTAGCACTGCAGCCGGATCAGCCTCTGCCCCAGCGCTTCTGCGAGCGACTCGGCGAGCGCGGTCTTGCCGGTGCCGGGCTCACCCTCGAGCAGGATCGGCCGGCTGAGCCGGGTGGCGAGGAAGGTGACGGTCGCGAGCGCCTCGTCGGCGAGGTAGCCGGTGCGCGCGAGGGTCGCCCTGACGTCATCCGGGCTCGTGAAGGCCTGCTCCATGCCCCTGAGCATTACTCACGCC
>DASSTN010000224.1:0-5564 GCA_035707905.1 Intrasporangium sp.
ACCGTCGTGAGGGTGTCCAGCGCCCGGACCCCGGTCGTCAGAGGAGTGTCGATGCGGGTGCGGTCCATCGGGCGCGGGGCGACGCCCCCGCCTGCCGCCCGCGACGCGACGAGCGGGCCGAGGTCGTCGATCGGACGACCAAGGGCGTCGAGCACGCGACCGCAGAGCGCCGGCCCCGTCGGAACGCGCAGGCTGCCGCGGACCGCGCGCACCGGCATACCGGCACGTAGGCCCTCGAGGGGACTCAGCGGCATACAGGTGAGGGCGGCGCCGGCGGAGGCGACGACCTGCGCGCGGGTGTTGACGGCGCCGTCGGGCCCGACCTCGACGAGGTCACCGAGCGCGCAAGCGAGCCCGGCCACGTCGAGCCCGAGGCCGCGCACGGCGGTGACCCGGCCGACGCGCTCAGGCGCCGCGGCTGCGACGGCCTCGGCGAGCCCCCTCACGGCTCCTCCCCGGTCAACGCGGCGGTGGCTCTGCTCAGGGCCGAGGCGATGCGGGCGTCGAGCTCGCCGTCCGGGTAGACGGCGACGGCGTCGCCGGGAGCGAGGCTGGGGTCGGGCACCAGAGAGACCGAGGACTGCGTCGCGTGCTCGTCGAGGAGGGCCAGGTCGACGGGGTTGAGCCGCACCGAGATCACGGCGTCGTGGTCCGGGCCCGAGAGGGCGCGAGCCAGGGCTGCCCGAGCCGCGCCACCGGGGTCGGACAGCTCGTTGCCGACCACCGCCTGGGCCAGGACGAGCGCTGCCGCGGCAAGCTCGCCCTCCGCCTCCGCGAGGACGGGCGCCGTGCGTGCCTTGAGTGCCCGCGCGGCCGCGTCGAGCACCTGGACCGCCCGGTCCGCCCGAGTGCGAGCGCCGGCGAGCACCGCCTCGTGCTCTGCGGCCCGCTGGGCATCGCGGGCAGCCGCCTCGGCCGTGGCCCGGCGCAGCCCCGCGGCATAGCCGGCCGCGTGCCCGCGTGTGTACCCCTCGGCCTCCCCCGCGGGTTCGACGGCCGGGAACACGACGGGCCGGGTGGTGGCTGCCTTGATGATCTGCACGAGCGGCGTCTCAGTAGACAAGGTCGTCCTCCTCGCCCCGGCGCAGCATGATGGTGCCGGACTCCTCGAGGTCGCGGATCGACCGGACGACCTCGGCGCGGGCCTCCTCGACCTCGGAGGCGCGCAGCGGCCCGAGGGTGGCGATCTCCGAGTCGAGGATGTCGCGGTTGCGGTCCGAGATGTTGCTCGTGATGGCCTCGATGACGGGCTGGGCCGCGCCCTTCATGGCGCGCGCCAGCACCGCGGCGTCCACCCCGCGCAGCACCTGCTGGATGTCCCGGCGCTCGAGCTTGACGATGTCGGCGAAGGTGAGCATCTTCGAGCGCACCTCCTCGGCCAGCTCCGGGTCGCGCTCGGTGAGGCCGTCGAGCACGGTTCGCTCGGTGGCCGCGTTGGAGCGGTTGATGATGTCGACGAGCGGCTGCACGCCGCCCAGGACCTCGTGCTGTCGGGAACCGGTGGCGATCGTCGTGCCGGTGCGGGCGCGGAGGTTCTCGGCCACGATCCGCACGGCGTCGGGGGTCGCCGAGCCCATCGTCGCCAGCGCATGGGCCACATCGGCGGCCTGGGCCGCACCGAGGCCGGCGATGACCCGCGAGGCCTGCTCGGCGCTGAGGTGGGCGAGCACGAGCGCGATCGTCTCGGGCAGCTCGCCGTCGAGCAGGGTCACGATCTGGGACGGGTCGACCGCCTCGAGGAACTCGTAGGACCTCCCGGCCATCGTCGAGGCGAGGCGGTCCATGACGCCGGCAGCGCGGTTCGGGCCGAGGGAGGACTCGAGCAGCCCCACCGCAAAGTCCCTGCCGCCCCGCGTCGTCCGGCGCCCGGAAACCGCCAGCTCGTGGAACTCCGCGATGACGTCCTCCGAGACGGCGGAGTCGACGCGGCTGAGCCGGACGATCTCGGCGGCGACGTTCTCGGCCTCCGAGTCGCTGAAGTGCCCCATGACCTTCGCCGCGTTCTCGGGGCTCATCTGCATGAGGACGATGGCGACCTTCTGGGTGCCCGTCAGGGTGGCGACGGCTGTCATACCGGCTGCCGCTCGTCCATCAGCCCGCGCAGCAGCTCCGCGGCCTTCTGTGGGTCGCTCGCCCCGAGCCGGTTCACCTGGGCCCGACGCCGCTCCGCGTCGAGCACCTCCTCACTCGGGTCGGGCAGCGCCGGCACGGGGTCCGGCTCTGGCCGCAGCTCGATGATGGGCAGGGCGGTCGTCTCGGGGGCCTCGATCGCACTGAGGTCCTCGAGGCTGAACTCCTCCCCGAGCTCCAGCGGCTCGCGGGCAGCCCTGCGGCGCGAGCGGATCCACAGCACCAGAGCGGCCAGGATGAAGACGAGGAGCACGCCGGCCGCCCACAGCAACGTCGTGACGAGCTGCGCACCGGCCCGCGCCGCCTCCTCGGCCTGCTGCTGGGCGAGCGCGGCCTTGGCCTGGTCGGCCGCGGTGGTGCTGAAGGGGATGACCTGCATGGACAGGACGTCCCCGCGCTGGGCGTCGATGCCGGCGGCGGCCGAGACCAGCTCGGTGAGGTTCTGGACGTTGAGGCCCTTCGCCGCGGCCTGGTTGACGGCGACGGAGACGGACTGGCGCCGGAGGGAGCCGGAGGGGATGGTGCGGTCCTCGGTCACCTTGTTGACCGCGTTCGTCCGGGCGTCCTTGCTCGAGTCGTAGTTCCCGTTGCCGCCTGTGCCTCCGGGCACGGCGATGTTGTCGGGGCCGAGCACGCCGGAGGCGCCCGAGCCGCCGGTGCCCTGATACTTCTCGGTGGTCTTCGACTCGGTCAGGGCCGGCACGTCCTTGGCGCCCGTGAACGTCTCGGACTTCTGCTGCGCCGACTGCTGGTCGACCTCGGGAATGACCGCGACGGTGGCGTTGCCGGGCCCGACGACCTTGTCGAGCACCGCCTGTACGGCGGTCTGGGTGCGCTGCTGGTAGTCGGCGGCCTGCTTCGTGCCCGACCCGTTCACGCCGGCGCCGACGGCGGAGAGCACTGTCCCCTGGGCGTCCACGACGGAGACGTTCGCGGGCTTGAGGCTTGGCACGGCAGCGGAGGTCAGGTGCACGATCGCCTCGACCTTGTCCCCGCTGAGGACCTGGCCGGGCAGCGTCTGGACGAACACGGACGCGGTCGGGTCGACCTGCTGGGAGGTGAACACGGTCTTCTCGGGGAGCGCGAGCTGCACGGTCGCGGCCTGGACGCCCTCGAGGTGCGAGATGGTCGTCCCGAGCTCGCCCTCGATGGCCCGCTTGTAGGTCACGTCCTGCTGGAACTCCGATGAGGTGACGCCCATCTTGTCCAGCAGGGAGTAGCCGGTGGCCGGGGCAGCGGGCAGGCCGGCCGCGGCGGCCTTGAGCCGCTCGTCGTAGACGTTCTCCTGCGGCACGAGCACGGTCGAGCCGCCGTCCGCCAGCTGGTAGGGGACGGCGTCCTTGCCGAGCTGCTGGACGACAGCGCTCGCGTCGGCACTCTGCAGGCCGGTGAAGAGCGGGGCGTACGTGGGCCGGGTGAGCCAGGAGGAGAGGGCGACCCCACCGAGCACGAGGACGGCGAGGCCGATGATGGCCACGGTCCGTTCACCGGTGGTGAATCCCTTGAGGGTGATGGCGAGCCGCCTGCCGGCCGCGAGGAGGAAGGGGGGCATCAGGCCTGCATCCTCATGATCTCGTTGAACGCGTCGACGCCCTTGTTGCGCACGGCGGCCGCGAGCTCGAGGGTGACCTGGGCACGCGTCGCGGCGATGACCGCGGTGTGGATGTCATCGAGGCTGCCGGTGACCGCCTGGACGGCGAGCTGGTTCGAGGTGGACTGGAGCTGCTGCAGGTCGTCGACCGCGCCGGCGAGGCTCGTCGCGAAGGTCGCACCCGCTCTGGACGGCGCGGTAGCTGTCGGCGTCGCACCGGGCCCGAGCACGGGCGCGACCCCCGTCACCCCGGTGATCGGTGCGATGCTCATGACGACCTGCCGATCTGCAGGGCCGACTCGTACATCGACCGGGCGCGGTCGACGACCTGGGCACTGGCCTGGTAGCCGCGCTGGGCCATGATGAGCGAGCCCATCTGCTCGCCCAGGTCGATGTCCGGGTAGCGCACGTAGCCGTCCGCGTCGGCGAGCGGGTGGTCCGGCTCGTAGACGACGCGGCCGGTGGCATCGCCCTCGTGGGTCGCCTTGACATAGACGCCGGTCGTGCCGGGGCCGGCCTGGGCCTCGATGTAGCGCGCTTGGAAGGCCGGGCCGCTCGTCGGCGAGGCGTCGTTGGCGTTCGCGAGGTTGTCCGCCACGGCGTCGAGCCACTTGCGGTGCACGGTCAGGGACGTCCCCGCGATCCCGATTGCGTCGAAGGTCATGACGAGGTCCTCATCGCGGCGCGCAGGGCTGAGAACTTGCCGTTCATGGCCTGCGTGGCGAACTGGTAACGAAGCACCGTGTCGATGTTCGAGAGCGTCTCCGTGTCGAGGTTGACGTTGTTGCCGTTCGTCCGGGTGGGCTCGGCGGAGATCGAGGTGGTCGCGGCCGCGCGGCCGTCCCCCTCTCTCACCGAGGCGGCGAGCGCACCCTCGAACTGGACCCGCTGCGCGTGGTAGCCGGGCGTGTTGACGTTGGCGATGTTGTCCGCGATGGCGCGCTGGCGTTGCGTTAGGCCGTCGAGGGCGCTCATGAGCGCGGCGGACGTGACGGATTCGAGCACACTTCTCCTGCAAAGGGATTCGCAAGCGGTGGCCGATCCGTGGCCTGACGCGGCGAGCAGTCCGTGCTCGCTGCTGACTATCGGCAGGGGCAGCGGGGGCGTTAGCCCTCGACGTCGACGTAGACCGGCGGGTGCGCCGGTGCGCTCGGAACCGCACGGAGCGCAGCCAGATGTTGCCCGGCCGTCGTCCGGATCTCCTCCAGCCGCAGGGCGACTCGCGCCTGAGCGGCTTCGAGAGCCCGGGCGCGGTCAGCCAAGTGCGCGGGCAGCGGGCCGAGCCCGCTGGGCGGTGTGAAGATGGCCGGCTGCCCCCCGAGGGCAGCCAGGTCGAGAGCATCGGGTATGCCGCTGAGCTGGCTCTCGAGGACCGTGAGGTCTGCTTCGAGCCGGGTCAGCACGGTGTCCCAGGTGTCAGCCAACCGCGTACTCCCCCGCGCCCGCGGTGACGGAGGCCGCGTCGGGCAGGGAGTCCGCTGCCGCGTGCCACGCCTCCTGGAGAGGCGTCAGGAGGGCGATGGCCTCACGGGTGCGGGCCGGGTCGCGGTGGATGTTGGCGCCGACGAGGGCAACCCGCACGTACTCGTAGAGGCCGCGGAGCCCCTCGGCACCGTCCCACCCGCTGGGCCGCAGCGTCGCGGACAGCTCCGCGATGATGTCCTGGGCGTGCAGCAGGTTGTTGCTCGCACTCTGCCAGTCCGCGGTGAGCTGGGCTGCCTCGGCGCGGCGCAGGTCGAGGAGGAGCCGGTCGTAGAGCATCGTCAGCAGCCGTGCCGGGCTGGCGGAGAGGATGGCGTCGCGGGCGTACTGCCGGCGTGCGGCGTCTGTGGTTCTCACGACG
>DASSTN010000225.1:0-18912 GCA_035707905.1 Intrasporangium sp.
GACCGGCTCGACCCAGCCGGCGCCACCGCCCGAGCCCGCACCGCCGAGAGCGACCGCCGCGTCACCCTGCGCCCGATCCCCGACACCATGGCCCTGCTCACCGCCGTGCTGCCCGTCACCCAGGCCGTCGCCGTACACGCCGCCCTGGCCCGCGCCGCCGCCACCGCCAAGGCCAACGGCGACCCCCGCAGCACTGGCCAGCTCATGGCCGACACCCTCGTCGCCCTCGTCACCGGCCAAGAGGCAGCCACCGACATCCCGATCGAGGTCCAGGTCATCATCACCGACCGCGCACTGCTCCACGGCGACGACACTCCCGCCCACATCCCCGGCTACGGCCCCGTCCCCGCCGCCTGGCTACGCCACCTCCTCACCCCCGACGACCTCGAGGACATGCTCGACGACCTCGACCATGCCGACACCGACGATATGGACCGGGTCGACACCGAGCAGCTCACCGACGACATGGACCGGGCCAACACCGAGCAGCTCACCGACGACGTGGCGCACCCCCACAACCTCGACCCCGACGGCCTCGACCACGACTCGCACATCGACCTCGACGACCTCGACCACGACTCGCACACCGACCTCGGGGACGCCAAGCCCACGGACGTCGTAGATCTCGCTGGTGCGCGCCAGGGTGCCCCGCCGCGCTCCGAGCGCTCCGACTACGCGTCCCCAGTCCCACCCCCGGCCGGACCACCCCTGACCGAACCACTCTCATCGGACCGGCCACCAGGGCCGCCGCCACCGGTCCGTGCCCACCCCACGGCACCACCACCCCGGCAGTCTCGCCGGGCGCAGACCTGGCTCCGCCGCCTCTACACCCATCCCGGCACCGGCACCCTCATCACCATGGACTCCAGGCGACGCCTCTTCGATGCCGGCCTCCGCCGCTACCTCATCACGCGCGACGGTGTCTGCCGGACCCCTTGGTGCGACGCCCCGATCCGTCACCTCGACCACATCCGCCCCCACGCCGACGGCGGACCGACCACCGCCTCCAACGGCCAGGGCCTCTGCGTCCGCTGCAACCTCGTCAAAGACCAGCCGGGTTTCAACGCCCGCGTCACTCATGCCGGCCCCACGCCGAGCAGGCATGACGAGGTGAGCGCGCGGGACGGCGAGGCCACCGCCCGACCGCATACCGTGCAGCTGACGACCCCTACCGGACACACCTACACGTCGACCGCCCCACCCGTCCTGCCCTGTCTGGACACGCCTCCGCAACCAGAGCCGAGGCACGCCGTGACCGAGCCAGCGTCTGCCAGCACCAGCAGCGAGGCCGTGGTCATCGAGATCTACCCCCGGGCGCACAGCGTTATCGAGTACGACGCGACACACCTCGCGAGCTGACCGGCTCCCCCGGAGTGCGGCCCTGCGCCAAACGCGGCGGCCCACCCGGCCAGCCAGGCGCGGAGCGTGCGTGAAGGCGCTGCTGCGGACGAGTCAGGCGAGCGCTTGGGTGAGATCGTCGATGAGGTCGCGGACGTCCTCCAGCCCGAGGGAGATCCGCAGGACGCCGTCGGTGATGCCCACGGCCTGACGCGCCTCAGGACTGAGCCGCCGATGCGTCGTCGTCGCCGGATGGGTGATGAGCGACTTGGAGTCCCCGAGATTGTTCGAGATGTCGACGATCTTGAGCGCGTTCATGAACGCGAAGGCCTCGGCCTTGCCACCCTCGATCTCAAAGGTCACCACCGTGCCACCGCCGAGCATCTGCCGCTTCGCGAGGTCATGCTGGGGATGCGAGTCGAGGAAGGGGTGGACCACGCGTTGGACCCGGGGGTGGCTCTCGAGGAACTGCGCCACCTGGAGCGCGCTCTCCCCCATCCGCTCGACCCGCAGGGACATCGTCTCGAGGCCCTTCACGAGGACCCAGGCGTTGAACGGCGACATGGCCGGTCCCGTGTGCCGCATCAGGTTCTGCACCGGGCCGTCGATGAACTCCTTCGTCCCGAGCACGGCACCGCCCAGCGTGCGGCCCTGCCCGTCGATGTGCTTCGTGGCCGAGTAGACGACGATGTCACCGCCATGCTCGAGCGGCTTCGACCAGACGGGCGTGCCGAAGACGTTGTCGACGACGACCTGGGCGCCGGCCTCGTGGGCCAGCGACGAGACCGCGCGAATGTCGACCAGCTCCTGCATCGGGTTGCTCGGCGTCTCGAAGAAGACCGCGGTGGTCGGCACCGACAGCGCCTCCTGCCACTGCTCCAGGTCGGGCCCGTCGACGAAGACCGTCTCGACCCCGAAGCGAGGCAGGATCTCGTCGAGGATCACGAAGCACGACCCGAAGAGCGACCGGGAAGCGACGACCCGGTCTCCCTTACCGAGCAACGCGGCTAGCGCAACCCAGACGGCGGCCATCCCAGATGCGGTCGCGAAGGCGGCCTCAGCACCCTCGATCCGCGCGATCCGCTCCTCGAACATCCGGACGGTGGGGTTGCCGTACCGCGAGTAGACGAACCGGTCGCTTCCCCCGCTGAAGGCCGCCTCAGCCGCCTCCGCACTCTCGTAGACGAACCCCGACGTGAGGTACAGCGCTTCCGATGTCTCGTGAAAACCGCTGCGCGACAGTCCTGCCCGCACCGCCGCCGTGTCAGGACGCCAGTCGCCGTCAGGCGCCGTCATCCCTGCACCCACGGCAGACCCGCGACCTTCCAGCCCGCGACGTCGCGCAGGTGCTCGGCACCGTGCGGTCCCTCGAACCCCTCGAGCACGTTGTGCGCCCGTCGCCAGCCCGCCGCCGTCGCTGTCTCGGCGGCCGCGACCGAGCGCACCCCCGAGCGGCAGAGGAAGTACACGGGGTCGTCCTGGCCCACGCCGGCCGCCTCGAGCTCCTCGATGAACCGGTCGTTGACCCGGCCCTCCGGATAGCTCAGCCACTCGATCCGGACGACATCACGACCGAGCTCTCTCAGGTCCGGCACTCCGACGTAGGTCCACTCCGCTCGCGTCCGCACGTCGACGAGCACCGCCTCCGGGTCAGCCGCGAGGGCGTCCCACGTCTCGCGGGGGGTCAGGTCACCGGCGTAGCTCATGGCCCGAATATGACATAGCCGCCGTCAGTGCAGATGCGCCGTCCGGTTCGTGAATGCAACCGACGCGGTGCCGTCCGGCCACACCTCCACCGCGCTGAGGCTGCCCGGGGCGGTCGCGATGGTCCAGAACCGGTCGGGCGCGAGACCGAGCACCTCCGCGAGCACGGTGAGCACACCGCGGCGGGTGGTGATCGCGACGACAGTGCCCCCCTCGTCCACCAGCGAGCGGTATGCCGCTCGCACCCTCTCGTCCGGCCCACCGGTTCCGCTCGGCGCTGCCCACTCGTCCGACCCCGCGATCTGCACGCCCAACGGCTCGGCGATCCCCCGAGCCACGTCGAGGGCCAACGGGTGACCGGTAGCCGTCACCCGGGCGGACGACCCGAGCAGGGTGCGGGCCCCCGCAGCGACCGCTTCCACCTGCGACTCGTCAGCAGGGAGCTGGACCAGCAGGAGCTGCAGGCCAGTGCCAATCGGCGTCGCCGGCCCGGTATCGTCGGCCGGCGCCCGGTGGTCGCGGCGGACGTGGTGGCCATCCATTCCCTCGTTGCTGAGCGCGTCAGCGGCCTTGTTCTGCTCCCGAGGCACCCACTGGAACCGCACGGTCCCGCCGGCCTCGGCGAAGCCGGAGCACAGCTCTCGAGCCTCCAGGGCCAGGCGCCGCATGTCCTCGTGCTTGATCTTCCAGCGGCCCGACATCTGCTCGATCACGAGCTTGGAGTCCATCCGGACCGTGACCTCCGCCCCCGGGTCGATCTCGAGCGCGGCCCCGAGGCCGGCGATGAGACCCGAGTACTCGGCCACGTTGTTGCTCGCCTGCCCGAGCGGCGCGGCCAGTTCTACGAGGACCGCCTTGCTGTCGGCATCGCGCACCAGCGCGCCGTAGCCCGCCACACCGGGGTTGCCGCGCGAGCCACCGTCGGCCTCGACGAGGAGGCGGGGTCGTCCTGCTCGGGTCACAGGCCCGACTCGGCGGTGCGGACCAGGATCCGCCGGCACTCCTCGCAGCGCAGCACCTCGTCCTCGGGAGCCTTGCGGATCCGGTCGATGTCGACGTTGCCGAGCTCCAGCCTGCAGCCGCCACACCGGCGCTGCTTCAGCTCAGCGGCACCGAGGCCGCCGCTGCCCGCCCGGATCTTCTCGTAGAGCCCGACGAGGTCCTCACCGACACCGGCGACGATGTCCGGTCGCTTGGCGGCCACCTGCTGCGCCTCGGTGTCGAGGTCGCCGACGGCGCTGGCCTGCTCGGACCGCAGGGCCTCGAGCCGCTTGGCCACCTCCGACCGGGACTGCTCGAGCTCGGCGACCTTGTCGGTCAAGGACTCCGACCGCTCCATCACCTCGAGCTGGAGGTCCTCGAGCTCCGACTGCCGCCGGGCGAGGGAGACGAGCTCGTGCTGCAGCGAGGTCAGCTCCTTGGGGGAACCCTGGCCGGAGTCGAGGCGGGCCTGGTCACGAGCCGCCCGGTCACGGACGAGCTGGACGTCCTGCTCGGCCTTGACCAGCTCGCGCTGCACGTCGTCAGCCGCGGTCCGGGCGTTGACGAGGTCGACGTCGAGGCCGGCGAGCTCGGACTCAGCGGCCGCGATCGCGGCCGCCTGGGGCAGGTGCGCCTTGGCGTGGGCGATCTGGTCGAGCCGGGTGTCGATGGCCTGCAGGTCGAGCAGGCGCCACTGGCGGGACGGGTCGGCTTTCAGGACGCACCTCCGGATGCGGGTCTGGCAGGACGAGCGCTGTTGGCACCGACCACGAAGGTCCATGGCTCGGTGCGGATGGTCGTCACCTTGGTCTCGACCCTAACGGGTTCGGAGGCATCCTCCCCCAGCGCGTCGAGCAGACGCTGTCGCACATCCTCGAGCCAGAGCGACTCGGTCGCCCAGTGTCCCGCGTCGACGAGGTAGGGCGTCTCGCCGCGGGCCTCCTCGCGGGCCTCGAGCACCGGGTGGTGACGCAGGTCCGCGGTGACGTAGACGTCGGCGCCGCTCGCCCGCACCGCGTCGAACTGGTCGTCGCCCGACCCGCCGAGCACGGCCACCCGCGACACCCGCCCGTCCGGGTCTCCGGCGACCCGGATGCCACCGGCCGTGTCGGGCAGCACCTCGCTCAGCCGGGTGGCGAACCCCGCCAAGGACATGGGGGCGGGCAGCTCACCCACTCGCCCAGCGGCATACCCCTCGATCTCGGACAGGGCGCGCTGGGAGGTGAGGCCGAGGGCGTTGGCGAGCACTCCGCTCACTCCGGGGTCGGCCACGTCGGCGTTCGTGTGCGCGACGTAGAGCGCGATGTCGGCGACGACGAGCCGGGTGACGCTCGCGCCCTTGGCGCTGCTCGTCGCCACCGAGTGGACGCCGCGCAGCAGGAGCGGGTGGTGCGTCACGATGAGGTCCGCGCCCCACTCGGTGGCCTCGTCGATGACGGCGAGGGTCGGGTCAAGGGCGAAGAGGATCCGGAGGACCGGCTGGTCGAGGTCGCCGGTGACGAGGCCGACCCGGTCCCAGGCCGCCGCACTCGCGGGCGGATAGAGCGCCTCGAGGTGAGCGACGACGTCACGCAGCACGAGATCTTCCACGTGGGCCCGGCCGGGCTCGAACCGACGACACCCGCGGTGTAAACGCGGTGCTCTACCAACTGAGCTACAGGCCCCTGGCCACACCGGACCTTTGCAGGGCCGGACGGCGGGGATCATTGTGACAGGTGCCGGGCGCCCCTGCATGCACGGTCGCCCGGCGGTCCGGCGCGTGCCTCACGCCGTGCGGGCCCGAAGGTCGGCGAGCGCCCGACGGTACGGGCCGAAGTCGCGTCGCTCCCCCGGCTGGCCGACCGCCCGCCACACGACCCGGCCGTCCCGGTCGATCAGGAAGGTGGCCCGCCGCGGCGCTCCACTCTGCTCGTCGAGGACGCCGTAGCGGCGAGCGACCTCGCCGTGCGGCCAGAAGTCAGCGAGGAGCGGGAAGAAGTAGCCCTCGGCGTCCGCCCAGACCCGGAGGCTGTACATGGAGTCACACGAGATGGCGAGCACCTGGATGCCGTCGTCCTGGAAGTCCTCGAGCCCGTCGCGGATCTCCCGGAGCTCACCGGTGCAGATGCCGGAGAAGGCGAACGGATAGAAGACGAGCGCGACGTTCGTCCTGCCCCGTAGCTCGGCGAGCGAGATCGGCACCCCGTGGTGGTCCTGGAGGGTGAAGTCCGGCGCCTCGTCGCCGACGGCCGGAACGGTGCCAGCGTCACTCATGCCCATGGAGGCGAGTCTGCCAGTCAGCGCCGGGATCCCTTGGGCGGCATCAGCCGGTTCGCGGTCCAGTTCGCCGAGACGTTGACGGCGCCGCCGGTCTGCAGGCCGGCAGTCGACGCGGCCTCCTCGACCTCGCTCGCCTCCACGTGGCCGTCGCGGCCCGCCTTCGGGGTCATCAGGACCACGAAGCCCTGGTCGAAGAGGTTCGTCAGGCCGTCGACGAGCAGGTCACCGAGGTCTTCGTCGCCGTCCCGGTACCAGATGAGGATGCCGTCCGCGCCCTCGTTGAAGTCCTCGTCCTCGAGCTCGCTGCCGACAATCTCCTCGATGGCCACCCGGACCTCGTCGTCGACGTCGTCGTCGTAGCCGAACTCCTGGATGACCTGTCCCTTGGCGAAGCCCAGCTTGCCCAACGACGCCGCTCCCGCGGTCATGGCTCGCGTCACCAACCCTTCCGTCCGTCATGCCGTGCCCGAGGCCGGAGACCCCGTTGGGACGACGCTACCGTGCACGGGCCGCTCGCGCGGGCTCTGTGGACCGGTCTCATGGACGTCACATCGACGTCACATCCACCCGCAGGCCCTCAGACGTTGCCGTCCGCGGACCCGGTTGTGACCTGAGGCACGATCTGGTGGAGGATGGGAAAAGGCGCGCGGAGGGCCGACCGGTTCTCACGCGTTCGGCGCGACGAAAGGACAATGACGTGGCATCCGAAGCCGGACCGATCCTCAACGGCATCCCCAGCCAGCTCCCGGACATCGACCCCGAGGAGACCCAGGAGTGGATCGACTCGCTGGACGCCGTCCTCGAGAACAAGGGCCGCACCCGGGCCCGTTACGTCATGCTGAAGCTCATCGAACGGGCTCGCCAGCAGCAGATCGGTGTTCCCTCCCTCACCGCCACCGACTACATCAACACGATCCCGCCGGAGCGCGAGCCCTGGTTCCCCGGTGACGAGGAGGTCGAGCGCGAGTTCCGCCGCTACGTCCGCTGGAACGCCGCGGTCCTCGTGCACCGCGCCCAGCGCCCCGAGATCGGCGTCGGCGGCCACATCTCGACCTACGCCTCGGCGGCGACGCTCTACGAGGTGGGCTTCAACCACTTCTTCCGGGGCAAGGACCACCCCGGCGGCGGCGACCAGGTGTTCTTCCAGGGCCACGCCTCCCCCGGCATGTACGCGCGCTCCTTCCTCGAGGGCCACCTCTCCGAGGCCGACCTCGACGGGTTCCGGCAGGAGAAGAGCCATTACGTCGACGGCAAGCTGCGGGCCCTGCCGTCCTACCCGCACCCGCGGCTGCTCCCGAACTACTGGGAGTTCCCGACGGTGTCGATGGGCATCGGCCCGATGAACGCGATCTACCAGGCGCAGTTCAACAAGTACCTGCACAACCGCGGCCTGAAGGACACGAGCGACCAGCACGTCTGGGCCTTCCTCGGCGACGGCGAGATGGACGAGCCGGAGTCGCGCGGCATGCTGCAGCTCGCCGCCAACGAGGAGCTCGACAACCTCACCTTCGTCATCAACTGCAACCTGCAGCGGCTCGACGGACCGGTCCGCGGCAACGGCAAGATCATCCAGGAGCTCGAGTCGTTCTTCCGCGGCGCCGGGTGGAACGTCATCAAGGTCATCTGGGGCCGCGGCTGGGACCCGCTCCTCGCCGCGGACCGCGACGGTGCGCTCGTGCACATCATGAACCAGACGAGCGACGGCGACTACCAGACCTTCCGGGCCAACGACGGCAAGTACGTCCGCGAGCACTTCTTCGCACGCGACCCGCGCACCCTCAAGATGGTCGAGAACTGGACCGACGACCAGATCTGGTGGGACCTCAAGCGTGGCGGCCACGACTACCGCAAGGTCTACGCCGCCTACCAGGCCGCGTTGAACCACACGGGGCAGCCGACCGTCGTGCTCGCCATGACGATCAAGGGCTACAGCCTCGGGTCGCACTTCGCCGGGCGCAACGCCACGCACCAGATGAAGAAGATGACCCTGCAGGACCTCAAGGACTTCCGCGACTCGCTGCGCATCCCGATCAGCGACGAGCAGCTCGAGGCCGACCCCTACCGTCCGCCGTACTACAACCCCGGTGCGGAGAACCCGGTCGTCAAGTACGCGATCGACCGGCGGGCCAAGCTCGGTGGCACGCTGCCCCGGCGCCGGGTTCAGTTCAGCGCGCCGTCCCTGCCGGGACCCGACGCCTACAAGCAGATCAAGAAGGGCTCCGGCAAGCAGGAGGTCGCCACCACGATGGCGTTCGTCCGCCTGCTCAAGGACCTCATCCGCGACAAGCAGTTCGGCGAGCGGATCGTGCCGATCATCCCGGACGAGGCGCGCACGTTCGGCATCGACGCGTTCTTCCCGACGCTCAAGATCTACAACCCGAACGGGCAGAACTACACGCCCGTCGACGCCGAGTTGATGCTCGCCTACCGCGAGTCGGAGCAGGGCCACATCCTGCACCAGGGCATCAACGAGGCAGGTTCGGTCGCGTCGTTCACAGCGGTCGGTACGTCGTACGCGACGCACGGGCTGCCGATGATCCCGGTCTACGTCTTCTACTCGATGTTCGGCTTCCAGCGCACGGGTGACAGCATCTGGGCGGCGGCCGACCAGATGACCCGCGGCTTCCTCATCGGAGCCACGGCCGGGCGCACCACGCTGACGGGCGAGGGCCTGCAGCACGCCGACGGCCACTCGCCGCTGCTCGCCTCGACGAACCCCGCCGTCGTCCACTACGACCCCGCCTACGGCTACGAGATCGCGCACATCGTCGAGGACGGCCTGCGCCGGATGTACGGCGAGGGCCAGGAGGGCGACGCCGCCAACCTCATCTACTACCTGACCGTGTACAACGAGCCGATCGTGCAGCCCGCGGAGCCCGAGAACGTCGACGTGGAGGGCATCCTCAAGGGCATGTACAAGCTCGCCGACGCGCCGACCGAGGGGTGGCAGCACACGCCGGCACGGGCACAGATCCTCGCCTCCGGCGTCGGCGTGCCCTGGGCCCTCGAGGCGCAGCAGCTGCTCGCCGATGACTGGGGCGTCGCCGCGGACGTCTGGTCGGTCACCTCCTGGAACGAGCTGCGCCGTGACGGCCTCGACTGCGACGAGCAGCAGTTCCTGCGTCCGGAGGAGCCGGCCCGTGAGCCGTGGGTGACCCGCTGCCTCAAGGACACCGAGGGACCGGTCATCGCCGTCTCCGACTACATGCGGGCGGTGCAGGACCAGATCCGCGAGTGGGTGCCGGGCAGCTACGCCTCGCTCGGCGCCGACGGCTTCGGCTTCTCCGACACCCGTCCCGCCGCGCGCCGGTTCTTCCACATCGACGGCCCGTCGGTCGCCGTGCGGACCCTCCAGATGCTCGCCAAGGAGGGCAAGATCGACGCGGACATCCCCGTCAAGGCGGCCGACAAGTACCGCCTCGACGACGTCACCGCCGGCACCTCCGGCAACGCCGGCGGCGAGTCCTGACCCGACCCACCTGCTGAGCCCGCTCCCCGCTGGGAGCGGGCTCAGCGGCATACGGACCCGCTCGTATGCCGCTCAGCGGGCCGGGCGCGCTCGGGCCGCCCCGCGATTGGATAAGTATGCGCCGCCATGCATATACTTGCATGGTGTCCAAAGTACTGACCTCCCTCCCTGTCGGTGAACGAGTCGGGATCGCCTTCTCCGGCGGCCTCGACACCTCCGTGGCTGTCGCCTGGATGCGTGAGAAGGGCGCGGTGCCGTGCACCTACACGGCCGACCTCGGGCAGTACGACGAGGACGACATCGAGTCGGTCCCCGGCCGGGCCGAGCAGTACGGCGCGGAGATCTCGCGGCTCGTCGACTGCCGCACGGCTCTCGTCGAGGAGGGACTGTCGGCGATCGCGTGCGGGGCCTTCCACATCCGCAGCGGTGGCAAGACCTACTTCAACACGACGCCGCTCGGCCGCGCCGTGACGGGCACGCTGCTCGTCCGGGCGATGCAGGAGGACGGCGTCTCGATCTGGGGCGACGGGTCGACCTTCAAGGGCAACGACATCGAGCGCTTCTACCGCTACGGGCTGCTCGCCAACCCGCAGCTGCGGATCTACAAGCCCTGGCTCGACGCGGAGTTCGTGAGCGAGCTGGGCGGCCGCAAGGAGATGTCCGAGTGGCTCACGGCGCGCGACCTGCCCTACCGCGCGTCGACGGAGAAGGCCTACTCGACCGACGCGAACATCTGGGGCGCGACGCACGAGGCCAAGACCCTCGAGTTCCTCAGCGAGTCGATCGAGGTCGTCGAGCCGATCATGGGGGTCCGCTTCTGGGACCCCGAGGTCGAGATCCCGGCCGAGGACGTCGCGGTCCGGTTCGAACAGGGTCGCCCGGTGGCCATCAACGGCGTGCGCTACGACGACCCCGTCGCCCTCGTCGAGGAGGCGAACCGCATCGGCGGCCGGCACGGACTCGGCATGTCGGACCAGATCGAGAACCGGATCATCGAGGCGAAGTCGCGCGGCGTCTACGAAGCGCCGGCCCTCGCGCTGCTGCACATCACGTACGAGCGGCTGCTCAACGCCATCCACAACGAGGACACCATCGCCGGCTACCACAACGAGGGGCGGCGCCTGGGCCGGCTGCTCTACGAGGGCCGTTGGCTCGACCCGCAGTCGCTCATGATCCGCGAGTCGCTCCAGCGGTGGGTCGCCTCGGCGGTCACCGGCGAGGTGACGCTGCGGCTGCGACGTGGCGACGACTGGTCGATCGTCAACACCGAGGGCCCGGCGTTCTCGTACCACCCGGAGAAGCTCTCGATGGAGCGCACCGAGGACGCGGCCTTCGGGCCCGTCGACCGCATCGGCCAGCTCACGATGCGCAACCTCGACATCGCGGACTCACGTTCCAAGCTCGAGGGGTATGCCGCTCAGGGCCTGCTCGGGGTCCGTGCGGTCGAGCTCGTGGGAGAGCTCGCCCCCGGGGGCGCCGTCGCCATTGCCGCCAACCCGGCCGCGGCCGACGTCGACCAGGAGGACGACGCCCTCGACCGCGCCGCGATGGAGTTCGGCACCGACTGACCCCGGTTCGAGAGTTCACCCTTCCCGATCGACAGTGCGCTTCTCCGAATCGAGAGTTCACCTTTTCGGATCGACAGTGCGGTGCCCCGGCTGCTGTCCGGACTGTCGATTGGGATTCGTGCACGGTCGATCGGGATCGTTAGGGTTGGGCCTCGTGGACGGGATGACCGACAGGGCCGCGATGTCCCGCCAGTACGGTTCGACGGCCAACCTGGAGACGCGGCGCAGCGTATGGGGGCCAGGCCCTGAAGGCCTCACCCCAGTCGAGGTGCTTCTCGACACGGTGGTCGCCGCCAGCCCCGGGCGCGTGCTCGAGATCGGTTGCGGCACGGGCCGGTTCGCCCGCTCAGTGATCGAGGCCCTGCCTCACGTCGACTACGTCGCCACCGACCTCTCAGCCGCGATGGTGGCGTCGGCGGCGGCCCTCGGCATTCCGGCCCAGCAGGCTCCGGCCGAGGCTCTCCCCTTCGCCGATGCCTCCTTCGACGTCGTCGTCGCCGCGTGGATGCTCTACCACGTGCCCGCCCTCGACCGGACGCTCGCCGAGGTGCGTCGGGTCCTCCGCCCGGGCGGACTGCTCTGCGCCGCGACCAACGGTGACGAGCACCTTGCCGACCTGCTCCGGGAGGCCGGTGGCGCACCCCTTGTCACCCAGTTCTCCTCCGAGAACGCGGCGCCGGCACTGCGCCGCCACTTCGAGCAGGTGACCCAGCGCGACATCGAGACCAGGGCCACCTTCGAGGACCACGCAGCGGCAGCGGCATACCTGAGCAGCTTCTCCCCCACGCTCGCGGCGACGCTCCCGGCGTTCGAGGGGATGCGGCAGTACGCCGGTCACACCTCGATCCTGACGGCGCGCTGATCACTTTGTGAGCGACATACAAAGGCGCCGTACGCTTGCTGCGTGATGGAGCAGCGTCGGACGTCGCCGACCCCGGCGACCGCCCGTGCCGTCGACCGGAGCACGAGCGTGCTGACGTCGGCCGCGACCCGGCGCATGGAGGATCACTCCTGGTACCGGCGCCTGACGGCCGAGGAGCGATCGTGGGTCGGGCTCGTCGTGGAGGCGGGCATCTCGGAGTTCATCACGTGGTTCCGCAACCACGGAGACGTGGCGCCGTCGGCCGACCTCATCTTCGGCAACGCCCCCCAGGAGCTGACCCGGTCGGTCAGCCTGCGCGAGACGATCGACCTCATCCGCACCGTCGTCGACGTCGTGGAGTCACACGTCGAGGAGCTCGCCGAGCCCGGGGACGAGGCGCTCCTGCGTGAGTCGGTGCTGCTCTTCTCCCGCGAGATCGCCTTCGAGGCAGCGGAGATCTACGCCGGTGCGGCGGAGGCCCGCGGGGCCTGGGATGCCCGGCTCGAGGCCCTCGTCGTCGACGCGGTCCTGCGCGGCGAGGCGGACGCGTCCATGCAGTCGCGGGCGACGGCGCTCGGCTGGGGCAGCGTCGCGCACGTCACGTTCGTCGTGGGGACCGCCCCGGTCTCCGAGACCGGGCCGGCCGTGGCGGTCGACACGGTGCGTCGCGCCGTGCGGCGTCAGGGCGTCGAGGCCCTCGTCATCGTCCAGCGCAACCAGCTCATCGTCATCCTCGGCGGGACGGACCGGCCAGCGCCGGTGGTGTCGGCGGTCGCGGAGCACTTCGGTGAGGGGCACATCGTCATCGGCCCGACCGTGCCCCACCTGTTCGCGGCGGGCCGCTCGGCACGAGCCGCGTTGAGCGGGCTCGCCGCCGCCCCGGCCTGGACCGCCGCCCCGCGGATCGTCGAGGCCGACGCCCTCCTGCCCGAGCGGGCCCTCGCCGGCGACCAGCGGGCCCGACGCACCCTCATCGACCGGATCCACCGGCCCCTCCTCCAGGGCACGCACGCCCCTCTCCTGCAGACCGTGCAGGCCTACCTCGAGCACGGAGGGTCCCTCGAGGCCACCGCGCGCAGCCTCTTCGTCCACCCCAACACGGTGCGCTACCGACTCGGCCGGATCAGCGAGCTGATCGGCTATGACCTCGCCGCGCCCCGGGAGGCGTGGGCCGTCCGCATCGCACTCACCCTCGGCACCCTCTCGGCGCCCGAGGTGGCCCCGCCGCGGCTCCTACGACCGCGCCTCTTGGAGGAAACCTCCAAGGGATAGATCACAGATTGGTGACATTCGGAGGCGTCACGTCCCCTCGATTTTGGGAATGCTAGGAGCGTGCTAGCCATCGTCTGCCCTGGACAGGGCTCCCAAACGCCGGGCTTCCTCGCGCCGTGGCTCGAGCTGCCGGGGACGCGCGACCACCTGACGCGCCTCGGCGAGGCCGCGCAGCTGGACCTCGTCGAACACGGCACGACCTCCGACGCCGACACGATCAAGGACACCGCGGTCGCGCAGCCGCTCATCGTCGGAGCCGGGCTCGTCTCGCTGCGTGCCCTGTTGGGCGAGCAGCCGAGCGACGTCGCCGACGTCTGGGCTGGGCACTCGGTCGGTGAGATCACGGCCGCCGCCGCGGCGACGGTCCTGTCCGAGGATGCCGCAATGGCCTTCGTCCGGGAGCGCGGTCGTGGCATGGCCGCCGCCAGCGCGGTGAACGCGACCGGCATGTCGGCCGTCCTCGGCGGCGACCAGGACGAGGTGCTCGCGACCATCGAGCGTCATGGCCTCACCCCGGCCAACGTCAACGGCGGCGGGCAGATCGTCGCCGCAGGAACCCTCGAGCAGCTGGCCGCGCTCGCGGCCGACCCCCCGGCCAAGGCGCGGATCATCCCGCTCCAGGTGGCGGGCGCCTTCCACACCTCGCACATGGCCCCGGCCGTCGAAGCCCTGGCACAGCTGGCCGCGACCATGACCCCGGAGGACCCGCAGGGCAGGCTCCTCTCCAACGCGGATGGGCAGGTGGTGACGAGCGGTAGCGACGTGCTGAAGCGGCTCGTCGGGCAGATCAGCAACCCGGTGCGCTGGGACCTCTGCATGCAGACGATGATCGACCTCGGCGTCACCGCTCTGGTCGAGGTCTCGCCTGCCGGCACCCTCGTCGGGCTGGCCAAGCGCGCGATGAAGGGGGTCCCGGCGGTCGCCCTCAAGACGCCCGACGACCTGGACGCCGCCCGGGGCCTCATCCGTGAGCACTCCGGCACCTCGAACACCACCGACTGAGAAGGCACCTCGTGAGCACCTCCGCTACTGCGCCCGCCCCCAAGGGCACCGGCACCCTCATCTCCCCGCTGCCCGACCGCCACTCGCGGATCATGGGAGTCGGCGCCTACCGGCCGGCCCGGGTCGTTCCCAACGCCGAGATCGTCGCCCAGATCAACTCCAGCGACGAGTGGATCCGGGAACGGTCCGGAATCGTCAGCCGTCACTGGGCCGCGCCTGACGAGAGCGTCATCGACATGGCCGAGGTCGCGGCGCGCCAGGCGATGGAGCACGCCGGTATCGCCCCCGAGCAGCTCGGCTTCGTCCTGATGGCCACGGTGACCCACCCCTACCAGACACCCGCGGCCGCTCCGGAGCTCGCAGCCCGTCTCGGTTCGACGGCGCCCGCGATGGACATCTCGGCCGCCTGCGCCGGCTACTGCTACGGGGTCGCCGTCGGCAGCGACATGGTCAAGAGCGGCTCCGCCGACTACGTCCTCGTCATCGGCGTCGAGAAGCTCTCGGACTTCACCGACCCCTACGACCGCTCGACCGCCTTCATCTTCGGCGACGGCGCCGGGGCCTGCGTCATCGGGCCCTCGGAGACCCCCGGCATCGGCCCGACGATCTGGGGCTCGGAAGGAGCCCAACGCGACGTCATCAGCCAGACGCAGCCGTGGACCGAGATCCGGCAGAACTTCCGCGGCCGCACGATGGAGGACGCCGCCGGGGGCCCGCCGCTCGAGGAGGCCGGCGAGCCGGAGGTCGCCGAGGCGCCCCACTGGCCGTCACTCGGCATGGCAGGCCAGGCCGTCTTCCGTTGGGCCGTGTGGGGCATGGCTCCCGTGGCGCAGAAGGCGATCGAGGCGGCCGGCATCACCGCCGACGACCTCGACGCATTCATCCCGCACCAGGCGAACATCCGGATCATCGACGCGATGATCAAGCAGCTGAAGCTGCCGGCGGACATCCCCGTCGCCCGCGACATCGTGACGACGGCGAACACCTCGGCAGCCTCCATCCCGATCGCGACGACCCGGATGCTCGCCGAGAAGGAGATCCCGAGCGGCGGCCTCGCCCTGCAGATCGGCTTCGGCGCCGGCCTCGTCTACGCTGCACAGGTCATCGTCCTTCCCTGACGCCATCCCGTCTCCCGCTGGTCCCGCGGGTCATCGGGACCGAGGTAGCACGAGCCACCCAACACAAGGAGCAGTCAGATGGCACAGTCCGAGCAGGAGATCCTCGAGGGTCTCGCCGAGATCGTCAACGAGGAGACCGGCCTCGACACCGACCAGGTCGAGCTCGACAAGTCCTTCACCGACGACCTCGACATCGACTCCCTCTCGATGATGACGATCGTGGTGAACGCCGAGGAGAAGTTCGGCGTGCGGATCCCGGACGACGAGGTCAAGAACCTCAAGACGGTCCGTGACGCGGTCAACTTCATCTCGAACGCCCAGGGCTGAAGACTTCGGGCGTGACCGGCCCTCACCGAGCGGCCGGTCACGTCCCTCCCCCACAACCTTTTCTTCGACAGAGGAGCACCTAAACATGTCGTCCACTCGCGACCAGCGCGTCGTGGTCACTGGGCTCGGTGCCACGACCCCCGTCGGCGGCACTGTCCCCGAGACCTGGGACGCCATCCTCGCCGGACGCTCGGGCGCCCGGACCATGGACTTCGACTGGGTCGCCAAGTACGAGCTGCCCGTCCACTTCGCAGCGACGATCCACACGCCTCCGAGCGAGGTGCTCTCGAAGGTCCAGATCAGGCGCCTCGACCCGTCCAGCCAGTACGCCCTCATCGCGGCCCGCGAGGCCTGGCAGGACGCGGGGGCCCCGGAGGTCGACCCGGAGCGCGTCGGTACGGCCATCGGCTCGGGAATCGGCGGTGTCTGGACCCTGCTCGACCAGTGGGATGTCCTCAAGGAGAAGGGCCCTCGCCGGGTCTACCCGTTGGCCGTCCCGATGCTCATGCCCAACGGCCCCTCTGCAGCGGTCTCTCTCGAGATCGGCGCCCGGGCCGGCTCGCACACGGCGGTGAGCGCCTGCTCCTCCGGGGCGGAGAGCATGGGCATCGCCATCGACATGATCCGCACGGGCCGGGCTGACATCGTCGTCGCCGGGGGAACCGAGGCGGCGGTCCACCCCATGCCGATTGCCGGCTTCGCCGCGATGCAGGCGCTGTCGACGCGCAACGATGCCCCCGAGAAGGCATCACGGCCGTATGACGTCGACCGTGACGGTTTCGTCCTCGGCGAGGGCGCGGGTGTCATCGTGCTCGAGTCGGAGGAGCACGCGAAGGCACGCGGAGCGAGGATCTACGCCGAGCTGGCCAGCGTCGGCATGTCGGCGGACGCCCACCACATCACCGCGCCCGAGCCCGAGGGCTCCGGGGCCGCCCGGGCGATGGGGTTCGCCCTCTCGAACGCCGATGCCTCGCCCGAGGAGGTCGTGCACATCAACGCCCACGCGACCTCGACGCCTGTCGGCGACATCGCTGAGTACAACGGCATCCGCCGGGCCTTCGGTGACCACACGGACAACATCGCGGTGACTGCGACGAAGTCGATGACGGGGCACCTCCTCGGCGCGGCGGGTGCACTGGAGGCGGTCCTGACGATCCTCACCCTGCACAACCGGATCGTCCCGGCCACCATCAACCTCGAGCACCCGGACCCGGAGATCCCCCTCGACGTGGTCACCGAGAACCGCAAGCTGCCGGACGGTGACCTGCTCGCGCTCAACAACTCGTTCGGCTTCGGCGGCCACAACGTCGCCCTGGCCTTCCGCACCTACTGAGCCGAGCGGCATACGACGCATGGCGAAGGCCCGGACGCACGAACCGTCCGGGCCTTCGTCAGGTCACCCGCCCTGCTGGAGGACGGGGCGGGTGCAGCCTCAGCCGACCTTGTGCAGCCAGCGCACAGGGGCGCCGTCACCGGCGTAGCGGAACGGTTCGAGCTCGTCGTCCCACGGCGCGCCGAGGAGCAGGTCGATCTCGTCCTGCAGACCTTCGGGGTCGCCGACGTTCCGGGCGATCGCCTCGCGGAGCCGGTCCTCGTTGACCACGACGTCGCCGGAGACCGACGTCCAGGCGTGATGGATGCCGAGGGTCGGCGTGTAGGACCAACGGGAGCCGTCGGAGACGGCCGTGGCCTCCTCGGTCACCTCGTAGCGCAAGCCCTGCCAGCCGCGGAGGGCGCTCGCCAGCTCAGCGCCGGTGCCCACCGGGCCGGTCCACGAGAGCTCGGCGCGCACCATACGGGGCGCCGCCGGCTGCTCGATCCAGTCGAAGCTCACGGGGTGCTCGAGCACCGCCTCGACGGCCCAGCCGATGTGGGGGCAGAGCGCGGCGGGGGTGCCGTGTACGAACAGGACCCCACGCGTCATGGTGCGCGACATCACGGCAGACATCCGAACCTCCTCCAGTGCAAGGGACGTCTTCCCCAACGACCTTGCGCTGTCAGGCTGGCTGTGCCGTGTCGTGCGTTGTTCTTATGTATGCCGCTCAGCCCGCCGCGGCGGACCGTAGCCATTGTGCCCCATCAGGCACAAACGCACCAGTGGTGTTCTCTTCTCACTGCTCCGCAGTGGGTGCGGGCACCCCGGGGAAGACGAAGATCTCCCCGTCGCGGATCTCGAGGCGATGGGTGCGGACGGGCTCGGTGGCCGGCAGGCACATCGGACGCCCGTTCTTGAGGCAGAACCGCGACGAGTGCAGCGGGCACTCGACCTCACCCGCCTCGATCCAGCCCTCGGCGAGCGAGGCCTCCTCGTGGGAGCAGGTGTCGTCCATGCAGTAGTAGGTCCCGTCATCGTCCCTGAAGAGCGAGATCGGTTCCTCCGTGCCGGTCAGCTCCAGGGGCAGGACGAGCGCCTCCCCCGGCTCGACGTCGTCGACTGCGGCGGCCCGGATGCCCTCGGTCATGATGCTCCTCGTCGTGATGGCGGTCGGGCCGAGCGTACCGAGCGCGACGCACCTCGACGACGGCGGATAGACTCCCCCGGCGACCTCGACCGAGCGCACCTCGGTGGTCGCCCGGGGCAGTAGCTCAGCCGGTTAGAGCAGCGGACTCATAATCCGTCGGTCCAGGGTTCAAGCCCCTGCTGCCCCACCCAGCTTCCGGGCGGACCTTTTGAGGACGCCGGTAAACCAACGGTGACCTCGCGGGCAACGAACAGAAAACGACGGCAGTCGAGCTCCGCCAGGTCCCAAAAACGCCTCGAAGTCCCAAACGCACGTTGCGCCCGTTTCCTCCCTTTTCGTCGGGGTATCCGTCGAGACACGAGTGGACCAGCACCACCGAAGGGAGAACGACATGAAGTTGGCAAAAACGGCTACAGCCGCCACCGTGGCGACGCTGGCGGCCATGCTCGCCGGCGCGCCCGGGGCCATGGCGGCAGCGACCACTGCGACGCCTGCGACGGCCACCACTGCGACGCCTGCGACGGCCACCACTGCAGCGCCTGCGGCCCAG
>DASSTN010000226.1:0-2332 GCA_035707905.1 Intrasporangium sp.
TTCCTGAGATCGCGATGTGAACGGCTTCGTGATAATCTTGAGGTCGCGAAAGGGGAAAACAGCACATGGCGTTCAAGGTCGGCGAGACGGTCGTGTACCCCCACCATGGGGCGGCACTGATCGAGGAAATCAACACCCGCACGATCAAGGGAGAGGACAAGCTCTACCTCAAGCTCAAGGTCGCACAAGGCGATTTGACGATCGAAGTACCTGCCGAGAACTGCGACCTCGTCGGCGTCCGCGATGTCGTCGGCCAGGAGGGCCTGGACCGCGTCTTCGAAGTTCTCCGGGCACCGCACACCGAGGAGCCCACCAACTGGTCCCGCCGCTACAAGGCCAACCTCGAGAAGCTCGCCTCCGGCGATGTCATCAAGGTGGCCGAGGTCGTGCGTGACCTGTGGCGTCGTGACCAGGACCGTGGCCTGTCCGCCGGCGAGAAGCGCATGCTCGCCAAGGCGCGCCAGATCCTCGTCTCGGAGCTCGCACTTGCGGAGAAGACCGACGAGGACAAGGCCGAGTCGATCCTCGACGAGGTGCTCGCTTCCTGATGGCGTCGGCGGACGTCGGTCTCGTCATCGTCGCCGCCGGGTCCGGTACTCGTCTGGGGGCTGACGCCCCGAAGGCTTTCGTGCCCCTCGCGGGGGTGCCCATCCTCGGGCACGCCCTGCGGGGGGCACTGTCGTGCCCGGGCCTGCGCGAGGTGGTCGTCGTGGCCCCGCCCGCGTGGTTGGGCCAGGCGGAGCAGGTATGCCGCTCAGCCGGCCTCTCGTCGCCGCTGACCGTCGTGCCGGGTGGCGCCGAACGGGGTCACTCGGTGGCGGCCGGTCTTGCTGCTCTGTCCGACGCCGTCCGGGTCGTCCTCGTCCACGACGCGGCGCGCTGCCTCGCCCCGGCGTCCGTCTACGCCCGGGTCGTCGAGGCGGTGCGTGCCGGGGCGGCCGCTGCCGTGCCGGGCGTGGCCGTGGTCGACACGATCAAGGAGATCGACGCCTGCGGACGGGTGGTCGCGACACCTGAGCGCTCCAGGCTGCGCGCGGTCCAGACGCCGCAGGGCTTCTCACGGACGGTGCTCGAGCGCGCACACGCCCTGACGAGCGATGCGACCGACGACGCGGCGCTCGTCGAGCGGCTCGGTGAGCCCGTGCTCGTCGTCGAGGGCGACGACCGGGCCCTCAAGATCACGACCCGCGAGGACCTCGACCGGGCGGCCCGTATCCTCGCAGGGTGACCGACACCCCCACTGCCCTTGTGACCGGAGGCGGCACCGGCATCGGCGCCGCCGTCGCGAAACGGCTCGCGTCCGACGGCTTCGACGTCGTGGTCGCCGGGCGCAGGCGAGAGCCGCTGGACCGAACGGTTGCCGAGCTCGGCCCCCGGGCCCGCGCCCTCGTCATGGACGTCGCCGACCTCGACAGCGTCCGAGAGGGGGTCGGCTCCCTCGACCGGCTCGACGTCCTCGTCAACAACGCCGGTGGCGCGCTCGGCACGAGCCGCATCGAGGACGGGGACCCGGCCGAGTGGCAGCAGATGTTCGCCTCCAACGTGCTCGGCACGATGCAGGTGACGCAGGCGGCCCTGCCGCTGCTGCGCCGATCGCCGCAGGCGACGATCGTCAACGTCTCGTCCGTGGCCGGCCAGTCGGTCTATGAGGGGGGCGGCGGCTACACCTCGGCCAAGCACGGCACGTCGGTCATCAGCGAGACCCTGCGCCTCGAGCTCAACGGAGAGAACATCCGCGTCGTCGACATCCGGCCCGGCATGGTGCACACGGAGGAGTTCTCCCTCACCCGGCTGCACGGCGACCAGGCCGCCGCGGACAAGGTCTACGAGGGCGTCGACCGGCCGCTGCTCGCCGAGGACGTCGCCGAGTGCGTCGGCTTCGCCGTCGGCCTACCACAGCACGTCAACATCGACACCATGGTCATCAAGCCGGTGGCCCAGGCCGCGTCCCACAAGGTGCACCGAGGTCCGATCGACTGGAAGACGACATGACGCCGTTGCCCCGCGTCGGGGTCGGCGTCGACGTGCACGCCTACGCCGAGGAGGGCTCTGGGCGCGAGCTGTGGTTGGCCGGCCTCCTCTGGCCGGGGGAGCGCGGGCTCGAGGGTCACTCCGATGCCGACGTCGCCGCCCATGCCGGCTGCGACGCGCTCTTCTCGGCTGCCGGCATCGGCGACTTGGGCGCCCACTTCGGCACCGACCGGCCGGAGCTCGCGGGGGCGTCGGGCGCGGCGCTCCTCGCCGCGGCGGCAGGGCTGGTGCGGGACGCCGGTTTCGAGATCGGCAGCATCGCCGTGCAGGTGATCGGCAACCGCCCGAAGATCGGCACCCG
>DASSTN010000227.1:0-3227 GCA_035707905.1 Intrasporangium sp.
GACGACGCCCTCGAGCAGCCGCTGGGCCGCGAGGACGTCATCGAGGGTGACGGGCAACGCCGGTGATGCCATGACACGGAAGCCTAGTGGCGTGACTGCTGTGCCCGTCCTGCGACCGACCGGCGGTCCGTCGCCGTCACGTGACCCGCCGCGCGTCCACCCGGCCCGCGGCCCGCCAGGCCGGCTGGAGCCGGGTCGCGAGGACAACATAGATGGCACCGGTGACGAGCACCGGCCAGGCCAGCAGGCCTGTCGGCGGCAGGACGGCGGCTCCGATGGCCGCCGCGCACACGAGGCCACCGTTGTAGACGAGGTCGTAGGCCGAGAAGGCACGGCCGAGAAGGGCGTCCGGCACGTGCTGCTGCATCAGCGTGTCACAGCAGATCTTGACGGACTGCGACCCGAAGGACACCAGCGCGGACAGCGCCGCCGTGCTCCAGAGGGTGAGCCACCAGCCGAGCCCGAGCGCGGCGACACCGGCGAGTGCGAGGGAGGCGGCGGCATACGGCACGGGTGACCAGCGGCCGGCGAGCCAGGGGGTGACGAACGCGGCGAGGGCGAAGCCGACCGCCGAGGCAGCCGCCGCGACGCCGAAGCGCAGGAAGCCCGTGCCACCCGCGGGCGAGAGGGGACCCCGGGACAGCAGGAGGGCCTGGAGCAGGACGATGCCGAAGGGCAGGCGGGTCAGGAACACGAGGGCGAGGACGAGCCAGCCCCGCGCGGGCAGCCTCCGGACCACCTCGACGAAGCCGTGCACGACCGACAGGACCACCTGGCCCAGCCGGGGGCCGGACACCTCCTCGGTGGGGCCGATGAAGGGCAGCCGGGACACGACCCAGGCCGCCGTCAGCGTGCCGCCGGCCGCGACGAGGACGACGACGACGTCGGACCCGAGGGCGTGGACGCCCGCACCGACCGCGCCGCCGCCGGCGTAGGCGAGTGAGCCCAGCGTCGGGGCGATGGAGTTAGCCTCGACGAGCTCCTCGCGGCGCACCACGTGCGGCATCGCGGCCGAGAACCCGGCGAGCACGAAGCGGTTGAGGGAGAAGACCAGCAGGACGAGGAGGAAGAAGGCGGCGCTGAGGCTGGCCCCCGTCACGAGGGCCGCCACGGCCGCCATCGATGCGGTCCGGAGCAGCTGGCTCACGACGAGGGTGCGGCGGCGCGGCCACCTGTCGAGCAGCACCCCGACGAAGGGGCCGAGGGCGCTGTAGGGCAGCAGGACGACGGCGAAGGCGGCGGCGATCGCCTGCGGGTTGGCGGCCTGCTCGGGGTTGAAGAGCACGTGGCTCGCGAGGGCGACCTGGAAGATCCCGTCGCTGCCCTGTGACGTGACGCGGGCGGCGAAGAGCCGGCGGAAGCCGCGCAGCCGCATCAGTGACACGAGCGCGCGCAGGAAGGTCACGCGGCTCAGCGTAGGCCGCGGCCTCGCCGCTTCCCGCGCTGCGGCGAAGTCGAGCTTGCCTGGCTGCCCGACTCGAGATCACACCCGGGTTCCCAGCACGCGCCCGGACCCGAGAACGAGCGCCACGAGCGGGACCGACTGCGGGACCTTCGTCACCGCCCATGCTCGCACTCCATACCGGCGGGGCGGCTGACGTCTTCAGGGCACGGTGCACCGCACGCCCCACCACATGACAAAGCCCCCGAGCCTCTGGCGAGCAGAGACTCGGGGGCGATGGTGTCGAGGGGGGGACTTGAACCCCCACGCCCGTTAAGGGCACTAGCACCTCAAGCTAGCGCGTCTGCCATTCCGCCACCCCGACAAGGTGATGTGCAGGGCTCTCGTGGGGAGCTCCCTGCGGCGAGGTGAAACGTTAGCACGACCCCTCGGCAGATCACGAACCGAGCCGAGGAGCGGGACCGCGGTGGGCGGCATACCCTGTGCGACATGACGCCACCCGACGCCCAGGCCGCCCTCGTACCCGAGGAGGAGGTCGTCCGGATCTGCTCCGACCTCATCCGGATCGACTCGTCCAACTACGGCGACGGGAGCGGGCCGGGGGAGCGGGCGGCCGCCGAGTACGTGCTCGGTGAGCTCGCCGAGGTGGGGCTGGAGGCGGAGCTCTTCGAGAGCGAGCCGGGGCGCTCCACGGTGGTGCTCCGGCTGGAGGGCGCCGACCCCGGGCGACCCGGGCTCGCCGTCCACGGGCACCTCGACGTCGTCCCCGCGAATGCGGCCGACTGGCAGTTCGACCCGTTCGCGGCCGAGCAGCGGGACGGCTGCATCTGGGGTCGTGGGGCGGTCGACATGAAGGACATGGACGCGATGATGCTGGCCACGATCCGGCACTTCGCCCGGACCGGCACGAAGCCGGCGCGCGACACGACGGTCGTCTTCTTCGCCGACGAGGAGGCGGGCGGCGTGCTCGGCAGCCACTGGCTCGTCGACAACCATCCCGAGGTCTTCGACGGGGTCACCGAGGCGATCAGCGAGGTCGGCGGGTTCAGCGTCACCCTGCCGACCCCGAGCGGGCCGCGACGCGCGTACCTGCTCCAGACTGCCGAGAAGGGCCTGGCCTGGCTCCGCCTGCGGGCCCACGGACGGGCCGGCCACGGCTCGGTTCCCAACGACGCGAACGCCGTCGTCCGCCTCGCGGAGGCGCTCGCGCGGATCGCGGCCCACGAGTGGCCGCGCGAGTACGTCGCGTCCGTCCGCGGCCTGCTCGACGGGGTGAGCGAGCTGACCGGCGTCTCGTATGGCGCTGACGAGCCGTCCGCGCTGCTCGCGACCCTCGGCGGGGCGCGCGGTTTCGTCCAGGGGACGCTGCGCAACACGGTCAACGCGACGATGCTCGAGGCGGGCTACAAGCACAACGTCATCCCGCAGACCGCGACGGCAGCGATCGACTGCCGTTTCCTGCCGGGGCACCAGGACGAGCTGCTCGACATGGTGCGCGAGCTCGCGGGGGAGTTCGTCGAGGTCGAGACCGTGCACCTCGACGTGGCGCTCGAGGCGCCGTGGGACGGCGACCTCGTCGAGTCGATGAAGCAGGCCCTGCTCCGAGCCGACCCAGGGGCTGCCGTGCTGCCCTACTGCCTCTCGGGCGGCACCGACAACAAGGCCCTGAGCCAGCTGGGGATCACGGGCTACGGCTTCGCGCCGCTGCGCCTGCCCGGGGACCTCGACTTCGTCGGGATGTTCCACGGCATCGACGAGCGCGTGCCCGTCGACGGCCTGCAGCTCGGCACGCGGGTGCTCGCGGACTTCCTCCAGAACTGCTGAG
>DASSTN010000228.1:0-9835 GCA_035707905.1 Intrasporangium sp.
CGACGACTCTTGAGTAACGAGCGGAGCCGCCGTGAGCCCTACCGGGCTGCGCGTGGGCCGTCGTCCAGTTGCCGCACCGGAGGAAGAATGTCAGGAACACTGGCCGAGAAGGTCTGGGATGCCCACGTCGTACGACGGGCCGAGGGGGAGCCGGATCTGCTCTACATCGACCTGCACCTCGTCCATGAGGTGACCAGCCCCCAGGCCTTCGAGGGCCTGCGCCTCGCCGGGCGCCGCGTCCGGCGGCCGGACCTGACCCTCGCCACCGAGGACCACAACGTCCCGACAACGGCCGGACCCATCACCGACCCCGTGTCGAAGATCCAGGTGGACACCCTCCGTCGCAACTGCGAGGAGTTCGGTGTCCGGCTCTACCCCATGGGCGACCTCGAGCAGGGCATCGTGCACGTCGTCGGTCCGCAGCTCGGCCTGACCCAGCCGGGCATGACGGTCGTCTGCGGAGACAGCCACACATCGACGCACGGAGCCTTCGGCGCACTTGCCTTCGGTATCGGCACGTCGGAGGTCGAGCACGTCCTCGCGACCCAGACCTTGCCGCTCAAGCCGTTCCGGACGATGGCGATCAACGTGCGAGGGCAGCTGGCGGAGGGCGTCACCGCCAAGGACATCATCCTTGCGGTCATCGCGCGGATCGGCACCGGCGGTGGGCAGGGCTACGTCCTCGAATATCGCGGCGAAGCCATCGAGGCACTCTCGATGGAGGCTCGAATGACCGTCTGCAACATGTCGATCGAGGCCGGCGCACGTGCGGGCATGATCGCCCCCGACGAGACGACCTTCGCCTACCTCAAGGACCGCCCCCACGCGCCGCAGGGGGCCGACTGGGACGCAGCGGTCGACTACTGGCGCTCCCTCCGGACCGACGACGACGCGGTCTTCGACGCGGAGGTCGACATCGACGCCTCCGCGCTCACGCCCTTCGTGACGTGGGGCACGAATCCCGGGCAGGGCCTGCCGCTCAGCGAGTCGGTGCCCGACCCGGAGTCGTTCGTCGACGAGAGCGACCGCATCGCCGCCGCGAACGCCCTCGCCTATATGGGCCTCGAGCCGGGTACCAAGCTTCGTGACATCAAGATCGACACGGTCTTCCTCGGGTCGTGCACCAACGGCCGGATCGAGGACCTTCGGGCGGCGGCCGCCGTCGTGAAGGGCCGCCGGGTGGCCGATGGTGTCCGGATGCTCGTCGTCCCGGGCTCCGCCAAGGTGCGTCAGGAGGCCGAGGCGGAGGGCCTCGACCGCGTCTTCACCGACGCGGGCGCCGAGTGGCGCCTGCCCGGCTGCTCCATGTGCCTCGGCATGAACCCGGACACCCTTGCCCCGGGCGAGCGCAGCGCCTCGACGTCGAACCGCAACTTCGAGGGCCGGCAGGGCAAGGGGGGCCGGACGCACCTCGTGAGCCCGCTCGTGGCAGCCGCCACCGCCGTGCGCGGCACGCTCTCGAGCCCCGCCGACCTTCCCGCCGAAGTCCTCCAGGAGGCCTGAGCCATGGACAAGTTCGAGACCCACACCGGGGTCGGGGTGCCGCTGCGCCGCAGCAACGTCGACACCGACCAGATCATCCCGGCCGTCTACCTGAAGCGCGTGGCGCGGACCGGCTTCGAGGATGGCCTCTTCGCAGCCTGGCGCAACGACGAGTCCTTCATCCTCAACAACCCCGCGTATGCCGCTGGGTCGGTCCTCGTCGCGGGGCCGGACTTCGGGACCGGCTCGAGTCGTGAGCACGCCGTCTGGGCCCTGATGGACTACGGCTTCCGCGTCGTCATCAGCTCCCGGTTCGCCGACATCTTCCGCGGCAACAGCGGCAAGGGCGGGCTGCTCGCGGCTGTTGTCGCGCAGGACGACGTCGAGCTGCTCTGGAAGTACCTCGAGAACCACCCCGGGGCAGAGATCACCGTCGACCTCCTCTCGCGGACTGTGACGGCCGGTGAGATCGTCGCTCCCTTCGAGATCGACGACTACACCCGGTGGCGCCTCCTCGAGGGCCTCGATGACATCGGACTGACCCTGCGCCACGAGGACGAGGTGGCGGAGTTCGAGCGCCACCGACCGCCCTACAAGCCCGTCACCACCCCGGCCTGACCCGGGCAAAAGCGGCGGCTGAGGCTGTCCCGAGAGCCGGATTCCCTTGTAAACGAAGGGGATTCGGCTCTCTGTCTGTCCCGGACCATTGGCGTGGGGACTGTCGCGAGGCGTCAGTTGCGGCTGGCGGGGACCGCGCAAACTCGTTGCGACACAACGAAAAACAGCCTTCAAGGTGGTGGACCTGAGCGTTTGATGCCTTTACCGTCAGAGGAAGCCGGATCGTTCCGGGCCCACTCGTCGGGTCGCCCGACACAGACATTCCTCTGGAGGGGAAGACGTGAACAAGGCAGAACTGATCGACGCCCTCGAGTCGAAGCTCGGAAGCAAGAAGGTTGCGTCCGACGCCCTCGAGAGCCTGCTCGACATCGTGATCCGCGAGGTCGCGAAGGGCGGCAAGGTCGGCATCACGGGCTTCGGCACCTTCGAGCGCGCCGACCGTGGCGCCCGGACCGGCCGTAACCCCAAGACCGGCGAGACCGTCAAGATCAAGAAGACGCGGGTGCCGAAGTTCCGCGCCGGCACGAACTTCAAGGAGGTCATGTCGGGCAAGAAGAAGCTGTCCAAGGGCGTCCTCGCGGCCTCGCGCGCGTCCGCCTCGACCGTCGCCCAGGCGGCCCCCGTCACCAAGAAGGCTGCCGCCGGCAAGACGGCAGCGACCAAGAAGGCCGCCGGCAGCACGCCGGCCAAGGCCACGTCGGCCAGGACTGCGACGGCGAAGACCGCGAAGGCCGCGTCCACCCCGGCCGCGAACGGGCGGAGCGCGAAGAAGGCCTCTGCCAGCAAGGCCGCTCCCGCCAAGACGGCCAGCCGGGCGACCGCCGCCCGCCAGACGGGCACGGCCAAGGCCGCCACCAAGAAGGCTGCCGGCACCTCGAAGACGGCGGCGAAGAAGACCACCACCGCGAAGAAGGCGCCGACCCGCAAGTCCGCTGCGAAGCGCTGACGGGTCAGACGGGGTGGGGGTCGGTCAGCTGGCCGGCCCCCACTGGCGTGTCAGCGGATGGGTTGTCCCTCGCCGACGCCGACGATCCGCAGGGCAGTGACCCGGCCGTCGGTGATGTCGAGGGTGAGGCGCTGGCCCGGCCGGAGCAGCCGCAACCCGCTGGTGGCGAAAGCCGTGGCGTCAAAGGGCAGCTCGACGCCGTCGTCACGGAGGAGACTGCCCGACAGTGTCTCCGGGTCGAAGCGGTGGACGGTGGCCTGCACGGGCCCAATCTAGCGGTCCGTGGCCACCGGGGACTGGGCTCCGGCGAGGCCGAGCACGGCGCTGGTCGCCGGGCCCACGCCGAGCCGGACGGCCGCCGCCAGCGACTCGGGGTCGTCGACATCGCGGCGCAGGCGTGGCAGGTCGAGCTCGAGACGCCGGGCGCCCTGACGGGCATGCGCGTCGGCGCTGTCGGGGCCGAACAGGGGCACGAAGCCGTGCCCACCGCGCAGGACCGTTCCGGACCCGTCGAGGTCGGGAACGAACCACTCGCACAACGGTCCACCGGCCTGCAGTGCGGTGACGAGGTCGACGGCGGTCAGGCTCGGCAGGTCGCCGAGGAGAGCGGCACGGGGCGAGCCGACGGGCACGTGGCCCAGGCCGGCCCCGATGGCGGCGTTGAGGCCGCCCCCGGGATCGGGGACGACCTGCACCCCCACCGCCGCCCAGTCCCGCACGAGCCCCGCGTCGGACGTCACGAGCCAGACGTGGTCCGCCTCGACCGCCTCGACCACAGCGGACAACGTGTCGTCGGCAATGGCGCGGGTGAGACGGGTGCGTTGCACCCCGGCCGGGGCGAGCCGCGACTTGCCGTGCCGGGTGTCCTTGATGGGCACCACGACGTGCCAGCAGGGCCGCGCGCCCGCGCGCTTCACCGTCACCATGGTCCGAGAATTCTCGCACTCGCCGGGGGCAGCCTCGACAGCCCGGCCCCCGGTGGAGAGACTGATGCCCACACTCGCCCTGAGGGGCGCCCCACCGAGGAGGTCCACCCGTGAGCGCAGCACGCGCCGAGTTGCCGCTGTCCTACCGCTGCATCGCGTGGATCCTCCGTCCTCTCCTCATGCGCATCACGAAGCGCGACTGGCGCGGGATGGAGCACCTCCCGGCCGAGGGCGGCTTCGTCGTCTCGCCCAACCACATCTCCTACGTCGACCCGATCGTCTTCGCGCACTTCATGTACGACGCGGGCCGGCCGACCTACTTCCTCGGCAAGGACAGCCTCTTCCGCATCCCCGTGGTCGGTTGGGCGCTGCACAAGGCGGGCCAGATCCCCGTCTACCGCAACTCCCTCAAGGCCGCCGACGCCTACCGTGCGGCAGTGGAGGCGGTGCAGCAGGGCAAGCCGGTCGGCATCTTCCCGGAGGGAACCATCACGAGGGACCCCGACCTCTGGCCGATGCGCGGCAAGACCGGCGCAGCCCGGGTCGCCCTCGAGACACGTTGCCCCCTCATCCCCGTGGCGCAGTGGGGCGCCCAGGAGATCCTGTCGCCATACGGGCACCGGCCCAAGATCTTCCCCCGTCGCACCATGGCGATGGCGGCGGGACCGGCCGTCGACCTCTCCGACCTCTACGACCGGCCCATCGACACCGCGACGTTGCGGATCGCCACGGATCGGCTGATGGACCGGATCACCGAGCTGCTCGAGCAGATTCGCGGGGAGCAGGCCGACCATGAGCGGTTCGACCCCCGCAAGCACGGGGTGGCCGAGGTCGGCGACCCTTTGAGGCACGTGGACATCGGCCGGCCCGAACCCACGAAGCGCAGGACGGGCGGGGGCCGCCGATGACGCACGTCGCGGTGATGGGCGCGGGCAACTGGGGGACCGCGTTCGCCGGCATCCTGGCCGACGCCGGCGCCACCGTGCAGATGTGGTCCCGTCGGGAGGAGATCACCGCCCAGATCAACGAGGGCTGCAACCTCGAGTACCTGCCCGACCTGCGCCTGCCGGATACGATCCGCGCGACGACCGACCCCGAGCAGGCATGCGCCAACGCGGACATCGTCGTCCTCGCAGTGCCCTCTCAGACCCTTCGCGCGAACCTCGAGACGTGGGGGAGCGCGATGCCGACCGGCGCCCCGGTCGTCTCGCTGATGAAGGGGGTCGAGCTCGGTACGACGAAGCGCATGAGCGAGGTGATCTGCGAGGTCGGCCGCGTCGAGCCGGACCGCATCGTCATCGTCTCGGGGCCCAACCTCGCCCCGGAGATCGCACTGCACCAGCCCGCGGCGAGCGTCGTGGCGTGTGCCGACATGGGGACCGCCGAACGGGTCGCGACCGCCGTGGCCACCCGCTACTTCCGCCCCTACACCGACACCGACGTGGTCGGCGCCGAGGTCTGCGGGGCGACGAAGAACGTCATCGCCCTCGCCGTCGGGATGGCCGAGGGCCTCGGCTTCGGTGACAACACGAAGGCGACGATCATCACCCGCGGCCTCGCCGAGACCACCCGTCTCGGTATGGCGCTCGGCGCACACCCGCAGACCTTCCTCGGTCTCGCAGGTGTCGGTGATCTCATCGCGACCTGCATGTCACCGCTGTCGCGCAACCACAGCTTCGGCGTGCGGCTGGGGCAGGGCATGCCGGTCGAGGAGGTTGCGGCCCAGCTGCGGCAGACCGCCGAGGGCGTCAAGTCCTGTCAGTCGATCCTCGCCCTCGGTGGGCACCACGACGTCGAGCTGCCGATCGTCGAGCAGGTCGTCGCCGTCGTCCGGGACGGGCTGCCGGCCACGGAGGTCGGGCCCAAGCTCATGGCCCGCGACCTCAAGGCCGAGAAGCACGGCACGCCCCAACCCAACTCGCGCTGACCTCGCTCCGGCCCGCCGGGAAGGTCAGGACATGGCGGTCTTGAGGGCGCGGTCGAGGTCGGCCCAGAGGTCCTCGACGTGCTCGATGCCGACGGAGAGGCGGATGAGGTTCTCCGGCACGGTCGCGTCCTCGCTCGGGTGGCGGCGGCGCCGCTCCAGCTGGGACTCGACGCCGCCCAGACTGGTCGAGTGGAACCAGACCCGGGTTGCGGCGCAGACTCGCTCGGCAGCCGCGGCATCACCGGCGACGTCGACCGCGAGCATGGCCCCGGAGCCCGGGTAACGCACGCGTGCGACCGCCTCGTGCCCCTCCAACCGGGCGGCGAGCTCGGCCGCCGATGCGCACGCGCGCTCGAACCGCAGGGCGAGGGTGCGCAGCCCGCGGAGCGCGAGGAAGACCTCCATCGGGCCGGCGATGGCGCCGTGCAGCGTGCGGTGGCGCTGCAGCAGGGCGCCGAGCTCACGACCGCGCTCGGTGTCCGCGACGACGGTCGCTCCGAGGATGACGTCAGAGTGCCCGGAGAGGTACTTCGTCACGGAGTGGACGACGACGTCGGCGCCGAGCTCGAGCGGCCGGCACAGCAGCGGGGTCGGCATGGTGTTGTCGACGATGCTGATGACACCGACCTCCCGGGCGCGAGCCAGGATCGGCTCCAGGGCGATGACGTCCATGAGCGGGTTCGTCGGCGACTCGAGCCACACGAGGTCAGCCTCGGGGAGCGCTGCGAGGAACCCCGCCGTGTCGCTCGCGTGGCGACGCAGGACCCGGGATCCCGACGACTCCAGCTCGCGCACGAGGTCGCCGGTGCCGTTGTAGGTCGTGTCGGTGACGAGCACGGTGCCGCCTGGGGGCAGGAGCGACAGGGCCGCCGCGATCGCGCCCATCCCTGAGGCGTGCACGAGCGCGCGGCCGCCCTCGAGCTCCCCCAGCGCCGCCTCGAAGGCCGACCACGTGGGGTTCCCGGAGCGGGCGTAGTTGACCGGGCCGTCAGCGGCATACGTCGAGGTGAACTCGACCGGAGCATTGGCCGACGCGCCCGGCGCGTGCGGAGGGCGTCCCGCCGCGACGACACGGGTCTCGAGTCGCAGGTCGGCACCGTCGGGAGAACTGGTCGGGTCCGTCACGCCTTCAGGTTAGGAGCGCCGCGGGCAGGCCGGGATAGAGTCTCGTCTGATGACCACGGACCAGCCCATGACGCCCTCGACACCATCCCGGCCCCGCGTCGCCATCGTGTTCGGAGGGCGCTCCTCGGAGCATGCCGTCTCGTGCGCGACGGCCGCCGGTGTCCTGCGCGCCATCGACCGCGACCGCTACGACGTCGTGCCGATCGGCATCTCGAGGACAGGGGAGTGGGTGCTCGTCGCGGACGAGCCGGACCGGCTCGAGCTGAGCGCTGCGAGGACGCCCCAGGTCGAGGCCAGTAAGACCCACGTCATGCTGCCCTTCGGGATGGAGGATCGCGCCCTGCGCGTCCTCGAGCCGGGGGAGCCCCCCGCCGAGCTGGGCGACGTCGACGTCGTGTTCCCGTTGCTGCACGGTCCGTTCGGGGAGGACGGCACGATCCAGGGCTTCTTCGAGCTGACCGACGTGCGTTACGTCGGCTCAGGGGTCCTCGCCTCGGCGGCCGGGATGGACAAGCACTACATGAAGGTGCTCTTCGCCGGTCACGGCCTGCCCGTCGGGCCCTACGCCGTCATCACCGACCGGGCCTGGCGCACCGACCCGGCCGCCGCCATGGACGCCTGTAACGGCCTCAGCTACCCGCTCTTCGTCAAGCCGGCCCGAGCCGGCTCGAGCATGGGCATCACGAAGGTCGAGCACCGGGCCGACCTCGAGGCCGCGATCGAGACGGCACGCGAGCATGACCCGAAGGTGATCGTCGAGGCGGGGATCACCGGCCGCGAGATCGAGTGCGCGGTCCTCGAGGGCCACGGCACCGACGCGCCGCGCACCTCCGAGGTCGGCGAGGTCGCCGTCCGGGCGAACCACGCCTTCTACGACTTCGAGGCGAAGTACCTGGCCGAGGCCGACGTCGACCTCACCTGCCCGGCCGAGGTGCCACAGGCGGTCTCCGACGAGGTCCGCCGCCTCGCCGGCGCGGCCTTCGAGGCGCTCGGCTGCGAGGGCCTGGCCCGCGTCGACTGCTTCTGGACCGAGGACGGCCGCGTCCTGATCAACGAGATCAACACGATGCCGGGGTTCACGCCGCACTCGATGTACCCACGGATGTGGGCAGCCACTGGGCTGGACTACCGACAGCTCATCGACGAGCTGATCTCGCTCGCGCTCGAGCGCCGCACCGGGCTGCGCTGACCTTCTCTGCGGGTATGCCGCTGAGCCGGCTCCTTCAGAGCAGCCTCCAGGTATGCCGCTGAGCCGGCTCCCTCAGGAGCAGTGCCGTCCGTTGCTCGGCAGGTCACGGGCGACCTTGGCGAAGACCGGCAGCTGGAGGGGCACCGGGCCGTAGGCCCGCGGGACGAGTACCTCGATGGCCGGGTCGGTGCCGTAGGTCGTCGCCGCGGAGCCGTCACTGAGGGACCGCACGACCCAGTCGACCCCGTCGACCGTGACGCACTCCTGGGTGGTCGGCGCGAGCGGGGGGAGCCCGCAGCGGGCGATGATGGCCGGGTCACCCCAGGCTGCGACCGACGCCGAGTTCGTGCTCGTCGCGACCCGTCCGGCGCCGCTGACGGTGTCCGGCCACGAGAGCGACTGGCAGGCAGGGCTCTCGGCGAAGGGGGCCGGCGAGACGTCGACGGTCGAGGAGCAGGCAGAGACGACGCAGAGCACGACGGCGACGCCGAGCGCCACCGTCGTGCTGCGTGGAGGATGCGCAGGAGCGGTCAGACGTGGACCACCGTGCACGTCAGGGTGCGGGTGATGCCCTGCACCTCTTGGAGCCGGGCGATGACGAGACGCCCCAGGTCGTCGACGTTGGGCGCCTCGACTCGCGCGATCACGTCATACGGGCCGGTCACGTCCTCGGCGAGGGCGACGCCAGCGATCCCACGGATCTCCTCGGCGACGGTCGCAGCGCGGCCGACCTCGGTCTGGATCAGGATGTAGGCCTGGACCACGGGTCACCTCTTCTTGATGGCTTGACGTGCAGGGCTGACGATCGGGGACCGGCCGGACGCGCGAACGGCCGTGACCCGACCGTACCGTGCCCGGGGCGTGTGCGTCCCGCCGAGTGGGGATGACAGGGTGGACGCGTGCAGAGACGACCAGGGCCGACGCTGACCGAGGGCACGTCCCTCCGCCACCTCGACGAGGAGGAGATCCTCGCCCGCATCCTGCCCTTCTTCGGCCGGCCCGCCTCGCTCGTCGTGCCGCCCGGTGACGACGCTGCCGTGCTCCGCACGCCGGACCGGACGATCGCGACGACGGACGCCGTCGTGCTCGGTCGTGACTGGCTCGACGAGTGGTCCTCGGGCGCCGACATCGGGCACAAGGTCATCGCGCAGAACCTCGCAGACATCGCGGCCATGGGCGGACGGCCGACGGCCGTGCTGCTGACGCTCGTCGTCGACCCTGACGTCTCGATCGAGTGGGTGACCGACCTGGCGCAGGGGATCGCCGAGGCGTGTTCAGAGGCGGACGTGGCGGTCCTCGGCGGGGATCTGTCCTCGGCACCCGGTGGTGTCGTCATTGTGTCCGTCACCGCGCTGGGTGACCTGGTCGGTGACCCGGTCCTTCGCTCGGGCGCGCGACCCGGGGACCACGTGGGGGTCGCCGGGTCCCTCGGGTTGAGCGACGCAGGGCTGCGGTTGCTGCAGGAGGACCGGCCGCACGCGGACCCGGAGGCGGTCGAGGTGCACCGACGCCCGCGGCCGCCGCTGGAGCAGGGCGTCGCGGCCGTCGCGGCGGGCGTGACCGCAATGCTGGATATCTCTGACGGGCTGCTGCGCGACGCCGGCCGGATCGCCCGGGCGAGT
>DASSTN010000229.1:0-3326 GCA_035707905.1 Intrasporangium sp.
TGTCGCAGTGGGCCGGCCTCGGCAAGCGGCACCCGGTGATCGCCGGGACGATGGCCTTCCTCATGCTCGCCTTCGCGGGCATCCCGCTGACGTCCGGGTTCGTGGCCAAGTTCGCCGTCTTCGCGGCTGCGATCAACACCGCTGGCGCGACCGGAACGGTCCTCGTCGTCATCGGCGCGGTCTGCAGCGCGATCACCGTCTTCGTCTACGCGCGGGTCATCGTCCTGATGTTCTTCAGCGAGCCGGCCGACGACACCGTCGAGGTGCTCGTGCCCTCCGTCGGGACGACGTTCTCGATCGCGGTCGGCACGCTGATCACGCTGGCCCTCGGCATCGTGCCCTCGTCGTTGCTCGACCTCGCCGACCGCGCGTCGCAGTTCGTGCGCTGAGTGTTCGAATGGTGTCCATGACGACGCATGTCACGCCGCCGGTCCTGACCATCCCCGGCACGACGCCGGAGCTGATGGCGCGCCTCGAGGACGGGCTGGCCCGGGTCGACGCCTTCCTCGAGGAGGTCGTCGACCACGACGACCCCTTCATCGCGCAGGCGTCCGGCCACCTCGCGGCGGCCGGCGGCAAACGGTTCCGGCCGCTCCTGACGCTGCTCGCCGCCGAGCTCGCCGACGGCATCAACGACGCGGTGATCCGCGCGGCGGCCGGTGTGGAGCTGACCCACCTCGCCTCGCTCTACCACGACGACGTCATGGACCAGGCCGAGGTGCGCCGCGGGGTCGCCTCGGTCAACGCCGCCTTCGACAACTCCACGGCGATCCTCGTCGGCGACCTGCTCTTCGGCAAGGCCTCGGAGATCATCGCGGCGCTCGGCGCCGACGCGGTGCTGATCCAGGCGCAGACCTTCGTCCGGCTCTGCACGGGACAGATCCGCGACGACCGACCCTGCCCGGCGGACGTCGACCCGGTCGACTACTACCTCGGCGTCCTCGCCGACAAGACCGGCGCGCTCATCGCCACGGCGGGCCGCTACGGGGCGATGTTCAGCGGCGGCTCACCCGAGCTCGTCGAGATCATGCGGCTCTACGGTGAGAAGATCGGCGTCGCCTTCCAGCTCGCCGACGACGTCATCGACATCGCGTCCGAGTCGGGCGAGTCGGGCAAGACGCCGGGCACCGACCTGCGCGAGGGCGTCGACACCCTGGCCGTCATCCGGGCACGCGCCTCGCACGACCCGGCGGACGCCCGGCTGCACGAGCTGCTCGACCGCGACCTGTCCCAGGACGAGGCCGGGCTGGAGGAGGCGCTCACGCTCCTCCGCGCCCACGCGGGGCTGAAGCAGGCGCGCGAGGAGACCTACGCGGTCGCCCGCAGTGCCCAGCGCCTGCTCGACCCGCTGCCGGACAGCCCCGCCAAGGCCGCCCTGCAGGCCCTCGCGATGGGCGTCGTCGACCGCGTCGGCTGACCGCGTCGGCTGGCCAGGTCGGCTGACCCGCTCGCTCACCGCGTCCTGACCGCGTCGGCTGACCTGCTCGCCCATCGCGTCCTGACCGCGGACCGGCCCGGCCGCGTCGGTAGGGTCTGGTCATGGCCCATCCGGCGATCGCCCCTCGTCTCAGCGCGGCGACGCGGGGCAGGCGCCTTCCGGCCGCCGTCGTCGACCTCGACGCCTTCGACCGCAATGCCTCGACCCTCGTCGGTCTGGGGCACGGCAAGCCGATCCGGGTCGCCACGAAGTCGCTGCGCGTCCGCACGCTCGTCGAGCGGGTCCTCGAGCGGCCGGGCTTCCGCGGACTCATGTGCTACTCGCTCGAGGAGGCGCTGACCTGGGCCCGGGCCGGCCACAGGGACGTCCTCGTCGCCTACCCGACCGTCGACGTGCCCGCCCTGCACCAGCTGGGGGAGGACCCGGCTCTTGTCGCGGCCGTCACGGTCATGGTCGACAGCGCCGAGCACGTCGACTTCCTCGCCCGGCACCTCCCGAGGTCAACGGGTCTGCGGGTGGCCATCGACGTCGACGCCTCGCTTCGCGTCGGCCCGGCCCACCTCGGGGTCCGGCGGTCGCCGACTCGCACCCCCGAGGAGGTGGCTGCCGTCATCCGCCGGGCTCGATCTCACGGCATGGAGGTCGTCGGCCTCATGGTCTACGACGCCCAGATCGCCGGCGTCCCCGACACGGCGGTCACCCGACCGATGAAGGCCCGGTCACACCGTGAGCTCACCACCCGGCGCCGCGAGATCGTCGAGTCCGCAAGGCAGCTGGCCGACCTGCAGTTCGTCAACGGTGGCGGCACCGGAAGCCTCGAGCGCACCGGAGCGGACGAGTCGCTGACCGAGGTCGCCGCGGGCTCCGGGCTCTTCGCGCCGACGCTCTTCGACCACTACGACCGGCTCCCGCTCGAGCCCGCTGCGGTGTTCGCCCTGCCCGTCGTCCGACGTCCGGCGCCCGACGTGGTCACCGTCTTCTCCGGCGGCTACATCGCCTCCGGACCGCCCGGCTGGGGCCGCGTCCCGAGCCCGCTGCCGGAGCAGGACCTGCGCCTGCTGCGGCCCGAGGGGGCCGGTGAGGTCCAGACGCCTCTGCGCGGACCGGGGGCCCGCCGCCTCCACCTCGGCGCCCCTGTCTGGTTCCGCCACGCGAAGGCCGGCGAGCTGGCTGAACGGTTCAACGAGGTCCTGCTCGTGAGCCGCGGCGAGGTCGTCGCCACCACACCGACCTATCGAGGAGAGGGACTGAGCCTTGGCTGACACGCGCGCGCAGACGACCGGACGCGGCGTCTCGTGGACGAACTGGGCGGGGACCGAGCGCAGCCGGCTCGCCCGGGTCAGCAGTCCGCGCGACGAGGACGAGGTCGCGGAGGCCGTCGTGGCGGCTGCCGAGCAGGGCCTGCGCGTCAAGGCGGTCGGTGCCGGCCACTCCTTCACCGGCGCCGCGGTCACGGACGGCGTCCAGGTGCGCCTCAGCCACCTCGCCGGCGTCACCTCCCTCGACTCGACACGGGGCGAGGCGACCGTCCGGGCGGGCACCCCCCTGCGGCAGCTGAACCAGGAGCTCGCCCAGCTCGGCTTCGCGCTGCCGAACCTCGGCGACATCGACCGCCAGAGCCTGGCGGGCGCCACCGGCACGGGCACCCACGGCACGGGCCTGGGACTCCAAGGCCTATCGGCCGGTGTCCGCGCCCTGCGCATCGTCCTGCCGGACGGGCGGATCGTGACGTGCTCGCCGTCGGAGAACAGCGACCTCTTCCAGGCCGCGCGGCTCGGGCTCGGCGCCCTCGGCGTGGTCACCGAGCTCACCGTCGCCGTCGTGCCGGCCTTCCTCCTGCACGCGGTCGAGAAGCCGGAGCGCCTGGAGGTGCTCCTCGAGACCGTCG
>DASSTN010000230.1:0-6014 GCA_035707905.1 Intrasporangium sp.
GGGGGCCCCCCAGATGCCGAGGAGGTCGTCGTCCAGCTGGAAGGCGAGGCCCACGCGCTCCCCGAAGTCGGCGAGGGCGGCCACGGCCCGGGACGGGGCGTCTGCGAGCATCGCGCCGATCGAGCAGGAGCAGGCCAGCAACGCCCCGGTCTTGTCCGCCTCCATCCGGAGGCACTCCTCGGGCGTGACGTGGTCGAGGGACTCGAAGGCGAGGTCTGCCGTCTGCCCCGCGATGAGGCGCCTGGTCGTCGCGGCGAGGGCCTGGACGGCGTACCCGACCGTCGGTGAAGGTGCCTCCGCGAGGACCTCCGAGGCAAGGGCCAACATGGCGTCGCCCGCGAGGATCGCCGTCGACGGCCCGAAGGCGGCCCAAACGGTGAGGCGGTGACGACGGCGCTCGTCGCGGTCCATGACGTCGTCATGGACGAGGGAGAAGTTGTGCACCAGCTCGACGGCCACCGCAGCCGGGACTGCGGTGAGCGGGTCGCGACCCGCCGCCGCCGTGCCGAGCAGGACGAGCTCGGGCCGGATCCCCTTGCCACCGAACGGTCCGGGCGTCCCCTCCCGGTCCCAGAATCCGAGGTGGTAGCCGCAGACGTGCCGCATCTGACGGTCGAGCCGGTCGACCGAGGAGCGCAGTGCCTCCTGCGTCGCCTCGCGAGCCAGGCTGATGCTGTCGGTCAGGACGCTCGTCATGACGTCACCTCCATCTCAGGTCCCGGAAAGGGTGAGTCGGCGACGTCGAGCGGCGGGGCCGTCACGGTCGCGGACTCGGGCAGGTGCTCGGAGAACAGGCATGCGGCCGCGGTCCGCCCGCTCCGGACGGCTGCCTCCAGGGTGTCCGGCCAGCCCGGCACCGTCCAGGCGCCCGCGAGGACGAGGTCCGGCCAGCGGGTCACCGGCCCGGGGCGTGCTGCGCGGGTGCCGGCGCGCTGCCGGAAGGTCGCCTGCGGTTCTCGTGTCACGAAGGCGTCGACCACCTCGGCCCGCCGCGCTTGCGGAAGATGACGGCGCAGCTCGCCGACGTGCAGCCGGACCAGGTCGTCAGCCCGGGAGTGGATGGCACTGTCGGCGGCCGAGACCGAGGACACGAGGTACTGGGCTCCACCAGCGATCTGACCGCTCGCCTCGGTCCGGTCGAAGACCCACTGGATGGCGCTGCCGGGCACCGCCGCGAATGGCACGGTGAGGACCGGCCGGTCGAGGACGACGTGAACGTTGACGATCGCCGAGTGGCCAAGGGCCCGCCAGCCAGCAGTGTCGGGCGCGGCCGCGGCGGGGACGAGGTCGGCGGCATGGTCGTGCGGCACCGCGAGGACGATCGCGGCGCCCCGGATCCGGAAGCACCCCTGTGCCCGGTCGCGCACCTCGGCCCACGGCCCTGCCAGGTCACGACCGATCTCCATGGCCTTGCAGCCGAGCCGGACGCTCGCCCCGGCCTCCAGCAGCGCCCGTCGGGCCGGCTCCTCGTGGAGGATGCCGAGGGGGACGGACGGCACACCGATGTCACCGGCATCGACCCGGTCGAGCAGGCCGGTCCGGAAGACCCGCGCCGCGAGGGCGAGGGACGCGTGGTCGGGTGGCAGGTTGAGGGCGGCCGTGGTGACGAGCCCCCAGAGCCGCTGCATCGCGGCGCCGTCCTGGCCGTGCTGCTCGAGCCACCGGCCGAACGAGTCGAGGTCCGTGTCCGGGTCGTCGGGGTCGACGTGCCGCAGCGCGCTCGCCGCCCTGAGCGCCGTGAGCCGCGCTGCGGGCGGCAGGGCCGCGTAGCCGAGCAGCGCCGGGAGCAGGTGCAGGGGCGGCGGCCCACGCCAGGCCCGCCGCAGGCGCGCCCGCTGTCCGTCGGGCAGCAGGACGGGGATGTCCAAGCGGTCCTGCACCGGGACGAGGTGGGCGACGCCGAGGCGTCGCAGCAGCGCCCGGTACTCCTGGTAGCAGCGCAGGATGACGTGGACACCGGTGTCGACCGGCCGGCCGTCCCGGTGGCCGGAGGCAGCCCTGCCGCCGAGGCGCGGACGCGCCTCGAGCAGCAGGACCTGGCGACCCGCCCCGGCAAGGTCCAAGGCGGCGGTGACCCCGGCGAGGCCCCCGCCGACGACAATGATCGGTCCGTCCCTCATGCCTCCCTCCGGAGGATGGCGTGCACGGCGACCGACAGCTTCACGGGAACCGACAGCGAGAGGCGTTGTCCCCGAACCGCGCTCGGGTCGGCGGCGATCCGGGCGAGCAGCCGACGGTAGATGCCGGCCATGGCCGCGGTGCAGACCGCGCTGCGCCGGTCGAGGAGCGGCAACAGGGTGAGGCCGCGGGCGTACCACGCGGCGGCACGGCGCGCCTCGAACCGCACGAGCGCGTCGAAGTGGTGGGCTGGGTCGGCGATCGTGCCGTCGGGCCCCAGCTCGAGTGTGCAGCCGAACCCATCGAGGTCCTCCTGGGGGAGGTAGACGCGGCCCATGAGGCGGTCCTCGCGAAGGTCTCGCAGGATGTTGGTCAGCTGGAGGGCGACCCCCAGGTCGTCCGCGATCGGCTCGGCGTCCTCGAGCAGCGGCGGGTTGTAGACGCCTACGGAGAGACGACCGACCGACCCTGCCACCTGACGGCAGTAGCCGACGAGGTCGTGGAACGTCTCGTAGCGGCGCCCCTCGAGGTCCGCCTGGCAGCCGTCGATGAGGTCGTCGAAGGCGTCGAGCGGGATGGGCAGCCGGCTGGCGGCGTCGGCGAGGGCGGCGAGCACGAGGTCCTCGTCGGCCGCTTCCTCGGTCGGGGTGGCGAGCGGCCGCACCAGGTCCGTGTGGCCCGGCGGGCCCACCCGGACCGTGCCGTCCGGGCGCACCGGCGCCCGAGTGCGTCGCCCGTCCAGGGTGCCCAGACGGCTCCGCATCGCCTCGAGGGCCTCATGGCGCTCGCTGACCGGTCCTTGGCCGTCGCCGAGGTCGTCGATCCTGCGGGCCGTCGCGTAGACGGCGGAGAGGGCCTGCCGCTGTGGAGGAGGGAGCAGTCGAATGCCGTACGAGAAGTTGCGAGCCTCGGCCCGGGTGATCTCCTCGCACCGCTCGTAGGCAGCCGCGACGTTCATCCCGCCCTCCTGAGCAGCCCGTCCGCCCACGCGGCCGCGACGTCCGAGCGGGTTGGCTTGACGTCGCCGCCGAGGGTGTCGTAGCCGGCCCGGCGGATCCGGTTGGCCGCGGCCCGACCGCCGGCCAGGTACCCCGAGACCGCGAGGCGTGCCCATCCACGCAACGTCGAGGCGAGTGGCGCGCCGGCACCGAGCCAGGCTGCGGCCCGCTCCGTCTCGAAGGCGACGAGCCGGCGCAGGGCGACGTCGGCGCGCGGGACGTCCAGCTCGTCCTCGGTCACCCCGAACCGGTCGAGGTCCTCCTTGGGCAGGTAGACCCGCCCCCGGGCGTAGTCCTCGCCGATGTCCTGCCAGTGCTCGAGCAGCTGCAACGCCGTGCAGACCCGGTCGGACAGCTCGACGCGGTCCCTGGTCGCCGCACCGAAGACCGCTAGGACGATCTCGCCGACCGGGTTCGCCGAGAGCCGGCAGTAGTCGACGAGCTCTGTGAAGCTCTGGTACCGGGTGCGGTCCTGGTCGCGCAGGTTCGCCTCGACCAGGCGCAGCAGGCAGTGCGCCGGCACGCCGGCCCGGGTCACGAGGGGTCCCATCGCGGCGACGACGGGGTCGGTGACGGCCCGGCCCGCGTAGAGCCGCCGCACCTGATCGGCAACCTGCTCGAGCGCCGCGACCCGGTCGCCGTCGAGCTCGTCGCCGAGGTCGTCGACATGACGGGCGTACCGGTACGTCGCTTGCAGCTCGGACCGGACCCGCGCAGGCAGCACCCGCAGCGCGACGGGGAAGTTCTCGCCGGTCTCGGTCGTGCGGGTCGAGGGACTCATCCCTGCCCCTCAGGCCGGTCTCCGGACCGGGTCGTCCGGCTGGGCACGGTGCCGTTTGCCGCTCACCGTCCGCCCGGCGGACAGCCGGGTGGCGATGGCGTGGGCGATGCCGGCCCCGTCCAGCCCGTGCTCCCGCAGGATGGTCGACCGGTCGCCGTGGGCAACGAACTCGGTGGGCAACCCGAGGACCAGGACCGGTGTGTCGATTCCGTCATCCGCAGTGAGGCGTGCCACGTGGGCTCCCACGCCGGAGGCCCGCAGGCCGTCCTCGACCGTCACGACCAGGTCGTGCTCGGCAGCGAGGGCGGGCAGGGCAGGGTTGACGGGCAGCACCCACCGTGCGTCGACGACCGTGCACCGGATCCCCTCGGAGACGAGCCGCTCCGCGGCCTCGACGGCCGCGCCGGCGAGGGCGCCGACCGGAAGGAGCAGGACATGCGGGTTCGGGGGACGGCGCAGCACGTCCATGCCCTCGAGCCGGTCGAGGGCGGGCACGGCTCCCGCCGCGGCGGCCTTGGGGAAGCGGAGGGCCGTGGGTCCTCGGTGGTCGACGGCCTCGTCGAGCTCGTCGACGAGGGTGGCGGCGTCACGGGGCGCGGCGACCCGCATCCTCGGCACCGCCGCGAGGAGGGATAGGTCCCACAGGCCGTGGTGGCTGGGACCGTCCGGTCCGGTGATCCCGGCGCGATCGAGGACGAGCGTCACGGGCAGGTCGTGCAGCCCCACGTCGAGCAGGGTCTGGTCGAAGGCCCGGTGCATGAAGGTCGAGTAGATGGCCACGACCGGGTGCAGCCCGCCCATGGCCATGCCGCTCGCGCTGACCAGGGCATGCTGCTCGGCGATGCCGACGTCGACGCAGCGCTCCGGGTGGCGGGCGGCGAGGGCGCGCAGGCCGGTCGGCCCGACCATGGCGGCGCTGACCGCGACGACGTCGGGACGCCGCTCGGCGACCTCGACGAGCGCGTCACCGAACACGTCCGTCCAGGTCCGGGCCGGTGGTCGGCTCGGGGCGCCGGTGGCGACCTCGATGACCCCGACGGCGTGGAGGTGGTCCGCCTCGTCGCGGACGGCGGGCAGGTAGCCGCGCCCCTTCTCGGTGCGGACGTGCACGACGACGGGTCGGTTGGAGCGGCGGGCCTGCTGCAGGGCGCTCTCGATGGCGCCGATGTCGTGGCCGTCGACCGGGCCCACGTAGTCGAGCCCCATGACCTGGAAGAGGCTGCCGGGGCAGGGCACCTCCGTGCTCGCCGGGGTGGCTGGGGCGGCCTGCCACGTGGCCTGCGACGCGGCCGGTGCTGCGCCGCCGAGCCGGCGCACCACGCCCGGGTAGGCGGTCCGGTCCGCGAGCCGGCGCAGGTGCTGGGGGAGCCCGCCGACGGTCGGCGCATAGGAGCGCTCGTTGTCGTTGAGCACGACGACGATCCTGCGACCGGAGGCACCGACGTTGTTGAGGCCCTCCCACGCCAGTCCGCCGGTCATCGCGCCGTCACCGACGACGGCCACGACGGGCTGGGCGGAGCCGCGGCTCGTCATGGCCCGGCTGATCCCGTCCGCGTAGGCCAGGGCGGTGGAGGCGTGCGAGTTCTCGACGAGGTCGTGCTCCGACTCACGCCGTCTCGGGTAGCCCGAGAGGCCACCCGCCTGCCGGAGGGAGGAGAACCCGGCCAGCCGCCCCGTCAGCAGCTTGTGGACGTACGCCTGGTGGCCCGTGTCGAAGACGATGGGCGTCCGCGGCGAGTCGAACACTCGGTGCAGGGCGATCGTCAGCTCGACGACGCCGAGGTTCGGGCCCAGATGACCGCCACTCGCGCAGACCGAGTCGACCAGAACCTGCCGAATCTCCTGGGCCAGACTGCTCAGGCTCTCGGGGCCGAGCTCCGCGAGGTCTTCCGGGCTTCGAATTGTCTCAAGAATGGACATCGTGCCTTCGCTCCGGTCACGGCCGCGTGGAGGGGGTCATGGCCATTACATCGGGATGCGATCCAATTCGAGGGTATACCCGTCAGCCGGGGAGATCACTGGGCAGTCTGCGCATCTCCTCCGAGGAATTTCGCCGAGAGGTTGCTGAGGAACTCCTCCGAGATGCTGAGCGTCTCCGCGGCGCGCTCGAGCTCGGC
>DASSTN010000231.1:0-4645 GCA_035707905.1 Intrasporangium sp.
CCGGGCCAGGTCGTGCACGACGCGCGAGACCATCTCGCCGTTCTCGGGGACGTTGTCGTTGGGCACGAGGGCGATCGGTCCGGCACCCGCAGCCCGGCGCGCGAGCAGGCCGGCGACGAGCTTGCCCGGGGTCGTCGTGACGCTCCCCCGCTCCGGGTCGGCGCGCAGGGCGTCTCGGTCCGCCTGGACGTCCGGCGCGTCCGTGTTGAGGCCGCCCGAGGCGTTGCGCCGGTAGCCGGCCTCCGTGACGGTGCTCGTCACGACGGCGAGCGACGGATCGGCGAAGTAGCGCCGGAGGGCGTCCAGGTCCTCGGCGGGATGCACGGCGCTGAGGGAGGAGATGACCTCGGGCCGGGCGCCCTCCGGTCCGCGGATGAGGAGGGTGTAGAGCCCGTCCTGCGGCGCGAGCGCCTCGGCGACGGCCGGCGAGCGCCCGGTGAAGGCGGCGATCCCCCAGTCGGCGGCGTCGGGCGCGTGCTCGGTGTACCAGGCGGCGTGGGCGCGGAAGAAGTTGCCGACGCCGAGGTGGACGTGCCGGACGGGAGCGGCGGGTCGGCCGTCCGTCGACCGGGACAGCCGCCGCCCGGCGTGCGAACCCGACCCCGCTGGGGCGCCACCGGCGCTGGGAGCCGGCTCAGCGGCATACGACTCGTTGCCGCTCACAGCTTGAACACCTGCTTCGGGATCGACGTGACGAGGTCGACCGCGGTCTCGAGGGCCTCGTCCTCCCCCAGCCGGTGCTCCGCCACGAGCTGGGCCAGATAGGCGCTGTCGAGCCGCCGGGACATGTCGTGGCGGGCCGGGATGGAGCAGAACGCGCGCGTGTCGTCGATGAACCCCGACGTCCGGTAGAAGCCGGCCGTCTCGGTCACCGCGCTGCGGAACCGGCGGATCGCCTCGGGGGCGTCGATGAACCACCACGGGACGCCGACGTAGACGGCCGGGTACCAGCCGGCGAGCGGCGCGAGCTCGCGGGAGTAGACCGTCTCGTCGACGGTGAAGAGGACCAGGTGGAAGCCCTCGGCGTCGCCGAAGCGGTCGAGCAGCGGCTGCAGGCCCCGGGTGAACTCCATCGCCATCGGGATGTCGTTGCCGGTGTCGGGCCCGAACCGCCGGGTCGAGGCCGTGTCGTGGTTGCGGTAGACGCCCGGGTGCAGCGTCATCACGAGGCCGTCCTCCGTCGCCATCCGCGCCATCTCGACGAGCATGTGGCGACGGAAGGCGGTCGCCTCGGCCTCGGACGCCTCGCCCCTGACGGCGGCGGCGTAGATCCGCTGCGCCTCGGCCTCGTCCAGGCTGAGCGTCACGACGTCGGTGTGGCTGTGGTCGGAGGAGACCGCGCCGTGGTCCTTGAAGTAGCGGCGCCGCTCGGCCAGCGCGGCGAGGTAGCCGGCGTAGTCGCCCGTGTCGACGTCGGCCGCCTTGCCGAGCGCGGCGACGAGGTCCGCGAAGTCGGCCCGGCCCGGCTCGAGGTAGCGGTCCGGCCGGAAGGTCGGCACGACCCGGTGGGTGAAGCTCGGGTCGGCCGCGAGCTGCTCGTGGTAGCGCAGGTCGTCCACCGGGTCGTCCGTCGTCGCGAGGAACTGGATGTCGAAGCGGTCCATCAGCGCCCGGGGACGGAACTCCGGCGAGGCGAGGCGCTCGGCGATCTGGTCGTAGATCCGGTCGGCGCTCTCGGCCGACGGCGGCTCCGTCACCCCGAAGATGTCGACGAGCTCGCTCTCCATCCAGAAGCGCACTGGGGTGCCCCGGAAGTCGCGCCAGTGCTGGCAGAAGATCCGCCAGGCCTGCCTGGCGCCGGCCTCGTCCAGCGGCGAGCCGCCGGCACCGACCGCCTCGAGCGGGACGCCCTCGGCGTGGAGCAGCCGGAAGATGTAGTGGTCCGGCGAGAGGAGCAGCGAGGTGGGGTCACCGAAGGGGGTGTCCTCGGCCAGCCACTGCGGCGGCACGTGGCCGTGCGGCGAGATGATAGGCAGGTCCCGGACAGCCGAGTAGAGCCGGCGAGCGATGTCCCGCACGCCGGGATCCGGCGGGAAGAGTCGGTCGGGGTGCAGGGTCAGGCTCGCCGTCGAGGTCATGGCCCCATCCTCCCCGAGACCGCGGTGCCGGTGCCATGCGTTGCCACCTGTTGCCGCGGGCGCTTGCCCGTGGACGGGCCCCAGCACGAGAGTGGGACCCATGACGATCACCGAGGAACCGCCCAGCGTCGCCGCGCGGCGCGCCGCCCGGATCGGCGGCACCGAGGGGGTGCTCACCCCCGACGAGGTCCGTGCCTTCATCCGCGAGCAGCTGGATGGCACCGAGCTCGACGGCAAGAGCGTCTGCGTTCTCGTCCCCGACGGCACCCGCACCTGCCCGCTGCCGCTGCTCGTCGGCGCCGTCCACGAGGCACTCCACGGCCGGGTCTCGAGGCTCACGGTGCTCATCGCGCTCGGCACCCACGCCGCCATGAGCGGGCAGCACCTGGCGCAGCACCTGGGCTACGAGGCCGGCCGCCTCGAGGAGACGTATCCGGGGATGACGGTGCTCAACCACGAGTGGTGGAAGCCGGAGACCTTCGCGAACCTCGGGACGATCCCGGCGAGCCGGCTCGAGGAGCTGTCGGAGGGGCGCCTCAGCGTCGACGTGCCCGTCCTGCTCAACAAGGCCGTCGTCGAGCACGACGTCGCCCTCGTCGTCGGTCCGGTGCTGCCGCACGAGGTCGTCGGCATCTCCGGCGGCAACAAGTACTTCTTCCCCGGCGTCGCAGGCCAGCAGATCATCGACGTGTCGCACTGGCTCGGGGCACTCATCACGTCGGCCGAGATCATCGGGACGACCGAGATCACCCCGGTGCGCGCGCTCATCGACGAGGGGGCCTCGCTGATCCCGGCCGAGCGGCTCGCCTTCTGCGTCGTCGGCGGGACGGGGACCGAGGCGGAGTCGCTCCACTCGGTCTCCTTCGGCGACACCATCGCGTCGTGGGCCAACGCCGCCGAGGTGTGCGCCGAGACGCACGTGACCTACCTCGACAGGCCGGTCAGCACCGTGCTGTCGCTGGTGCCGCGGATGTACGAGGACATCTGGACGGGCGCCAAGGGCTTCTACAAGCTCGAGCCGGTCGTCGCGGACGGCGGCGAGGTCATCCTCTACGCGCCGCACATCACGCAGATCTCGGCGATGCACCCGGAGATCAACGAGATCGGCTACCACTGCCGCGACTACTTCGTGAAGCAGTGGGACCGCTTCAAGCACGTGCACTGGGGAACGCTCGCGCACTCGACCCACCTGCGCGGGGCCGGCACGTACGACGCAGAGACGGGTGAGGAGCGGCTCCGGGTGCGGGTGACCCTCGCGACCAGCATCCCCGAGGAGGTCTGCCGGGCCGCCAACCTCGGCTACCGGGACCCGGCCTCGGTCGACGTCACGGCGGCAGAGGCGGACCCCGACGTCTTCGTCGTGCCCCGTGCCGGCGAGGTGCTGTTCCGCCTCCGGTGACCCGTCGAGCCGCGGACCACGAGCCGGACCGGCAGCACCCGCGGCTCACGGCTGGGCACCGCGCCGCGGATCATCGCGACGAGGTTGCGCACGCCGGTCGTGCCGAGCGCGTGCAGCGGTGCCGCCACGGTGGTCAGCTGCGGCTGGACGATCTGGGCGAGGAGGGTGTTGTCGAAGCCGACGACGCTGAGGTCCTCGGGCACCCGCAGCCCGATCGCCCGCAGCCCGTGCATCAGCCCGATCGCGAGGACGTCGTTGTAGGCGACCACCGCGGTCGCCTCGTGCCGCCTCGCCTGCTCGGCGACCTGCTCCGCGACCGCCTGGCCGGAGCGCAAGGTGGGGGGCGCACCGGGCCCGATCCGGCGCGCCCTGACGCCGTGCTCCTGGGCCGCGTCCCGGAGCGCCCGCCATCGGGCGCCGTCACTCCAGCTCGTCTCGGGACCGGCCACGTAGAGGAGCGACTGGTGGCCGAGCTCGCCGAGGTGCTCGAGGGCCCGCTGCATGCCCCGGGCATGGTCGACGAGCAGGCTGGGCACCTCCGGCAGTGCACGGTTCAGCACGATGACCGGCTTCTGCTTGGCCATCATCCGGATCGCACTGTCGGACATGCGCGAGCTCGTGAGCAGCACCCCCTCGACGCCTGACAGCTCCCGCTCGGTCCACTCGCGCTCGAGCTGGGCGTCCTCCTGGGTGTGCGAGAGAAGGATCGTGTAGCCGAGCTCACCGGCGGCCTCGTGGGCGCCCCGGATGATCTCGGCATAGAACGGGTTCGTGATGTCCGTGACCACGAGGGCGAGGGCTCGCGTGCGGGCCCGCGTCAGCCCGGGCAGCGCCGAGGTCCGGTAGCCGAGCTCCCGCGCTACCTCGAAGATGCGTGCGGCGGTCTCGGCATTGACCCGACCCGGCCGCGCGAACGCCCGGGACACGGTCGAGGCGGCCACGCCGGCGGCGTCCGCGACGTCGTAGATGGTCGGCCGCCGCTCCATGTCCGCCACAGTAGCCGGGCGGCAACTCGTGGCAATCGGTTGGCAGGCCCTCCGATCTCTGCCTCAATGGACTGGTGCGCGACAACGCGCCCCTCGTCGATGAAAGGCGTCGACCATGCTCCGTCCGCAGGACACCGCCACCCGGGAGAAGAAGCGGCTCGACGGCATCTGGAGCTTCCGGC
>DASSTN010000232.1:0-3558 GCA_035707905.1 Intrasporangium sp.
GCCGCGCCGGACTCACGGAACTTGTCCGCGATCTCGGCGATGGCTGCCGTCTTCTCGGCGTTTGCCATCTGGGCCTCCTTCCCTTGCGTTGCGCCGCCGGGTGGTGGTCCGGAGGGCCCACACGAAAAAGGCCCCGGCGCAGGCGCTCGGGGCAAGACACGGCATACGAGGTATGCCGCTCAGCTTGAGTCACCTGCGCTGGCTGCCCGCATCGTGCGGAACCTTCGGGAGTCCGTGGTGGCCACGGTCTCCAACCGGCGGTCATTGGTCGAGCTCAAGGGTAGTTGTCCCGGCTCGCCGATCCAAATCGGAGGGCATGCGGACCTCATTGGTTAGCGTAAAAGCATGTCGACAAGGGCGCACAGGCGCGAGCGGGTGGCGGTTCGCCGCCGGTCCCTCGCGGCGAGCGCCGTGCTCGTCTGCGTCGCGCTCGACGTCTGGGCCGTCGCCTCCGGAGCCGCCGGCCAGGACGTCACGGCGCAGGCCGCGACCCGGGTCAGCGCGGCGATGGTGGTCGGCACCCAGGCGGGGGCGTTGGTGCCGCCGGCCGCGGGCGTGAGGTCGGCGATGAGCGACGAACGCCAGCATGGCGGCGAGTCTGCAACGACACCGACACCGAGCTCCCCTCCCGATGTGGTGGCCCGCGGGGACGGCACGTTCACGGTCCTTCCCGTGCCCGCCGACGCCGTGCAGCAGACGCCCAGCAAGGGCCGTACGGTGCGCTACACGGTCGAGGTCGAGGGTGGCCTCGGCATCGACACCGGCGACTACGCCCGGACGGTGGCGCGGGTGCTCACCGACCCCAGGGGCTGGCAGACCCAGGACAAGATCCGCTTCGTCAACGTGACGCCGGCCCAGGCCGAGAAGGGGGAGCGCGTCGACGTCCGGGTCACGCTCGCGAGCCCTGACACGACGGACCAGCTCTGCGCCCCCCTCGAGACGCGCGGCCGCGTCAGCTGCTTCGCGAACGGGCGGGCCGTCCTCAACGCCAAGCGGTGGCTGCTCGGGGTCGAGGAGGCGTACGGCAAGGACGTCGCGACCTACCGCATCTACCAGGTCAACCACGAGGTCGGCCACGGCATCGGCCACGGCCATGCCTCCTGCCCGGGCAAGGGCCGGCCGGCACCCGTCATGCTGCAGCAGAGCTACGGACTCGATGGCTGCACCGCCTGGCCTTGGCCGACTGCCAAGCCCGCCTGATCGGGCCCCCCTCCCCGAGACAACGCCGGAGCGGGAGGATGGCGAGAAGAGACGAACTCGTCATACGACATTGCCCAGGAGAAAGGGCCGCTCCATGCCCACCGAGTCCACGACCGTCGGAATCGTCGGTGCCGGTCCTGCCGGCCTCATGCTCTCGCACTTGCTCGCGCTGAGCGGGATCGACTCCGTCGCGATCGACATCCGCTCCCGTGAGGAGATCGAGCACACGAACCGGGCAGGGATCCTCGAGCAGGACAGCGTGCGGCTCCTGACCGACACGGGCGTCGAAGGGCGGGTCCTCACCGACGGCTACGAGCACCACGGCATCGAGCTGCGGTTCGGTGGGGAAGGACACCGGATCGACTTCCAGGACCTCGTCGGGGCGTCCGTCTGGCTCTATCCGCAGACCGATGTCTTCATCGACCTCGCCAACGCACGTGCCCGCGACGGCGGCGACGTGCGGTTCGGGGTGACCGACCCAGAGGTGCGGGACGTGACCGGAAAGCCGGTCATGGCCTTCACCGACCCCGCAGGTGTCCGCCACGAGGTCGAGTGCGACTACCTCGTGGGCTCGGACGGCTCCCGGAGCATGTGCCGCCACGAGCTGCCCGAGTCGCTGCGCCGGCAGTACTACAAGGAGTACCCGTTCGCCTGGTTCGGCATCATGGTCGAGGCACCGCCGAGCGCGCCCGAGCTGATCTACGCCCGGCACGACCGGGGCTTCGCCCTCATCAGCCAGCGGACCGAGGCGCTGCAGCGGATGTACTTCCAGTGCTCGCCCACGGAGGACGTCGATGCGTGGAGCGACGACCGGATCTGGGAGGAGCTGCAGACCCGGGTCGAGGGCGGCGGCTTCCGTCTCATCGAGGGCCCGATCACCGAGAAGACGGTCCTGCCCTTCCGCAGTTTCGTCTCCGAGCCGATGCGGCACGGGAACCTCTTCCTGGCCGGCGACGCGGCGCACACGGTCCCGCCGACCGGGGCAAAGGGCCTCAACCTCGCCCTCCAGGACGTCAAGGTGCTGCACGAGCTGCTCGACGCCGCCATCAACCTCGGCAAGACCGAGCTGCTCGACAGCTACAGCTCCCGGGCGCTCCACCGGGTCTGGAGGGCGCAGCAGTTCTCCTACCGCATGACGACGATGCTCCACGCCCTGCCCGACGAGACCCCGTTCGACGCCCGCCGCCAGCTGGGGCAGCTGAACGACATCGTCACTTCGCGGCATGCGTCGGCCCACCTCGCCGAGTGCTACACCGGCTGGCCGACGAGCTGATGCTGTATGCCGCCGAGCCGGCTTGCGCTGCAAGCCCGCTCGCGCCGGGAGTCAGCAACCGCCCGAACGGGACCACGGTCCGCTTCCGGCGGCAACCTACGCCCCATAACCGCCACAACAGGACCACGGTCCGCTTCCGGCGGCAACCTCAGCGGGGCTGGCCCCAGCGGGGGTGCTCGTCCTCCATGTCCGGGTAGGCGTGCCGCAGGTCCTCCGAGATCCGGTCGGCCGTAGCCACGACGTCGTCGATGATCGCCTGGTCCATCGACTCGGAGCCGGGTTGCGCCGTCGTCGAGGCGTTGATCGCCGCGATGACGTCGCCCGCCGCATTACGGACCGGTGCCGCGACGGACCGGAGCCCGACGGCCAACTCCTGGTCGACCACGGCCCAGCCCTGGCTGCGCACCCGGGCCAGCTCGGCCCGCAACGCGTCCCGGTCGACGACGGTCCGGTCCGTCAGGGGCTCCATGACGACCCGCTCGAGGTAGGCGTCGACCGCCGGCTCCGCCGCGAACGCCAGCATGACGCGGCCCATCGACGTGGCGTAGGCCGGGAAGCGCGAGCCGACCCGGATGGCGACCGACATGATGCGCCGGGCCGGGATCCGTGCCACATACACGATGTCGTCGCCGTCGAAGACCGAGGCCGAGGTCGACTCACCGAGCCGGAGCGACAGGGCCTTCAGGTGCGGCTCCGCGATCTCCGGCAGGCGCAGCGACGAGAGGAAGGCGTGGCCGAGCGCGAGCACCCGCGGCGTGAGGCTGAACCGCCCTGCCTCGGACCGGACGAAACCGAGCGCCTCGAGTGACAGCAGGAAACGGCGTGCACTGGCCCGGCTCTGCCCCGTGCGTCTGGCGACGTCGGACAGGGTCAGGTCGCGGTGCTCCGCGTCGAAGGCCTGGATGACCTCGAGCGTCTTCGCGACCGACTGGACGAAGTCGGTCCGCTCCCGGCGCTCGACGCTCTCGCTCACGCCTGCTCGAGCGGCACGGGGACGAGCGCCGCCAGCTCGTCGAACCCGATGCCGAACGTGTCGCGGACCAGCACCCCCTCCGGCTCGATGAGGAACACCGCGAGGTCCGTGT
>DASSTN010000233.1:0-3410 GCA_035707905.1 Intrasporangium sp.
TCGACTTGAGCACGGCGCCGCCGGAGAGGCTGACGAAGGCGCCCGGGTCCTCGTGCTTGAAGTAGTGCAGCTTGGTGTTGCCGCTGCTCGACTTGTCGAGGGCCTGGTCGCGGTACCAGTAGTAGTGGTAGATGATCCCCATCGGGACCTGGCCGGCGTTGACGGCCTTCATCGTCGCGATGTTGTTCTGGTAGACCTTGCCGCCGGACTTCAGGGCGGCGAGCCACTTCGCGGTCGCGTCCTGGCCCTTGAGGTCGAGGATCGCGGAGACGATGGCCTGGAAGTCCGCGCCCCCGGCCGCCGCACCCCACTTGCCGGCGTACTCCGGCTTCTCGAGGTCCATGATCGACGTCGGCAGCTCGGACTCGGAGATCTTGCTCGGGTTGTATACGAGCACCGTCGACCTCGCCGCAACGCCGACCCACTCGTGTGACGACGGGACGTACGGCTGGCCGACCTGGTTGACCGTCGCCTCGTCGACCTTGGCGAGCAGCCCGGCGTTCTGCACCATCGTCATGGCGGGAGAGTTCTCGGTGAGGAACACGTCGGCCGGGGACTTGCTGCCCTCCTGGACGATCTGCGCACCCATCGACGAGTCATTGCCGTACCGGATCTGCACCTGCACGCCGGTCTTGTCCTGGAAGGCCTTGGCCCACTCCTCGGTGAGGTTCTTGTGCTGTGCGCTGTAGATCGTGAGCTTGTTCGCGTCGAGCTGGCCCTGCGCCTCGAGACTCCCGCCGCACGCAGTGAGCACGAGCGCCGACGTCGCGACGATGGCGGCCAGGGCGGCGGCTCGGCTTCGGGTCACAGGGGTTCTCCAAGTGCGGTTCGGGGCTATCGAGGGCGGGCGTGACGCGCCTCACGATATAGGGAAGGCTTGCCTTACCTAATTCAGGGTAGCGGACGCTGCCACGACGCTGAAATCGACTCGGCGAGTTGACTTAGGTGTGCCTAACCTTATTGACTGCCCGCCGTGACCACCACCCCGTCCCCACAGCCGAGCGCTGTCGCGACGTCCAGCAGCCCTCGCCTGCCGTGGGTCGCGGCGCTCGCCGAGCACGGCGACCGGGTCGCCCTCGTCACCGCGGACGAGCAGGTCACGTATGCCGCTCTCGCCGCTCGCGTGGAGCGGCTCGCCGGGCTCTTGGCCGGGCCCCGCCGGCTCGTCCTCCTCGAGGGCCGCAACACCCTCGACACGGTCGTCGGCTACCTTGCCGCCCTAAGGGCGGGACACGTCGTGCTGCTCACCGCCACAGGCGCCTCCGCGGGCCGGCTGGCAGCGGCTTACGACCCCGACATCGTGCTCGGCCCGAGCGGGACGGTCGAGATCCGCCGGAGCGAGCCGGGTCACGAGCTGCACCCCGAGCTTGCCCTCCTGCTCAGCACCAGCGGGTCGACCGGCTCCGCGAAGCTCGTCCGCCTCTCGGCCCAGAACCTCGCGGCCAACGCCGAGCAGATCGGCGAGTACCTCGGTGTGCGCGCGGACGACTGCGCGGCGACGACGCTGCCGCTCACCTACAGCTACGGGCTGTCGGTGCTGCACACCCACCTGGCGCGCGGCGCGTCCCTGCTCCTCACCGAGCTGTCGGTCGTCGACGAGTGCTTCTGGCGGCTGTTCGCCGAGGCGGGCGCGACGACGTTCCCCGGTGTGCCGCACACGTTCGAGCTGCTCGAGCGCAGCGGCTTCGCCGAGCGCGACCTGCCGCGGCTGCGTTACGTGACCCAGGCGGGCGGGCGGATGGACCCCGAGCGCGTGCGGTCGTGGGCCGAGCTCGGGCAGCGGCGCGGCTGGGACCTCTACGTCATGTACGGCCAGACCGAGGCGACTGCGCGGATGGCCTACCTGCCCCCCGAGCTCGCGGTCTCGCGCCCCACCGCGGTCGGGGTGCCGGTGCCAGGCGGCTCGATCGAGATCGAGGACGGCGAGATCGTCTACCGCGGGCCGAACGTCATGCTCGGCTATGCCACGTCGCCGGCGGACCTCGCGCTGGGACGGACGGTCGAGGTGCTCCGGACCGGCGACCTCGGCCGAGTCACGGAGGACGGGCTGGTCGAGGTGGTCGGACGCAAGGCCCGCTTCGTCAAGGTACTCGGCCACCGCATCGACCTGGACGGGCTCGAGTGCGCCCTCCGCAGTGACGGCTGCGACGTGCGCTGTGCGGGGCGGGACGGCTGCGTCATCGTCGCCGCATGTGGCCTCGGGGCAGCGCCGTCACGAGAGGCGCTGCGCCGCAAGGTCCTTCGCGCGTCCGGCGTTCCCAGGGGAGCGGTCTCCGTCGTAGCCGTCGACGAGCACCCCACGCTGCCCTCCGGCAAGCCCGACTATGCCGGCCTGCTCCGTCTCGCGGACCGCCCCGCGGAGGGGGCGGTGTCCGACGAGACCCCGCATCCCGTCGCAGCCCTGTATGCGGCTCTCCTCCACCGCGCCGACGTGACCCCCGAGTCCACGTTCGCGTCGCTCGGCGGCGACTCGCTGTCCTACGTCGAGGTGTCCATCCGCCTCGAGGAGCTGCTCGGGCAGTTGCCGGCGAGCTGGCACGTGACACCGGTCGCAGAACTGGAACGCCTCCGTGAGACGAACACCACGCGAGTGGCCTCCACGTCGAGTGACCGCTCCGCCCCGCGTGCCCGCACACGCTGGCGCTCCATGGAGACGAGCGTCTGGCTCCGCGCACTCGCGATCCTGCTCATCGTCGGCACGCACGCGGATCTCTTTGCGCTGCAAGGCACTGCGAATGCCCTGCTCGTCATCGCGGGTTACCAGCTCGTGCGCTTCCAGCTGTCCGAGCCGGACCGGCTGGCCAGGGTGCGGCGCATCGTCAAGAGTGCCGGGCGGGTCGTCCTGCCGAGCCTGGTGGTCATCTGGCTGGCGCACTTCCTCGGCGGGTTCTACGAGCCGCGCAACCTGTTCCTGGCGAACTGGGTCTTCGGGCAGGAGCGGCTCGGGCCGGCGTGGCGCTTCTGGTTCATCGAGGCGCTCGTCCTCGCGCTGCTCGTGGTGGCGGCGTTGTGCGCCTCGCCCGTCTTCCATCGCGTCGAGCGACGGTGGCCGTTCGCGGTGCCGCTCGCCCTCACGGCGGTGGCCTTCGTCCTGTTCCGGCTGCCGGTCCTCGACCTGCCCGTCCCGCGCATGCACGGCTCCGCCCTCGTCGTCCTCTACCTCTTCCTGCTCGGCTGGGCCCTGGCACGGGTCACGACCCGTCGGCAGCGGTGGCTCCTCACCGCGGTGGTGGTGGCCACGATCGGGACCTTCTCGTTCAACCCGGCCCGTGACGGGTTGACGATCGCCGTCGTCCTGCTCATGCTCTGGCGGCCGGTCACCCGGGTGCCCGCGGCACTGGTCCCGGCGATCCAGGTCCTCGCCGCGGCCTCCCTCTACATCTACGTCGCGCACTGGCAGGCGCTCGAGG
>DASSTN010000234.1:0-3017 GCA_035707905.1 Intrasporangium sp.
GACTGGCGGCGTGGCTCGGGGCGCCAGATCACGAGCGCCTGGGAGCGCATCGGCCGCGGCGGCCGCTGACCGGCCGGCATCGCGACGACATCGCCGCGCGCACCGGCGGCGAAGACCCGGCGGTGCCGGGAGATCGCGAGACGAGCCGACTCGAGCTCGTCGCCGAGCTCCTCGACCCGCGAGCGCAGGGCCTCGACCTGGTGCTCCAGCTCGAGGATCCGCTGGATGCCCGCGAGCGAGACACCCTCCTGGGAGAGCCGCTGGATCTCCCGGAGCAGCGCGACGTCACGGCTGCTGTAGCGCCGCCCTCCACCGCGGGTGCGCGAGGGGGTGACGAGACCCATCCGGTCGTACTGGCGCAGCGTCTGCGCGTGCATGCCGGCGAGCTGGGCGGCGACGGAGATGACGAAGACGGGGGTGTCGTCGTCGGGGGCGGCGGCCCGGTTCAGTTGCTGTGCCATCTTCCTCACCTCCTCCTTGCCTCATCGTCGGGGTGTCCCGGTGGTCGCATCCTCCTCCGGGACGCCCCGGACCGGGGAGGAGCCACGCCATGGATCAGGCGCGCGCCTTGGCGAACAGCTCGGCACGGGGGTCGTAGCCGTTCTCGGCGGCCGCCATCTTCTCGATCGCCTCGCGGGCCTCGTCCGTGAGCCGCTGGGGCACGACGACCTGCACCTTGGCGAGCAGGTCGCCGGCCTTGTCGCCGCGCTTGACGCCGCGGCCCTTGAGCCGCAGCACCCGTCCGCTCGGCGTGCCGGCCGCGATCTTCACCTTGACAGACGATCCGTCGAGCGTCGGCACGGGGACTGTCGCACCGAGAGCGGCCTCGGCGAAGGTCACCGGCAGGTCGACGGTCAGGTTGTCGCCGTCGCGGCCGAAGACCGGGTGTGACGCCACTGAGATCGTCAGGATGAGGTCCCCGTTGGGCGCTCCCGGGTCACCGGGGCGGCCCTTGCCGCGCAGCTTGATCTTCTGGCCGTCCCGGACACCGGCCGGGATCCGCACGTTCATCCGGCCCAGCTCCGGTGACTGGAGCGCCACCGTCGCACCCTCGACGGCGTCCTTGAAGCCGATGTGCGTCGACGCGTGGACATCGACGCCGGGCTGGGGCCCGCGCGGAGCGCCGAACCCGCCGTAGCCGGGTGCGCCGGCACCGCCGTAGCCGGGTGCGCCGCCGCCGAACAGTCCGCCCAGCAGGTCCTCGAGGTCGGGACCGCCCGCGCCGCCGGCACCACCGGTGCCGAACCGGACGCGCTGCCCGCCCCCGCCGAAGCCGGAGAAGAGGTCTTCGAAGCTCGTCGCACCGCCCGGCGCGCCGGGACCACCGGCCGTGAAGCGCGCACCGCCATGGGCCATGGCCCGGACCGCGTCGTACTCCTTGCGCTGCTCGGGGTCGGAGAGGACGGCATACGCCTCCCCGATCTCCTTGAAGCGCTCGCTGGCCTTCGCATCCCCCTGGTTCTGGTCGGGGTGCATCTTGCGGGCCAGCTTGCGGTAGGTCTTCTTGATGGTCGCGTCGTCTGCGTCGTGCGGCACGCCGAGAATCGCGTAGAAGTCCTTCTCGAACCAGTCCTGGCTAGCCATCCCGGCGCACCTCCTCGTTGCTCATCACAGTCTGACGTATGCCGCTGGGCCGGGATCCCGGCCCAGCGGCCTGACGCTCAAGCGGGGTCGGCAACCGACACCCGCGCGGCTCGCACGAGCCGCTCCCCGTTCTTGTAACCCGGCTGGAAGACCTGGACGACGGTGGTCGACGTCGCTCCCTCCGGGACCTCGGCCTCGACGTGCATCAGGGCCTCGTGGACGTTCGGGTCGAACTCCTCGCCGACCTCCCCGACGCGCGCGATGCCGTAGCGCCCGAGGACGTCCTCGAGCTTGTCGGCGATCGAGGCGAACGGCCCGGACTCGAGGTCGCCCGCCTGTCGGGCGAAGTAGATGTCGTCGAGCACCGGCAGCAGCGCCTCGACGACACCGCTCACGGCGTTGGTGCGGATGACCTCACGGTCGCGGTCGACCCGCTTCTTGTAGTTGACGTACTCGGCCTGCAGGCGCTGGAGGTCTGCCAGCAGCGTGGCGGCCATGGTGTCCTCCTCCGCGAGCTCCTCGTTCGCCGGGGCGTGGTCGTACTCGTCCTCGCCGCCGGGCTCGGACGAGGCACCGCCACCGCCCTCCGTGTAGAGCGGCTCGGGCCCGGGCGTGCCCGACGCGCCCGGGGCGCCGGCGGTGCCGGCGCCCTGGGTCGTGTCGGAACCGGCGCCGTCGGGCGAGGCGCCCTCAGGACGGATCTCCGGGTCCTTCTGGCTCACTTGGCCTCCTGGTCGTCATCGATGACCTCGGCGTCGACGACGTCCTCGTCGGCACCGGCCTGGCCGCTCGCGCCGCCGGCCTCGCCGGTGGCGCCGTCGGACGACCCGGCCGAAGCGCCGGCACCGCTCGACCCGGAAGCCTGCTCAGCGGCATACACCGCCTGGCCCATCGCCTGGGACTTCTCGTTGAGCGCGTCGACCTTGCTGCGGATGTCCTCCGGGCTCGCCTCGGAGCCGTCCGCGATGGCGGACTTGAGGTCGGCCAGGGCCTCCTCGACGGGCTTCTTGGCGTCGTCGGGCACCTTGTCGCCGGACTCCTTGAGGAAGTGCTCGGTCGAGTAGACGAGCTGCTCGGCCTGGTTGCGCACCTCGGCGGTCTCGCGGCGCTTGCGGTCCTCCTCGGCGTGCGCCTCGGCGTCCTTGACCATCCGCTCGATCTCGTCCTTGGAGAGGGCCGAGCCACCGGTGATGGTCATCGTCTGCTCCTTGCCGGTGCCCTGGTCCTTCGCGGAGACGTTGACGATGCCGTTGGCGTCGATGTCGAAGGTGACCTCGATCTTCGGGATGCCGCGCGGCGCCGGGGCGATGCCGGTCAGCTCGAAGGTGCCGAGCGACTTGTTGTGCTGGGCGATCTCACGCTCACCCTGGAAGACCTGGATGAGGACCGACGGCTGGTTGTCGTCGGCGGTCGTGAAGATCTCCGAGCGCTTC
>DASSTN010000235.1:0-2417 GCA_035707905.1 Intrasporangium sp.
GCCGAGAACGGACCGCAGGCCCACTCGATCACCCGCTGGCTGGGCTCGGACGCCCCGCACGACCTCACCCCGCACCTGACCACCATGCAGGTGCGGACACCGGGCTGGCTCCTCGTCTGCTCCGACGGGCTGTGGAACTACTGCTCCGAGGCCGAGGCGCTGCGCGACCTGCTCGCCGCGGCCCGGGCGGACGCCGGCGACGACCCGGCGGCGCTCGCGCAGCGGCTCGTCGACTTCGCGAACGAGCAGGGCGGCCGCGACAACATCACGGTTGCCCTTGCGCGACTGGCTGGGCAAGGATCGACAGCATCGACGGGCGCGGCGGCGCCACAGGAAGGGGACCCGATCAATGGCTGACTTCACCGCTGAGGTGTTCCAGAACGAGTTCCTGCCGGCCGGCGGCACCGACGTGCACGGGATCGTGCGCATCACGAGCACCGGCGCCACGGCGGGCTCGGCCATGGCCGCACCCCAGGGTGACGGATCGGCCGCAGAGGTGATCCTCATCGACACGTCCGGCTCGATGGGCCGCCGCGGGGTCCAGGCGGCCGGCGTGGCCGCAACCGCGGCTCTCAAGGAGATCACCGACGGCACGCTCTTCGCCGTCGTCTCGGGCAACGGCACCGCCCAGATCGTCTACCCCACCTCCCGGCAGAGCGCCCTCGCCGTCATGTCCCCGCAGGCCCGGGGCGAGGCGATCCGCGCGGTCGAGATGCTGAGGGCGAGCGGTGGCACCGCCATGGGGACGTGGCTCACGCTGGCACGCCGGATCTTCGAGACGGTCCCCCACGCGACGAAGCGCCACGCGATCCTGCTGACCGACGGCGTCAACGAGGGCGAGACGGCTGCGTCGCTGCAGGCGGCGGTCCAGTCGTGCGTCGGTGTCTTCCAGTGCGACTGCCGCGGTGTCGGTGACCAGTGGCGCGTCGAGGAGGTACGCAGCATCGCCTCGGCGCTGCTCGGCACCGTCGACATCATCCCCGCGCCGGAACAGATGGCGGCCGAGTTCGAGTCGATGATGCGAGCCTCGATGGCGCGGGGTGTCGCCTCGGCCGAGCTGCGGGTGTGGGTGCCGCAGGGGGCCGAGCTGCTCTTCGTCAAGCAGGTGTCTCCCACGCTCGAGGACCTGACGGCCCGACGGACCCCGATCAACCCGCTCACCGGCGCGTATCCCACCGGCGCCTGGACCGACGAGTCGCGTGACTACCACGTCGCGGTCCGCCTCCCGGCGCGGACGATCGGCCAGGAGCAGCTGGCCGCGCGGGTGCAGATCAGCATCGGCGACAACGTGCTGGCACAGGGCCTGGTCAAGGCCAAATGGTCGAGCGACGACTCGCTCACGACCCGCATCGACCCGGCTGTCGCGGCCTACACCGGTCAGGCCGAGCTCGCCCAGGTGATCCAGGAGGGCCTGGCCGCGAAGGCTGCCGGCCAGGACGACGTGGCGACGGCCAAGCTCGGCCGGGCGGTGCAGCTGGCGGACAAGACCGGCAACGACGAGATGACGACCCGGCTGCGGAAGGTCGTCGAGATCGACGACGCCGACACCGGAACCGTGCGGCTCAAGAAGTCGGCCTCCAAGATCGACGAGATGTCGCTCGACACCGCCTCGACGAAGACGACGCGGGTGCGCCGATGAGCGCCGTCTGCCCGAACGGCCACACCTCCGAGGCCGAGGACTACTGCGACATCTGCGGTTCCCCCATCGACGCCTCGGCCGTGACCCCGGCCCGCGCCACTCCCGCGGGCACCAGTCCCTCCGGTGCGGCGCCTGCCAGCCCGGCAGAGCCGGCCGCTGCGCAGGGTGCGGCCGCGAGCGGGAGCGCGGTGAGCGGCATACCCGGTGGTCAGTCGTCCCTCGACCTCGACGCCCCTGCACCCGCGGCCCCGGCACCGACGCCCGAGGAGGCTCCCAGCGCTCTCGAGTGCCCGAACTGCCACACCGAGAACCCGGAGGGTGCCCTCTTCTGCGAGGCCTGCGGCTATGACTTCACGACCGGCGCGATGCCGCGCACGTCCGCTGCCGAGGCCGCCTCGACCGCACTCACAGGGGGCGACGACGAGGGCGGCAAGGAGGAGCAGGGCGAGCGCTTCGAGTGGGTCGCGGAGGTCTGGGTCGACCCCGACTGGTACGCCACGCAGGAGACCGACAGCGACTGCCCGTCGCCCGGGCTGCCGACGATCATCCCGTTGCGCCACCGGAGCCTCCTGCTCGGGCGTGTCTCGTCGAGCCGCAACACGCACCCCGAGATCGACCTGTCGACCGACCCGGGAGTGAGCCGGCGGCACGCGCAGCTGACGACCGACGGGTCACGCTGGTTCGTCGAGGACCTCGACTCCTCCAACGGCACCTTCGTCGGACCAGCGTCCGGGCCGCTCCCCGAGCAGCCGATCCCCGTGGGGCCGAAGCGTGAGCT
>DASSTN010000236.1:0-4875 GCA_035707905.1 Intrasporangium sp.
GAGGGTGGCCAGCAGCAGGAGCCACAGGACCGGGCGCGCCCAGCGCGGGTCCGCCTCCGGCCCCCACCACGCTCGCGCGAGCCGCCCTCGTGGCGGCGCAGGGCGCACAGGTCGGGAGTCCGTCAGGTCAGTCGCGCCGCCGCGCTCGAGAATCGTTGCCACGCGTCCACGTTCGGGGCGGCCGCTGTGGCACCGCTGTGACGCTACTTTGCCGGGTTGATGAGACGGGCCACGTGCGAACAGCGCGGTATGCCGCTCAGCCGGCTCAGCGGCATACCGCGCGTGAGTGGGCGGCTCAGCGGCATACGGCCCCGAGCGGGCGGCTCAGCAGGCGGGCAGCAGGACCGCGAAGGTGGTGTCGCCCGGGCGGCTGTCTAGCTCGACCCGGCCTCCATGGGCGCGGGCGACAGCGGCGACGATGGAGAGCCCGAGACCCGTGCTGCCGCCGGCCCGGTTACGGGCGTTGTCACCGCGCGCGAATCGCTCGAAGACGTTGGGCTGCAAGTCCTTCGGCACGCCGGGACCGTTGTCGTGCACCGCGATGCGGACCCAGTCGCCCACGCGGCGCACCGAGGTCGTCACCGTCGTGCCGGCCGGTGTGTGAGCGCGTGCGTTGGCGAGGAGGTTGGCTAGCACCTGGTGCAGCCGCGGCTCGTCACCGGGGACGCAGACCGGTTCGGCCGGCAGGTCGAGGGAGAACGTGTGGTCTGGGGCGGCGGCGTGCGCGTCGCTGACCGCGTTGACGGCGAGCATCGACAGGTCGACCTCGTCGCGGTCGAGGGGACGGCCCGCGTCGAGCCGTGCGAGCAGGAGCAGGTCGCCGACGAGCCCTGCCATCCGGTCGGCCTCACTGCCGATCCGGCTGAGGGCGTGGCGGACCCGCTCGGGCACCGGCTCGCGCTCCCGCTGGGACAGCTCGGCATAGCCGATGATCGAGGCCAGTGGGGTGCGCAGCTCGTGGCTCGCGTCGGCGACGAACTGGCGCACCCGCTGCTCGCTCTGGTGCCGTTCCGTCAGCGCCTCGTCGACGTGGTCGAGCATCTCGTTGAAGGCCGCGCCGACCTGGCCGACCTCCGTGTGGGTGTCCGTGTCCTCCGCGGGCACCCGCTCGCCGAGCGCGACCTGCCCCTCGGTGAGGTTGAGCTCCGAGACCCGGCTCGCCGTGGCTGCCACACGACGCAGCGGCGCCAGGCTACGCCGGACGATCCACGTGCCGACCGCGCCCGCGACGAGAATCCCGGCGCCGCCGCAGATGATGGCGATGACGACCATCCGGCGGACGGTCTCGTCCTGGGGCCCGGTCGGCAGGCCGACGACCATCGTGACCGGGACCAGAGTGTTGCCGACGCGCAGGAGGCCGCGGGTGGCCATGAGGCGGTAAGCGCCGATCTCGCCGCCGAGGTTGAGCGTCGTGCCCTCACGCCCGATCCCTGCGGCGCTGATCTGGGCCAGCTGGCTCGAGGTCAGGGCGACGCGGTCGTTGCCGTGGGTGGTCGCGAAGCCTGAGTTGACCGAGCCGATGAAGGCGAGCAGGCCCTCGTTGCCAGGGCCTCTGCGGCCCTCGTCGCCGTCGCCCGGGGCGAACGGCAGCTGCTCGCGGGGGCCGGTGGCCTGCTCCAGCGCGGCCGTCAGCTGGGTGTCGACCTGCGACGTGAGGTAGCGGTCGAGCGCGAGGATCGTGAAGCCGCCGGTGAGCAGCGTGACGACGGTGATCAGGGCCAGCGTCCCGGCGACGAGCTTGGCGAGCAGCGTCCACCGCGAGAGCGGCCGCACCGCGGGAAGGTACTCCTGAAGCCGCCGCCACCACGGCCCCCGGTCGCCCTGCTGCTCAGGCGTGGGCGGCTGCTGAGGAGGGGAACCCGTCGTCCCGGCCGGCTCAAAGAGCAGGCTTGAGGACATACCCTGCGCCTCGCATCGTGTGGATCATCGGCTCCCGACCGGCATCGATCTTCTTGCGCAGGTAGGAGATGTACAGCTCGACGACGTTCGCCTGGCCGCCGAAGTCGTAGTTCCAGACCCGGTCGAGGATCTGCGCCTTGGACAGCACCCGCTTCGGGTTGCGCATGAGATACCGCAGCAGCTCGAACTCCGTTGCCGTCAGGTGGATCTCCTCCCCGCCGCGGGTCACCTCGTGGCTGTCCTCGTCGAGGGTCAGGTCGCCGACGACCAGCATCGAGTCGGCCGCGGTCATGGAGACGGTCGTACGCCGCATGAGCGCCCGCACCCGGGCGACGACCTCCTCGAGCGAGAAGGGCTTGGTCACGTAGTCGTCACCGCCGGCGGTGAGCCCGGAGACGCGGTCCTCGACCGCGTCCTTGGCCGTGAGGAAGAGGACGGGGACGAGCGGGTTGTCAGCCCGCATCCGGCGCAGCACCTCGAGCCCGTCGAAGTCGGGCAGCATCATGTCGAGGACGACCGCGTCGGGGTCGAACTCGCGAGCCACCCGGACGGCCTCCATGCCGCTGCCCGCGGACCGGACCTCCCAGCCCTCGTAGCGCAGCGCCATCCCGAGCAGCTCGGTGAGGTTCGACTCGTCATCGACGACGAGCACGCGCACGGGAGAGCCGTCGAGCCGCTGCAGCTGGGGCGCGGAGGTGGTCCTGTCCTTCATACGCCAAGTCAAGCCCGACCGGCTGTGCCCGCGCCAGTACCTTCCTGTGGGAAACCTTTGAGGGACCTGTCACCGAGAGCCGCAGCACAGCGACAGCGGCGGCACAGGATCGGCACAGTGACGCTCCCCAGAGTCGGGCCCATGACCACCAACCCGCTCGACGCGCCGCCTCCCCCAGAGCCCTACCGGTATGCCGCTCAGCCGGCTCCCGTGGAGCCGAGCCGGTCGCGCTGGTCGTCGGGACGGACGGCCGTGGTCGCCGGGGTCACCATCGTCCTCGTCTCGGCCGGTGCCATTGGAGCGGCCGCGGCGCTGCCGCTCGGCTCGGACCGGGGCACGACCCAGGGTGGCTTCCCGGGAGGCGGTCAGTTCCCCCGCTTCCGCAACGGTCTCGGGCAGAACGGGTTCGGCCAGCAACAGAACGGCGCGCAGCTCCCCCAGCTGCCGAGCCTGGGCGGACGCGGCAGCAACACGTCCGACGACCGGGCGGACGACACGACCACGACGTGAGGGTCGGAGCCCGATCGGACGCCCGGGGTGACAGGATCGGAGTAACCGACCGATCGGAGTGCAGATGTCCGAGATCAGCGCCGGCAGCGGGATGCCGAACCTGGGTGACCAGCACCCAGAGCCGCAGGGAGAGAGCCTCGGCGCGCGCCTCAACTGGTTGCGTGCCGCCGTCCTCGGGGCCAACGACGGCATCGTCTCCACGGCGGGCGTCGTCGTCGGCGTCGCCGGTGCGACGAGCAACCGGGGCAGCATCATCATCGCCGGAGTGGCCGCCGCGGTCGCGGGTGCCCTGTCCATGGCGGCCGGCGAGTACGTCTCCGTCAGCACCCAGCGCGACTCCGAGCGAGCCATGCTCCACCTCGAGCGGCGCGAGCTGCACGAGGACCCCGAGGGCGAGCTCGAGGAGCTGACCCAGCTCTACGAGGGCAAGGGCATCAGCCGGCACCTCGCCGAGGAGGTCGCCAAGGAGCTGACCGCCCACGACGCCCTCGCGGCCCATGCCGAGGTGGAGCTGGGCATCGACCCAGAGGACCTGACGAACCCCTGGCACGCCGCCTGGGCCTCGATGGCGGCGTTCACGGTCGGGTCACTCCTGCCGCTCCTCGTCATCACGTTCAGCCCCGCCTCCGTCCGCACCTGGGTGACGGTCCTCGCCGTGGCGGGCGCCCTCGCGCTCACCGGCTGGGCCAGCGCCCGCCTGGGCAAGAGCCCCGTGGGTCGGGCGGTGCTCCGCAACGTCGGCGGTGGGCTCGTCGCGATGGCGGTCACCTATGCGATCGGCGCGTTGGTCGGCACCAGGGTCTCCTGACGCGCTGTAGAATCGTCTCACTGCGTGCCACAGCGGGGCGAGGCATCGGCCCATTCCCCCGGGACGTCCGTCAGCGCCTCGATCATCCGCGCCGTGGAGCAGGGCAGGATCTCGATCCTCGTCGCCACCGCGTCACGAAGAGGAATATGCCAACCCGACTTCGCCGCCGGACCTCAGACCGTCCGGCCCAATCCAACGGCGAGCACGGCCGTGCCGACACCGCGCCGCTCATCCCCGTCCTTGCCCGGCGCGTCCGGGAGGTGGAGGCACGTGTCGCCTCCAAGGGCCGTGCCACGCCGACGAACCGGACCAAGTTCCAGGTCATCGCCCTGCTGATGCGCGCCGAGCGAGCCCGGGTCAAGGAGGATCCGTCGATCCCGACGGCCAAGCGTGACGAGCTGCTCAAGCGCCTCGACGGCATCGCCTCGATCCTGGCCCAGATCGCCGCCCGCGACACGAGCCTCCTCGGGTTGCTCGACCCCGACGCGCAACCGAGCCCGGCGGCCCAGCAGATGCGTCGCGACTGGCTCCTCGAGTCGGGCGCGGAGCTCTCGCCGGAGGAGCTCGTCATCACCCCGCCCGAGCCGACCAAGCCGCTCCTGCCGCCGGAGCTCGCGGCCAAGCAGGTCATGCCCCAGTCGGTGCCGATCCGGGCGATGGCCAACCCCTTCCTCGTCCCCGACGTCGGCCGGGTCGCGCGGGACAGCTACCTGCCCCAGAACCTCGCCCGGTGGGAGCTGCTCGAGCCGCTCTACCGGGCGTTCGAGCAGGGTTCCGGCGGTGGGGCGGCCACGATGGAGCTGCCGCCCAAGCCGCTGATCGACCGGTTCTCCCCGCCGGGGCAGCACCTGATGGTCCACCAGGCGCGCTTCCTGCAGGCGGTCCTCGAGGGCCACCGCACCTTCCTGCTCGCCGACGAGCCGGGCCTGGGCAAGACCGCCCAGTC
>DASSTN010000237.1:0-9850 GCA_035707905.1 Intrasporangium sp.
GCTCGAAGCCTGCCCGGGAGGGAGGTATGCCGCTCACAGTCGCTCGCGCTCACCCACCCCGCCCGCTCGGGTGCGGTCGCCGCCTCGTCAATCCAGCCGCGGCTGAGTTGTCGTGGCCGAGCGGCGGGATCGGCCTCGTCAATCCAGCCGCGGCTGAGTTGTCGTGGCGGCGGCCAGGCCCTAGAAGGCGGCGCCGGGGTTGAGGATGCCCTGCGGGTCGAGGGCGTCCTTGATCCGGTGCGTCAGAGCCATGACATCGGGGCCGAGCTGGTCGGGCAGGGCTGCCCGCTTCAGCCGCCCGATGCCGTGCTCGCCGGTGATCGTCCCGCCGAGGCGGATGGCCAGGTGCATCACCTCGACGAAGGCCTCCGCGGCCCGTTCCTTGGCCGCCGCGTCTCCACGCGGATAGAGGATGATCGGGTGGGTGTTGCCGTCCCCGGCGTGTGCGACGGTGGGGATCCGGACGTCGTGCTCCTCGGCGATCGCGGCGATCCCGGTCAACAGCTCGGGGAGCTGTGGCACGGGGACGCCAACATCCTCGAGCATCAGGGCGCCGAGCCGCTCGATGGCGGGGAACGCCGCGCGCCGAGCCGCCGTGAACATCTCGCCCTCGGCGGGGTCGTCGGTGACGAAGCACTCCTTGGCGCCGACGCCCTCGCACGCGGCGCGGATCAGCTCGATCTCCTGCGCCCGCGCGGCTCCCGGTGCGTCGGACTGGCAGAGGAGCAAGGCCCCGGCCGCGCGGTCGAGGCCCATCGGCTGGTAGTCCTCGACCGCGTTGATCGACGCGTTGTCCATCAGCTCCATCACCGACGGCCGCAGGGTACGACCGACCTCGACGACCGCCCGGGCGGCGGCCTCGACCGTCGGGAAGGTCGCCACCAGTGTCGCCGCCGGGGGCTGGGCCGGCACGAGCCGCAGGACCGCCCGGGTGATGATGCCGAGCGTGCCCTCGCTGCCGACGAAGAGCTTGAGCAGCGACAGCCCGGCCACGTCTTTGATCCGCTTGCCGCCCAGGCGGACGAGCGTGCCGTCGGCGAGGACGACGTCGAGCCCGAGGACGTAGTCCGTCGTCACGCCGTACTTGACGCAGCACAGGCCGCCGGCGTTCGTCGCGATGTTGCCGCCGATCGAGCAGATCTCGAACGACGCAGGGTCGGGCGGGTACCAGAGGCCGTGCTCGGCGGCGGCCAGCTTCACCTCCGCGTTGAGCGCCCCCGGCTCGACGACCGCCGTCCGGGTCGCCACGTCTATCTCGACGGAACGCATCCGGTCGAGCGAGAGCACGAGGCATCCGTCGACCGCGCAGGACCCGCCGGAGAGGCCGCTGCCCGCTCCGCGTGGCACGACCGGCACGCCGCGTGCCGCGGCCCAGCGGACCGCCGCCACGACGTCGTCCGCGCTCGCCGCCCGGACCAGGCCCAGCGGCATACCGGCCGCCTCCGACTGAGTCCAGTCGCGGCGATAGTTCTCCACGGTGGCGGGGTCGGTCGTCAGTGCTCCCTCGGAGAGGGCGCCGCGCAGCTCGTCGAGGTCGGTCGCGTCCACGAAGTCACCGTAACCACCCGGCGGCGTATGCCGCTGTGTCTCCGCCCATGTCGACGCTCAGTCAGTAGGTTGTGGCCATGGCATGGCTGTCGCGCACCAGGAAGCCCGAGGGGGACCAGTCGCCGGGGGAGGGGTCCTTTGTCCCTCCTGCGCCGCCCGGTCCTGCCGGCGGCACGGCCCGGAATGTGGCCCCGCGGGCCGGGCACCCCGGGGAGCCGACCCCGATGGGCAGGTTCGGACCGCTCGTCGCCATCACGTCCTTCGACCAGGCACCCGTCGAGCTGACCTGGCAGACGCCGGTCAACGGCGAGCTCTACCGGCTCGTCCCGGGTCCCGACCGCCCGGACTACTCGATCATGGTCCTCGAGCGGCCGGTCCACTTCTATCCACCGGAGCGGTTCGACGTCGCTCGGGTTCCTGCCGGGCGCCGCGTCCCCGACCGCAGGGGGCGGCCGATGGTGCGCGTCGACGCGCTCGTGGTGTGCTCCCGCTTCGTCGGCCAGCAGCTGCACCCCGGGATGAAGGACCTGCCCGTCAACGTCGCCTATGTCATCGACGAGAGTGCGCTCACGGACCCGAGCCTCGACTTCGGCAAGATCGAGTACGCCGCCGTCGGTTCCCTCACCGAGGGGCGCATCGAGCGCGAGCCCGACCCCGGGTCCGCGCCCGCCCGGGAGGCCGCCGTGCCGGACGAGGACGACGACGACCGGACGCTCACGGAGGCGGCTCGGGTGCTGCGGGAGGGCGTGGAGGGCCAGCGCGGCGGCCCTGTCCAGCACCTGACCGCAACCCTCACCCTCGACGACGCCGGCCAGGTCGTCGGCCTCACCGGCGTGGCCGACGGCACGCCGCCGGTGCCGACGCCCGAGACCTTCGAACGCCTGAGCAGCGTCCTCGCCGGCCTGCGCACGCAGGCGGGTCCACGCCTCGAGGCGCTGGAGGTCCGGGTCGCCGGCGACGAGGTGACCTGCGAAGCGCGGCATCGTAGCTGAGCACGGGACCCCAGAAGGACGATCCGCACAATCGTCGGAAATCACCGGGCCCGGAAGCCCCATTTCGGCCGTTTCGCTCAGTAAGGTGACCGGCGGGTAACCTCGCGGCTCACCGCGGGGAACCGCTTCGAGTCCCCCGACTGAGAGGTGCCACATGGGCGTGGAGATCGCGGTCACCGGCCTGACGAAGACGTTCGGGTCGCAGACCATCTGGCGGGATGTCACCCTGACCCTGCCCGCCGGCGAGATCTCCGTCATGCTCGGCCCCTCGGGCACCGGCAAGTCAGTCTTCCTCAAGTCGCTCGTCGGCCTGCTCAAGCCGGACGCCGGCTCGATCGTCATCGACGGCAGGGACCTGACGAAGCTGCGCGAGCACGACCTCTACGAGGTGCGCAAGCTCTTCGGGGTGCTCTTCCAGGACGGCGCCCTCTTCGGCTCGATGAACCTCTTCGACAACGTCGCCTTCCCCCTCCGGGAGCACACGAAGAAGACCGAGGCCGAGGTCGCCCGGATCGTCCACGAGAAGATGGAGCTCGTCGGCCTCGAGGGCGCCGAGAAGAAGCTGCCCGGCGAGATCTCCGGCGGGATGCGCAAGCGGGCCGGCCTCGCCCGCGCCCTCGTGCTCGACCCCGAGATCCTCCTCATCGACGAGCCCGACTCGGGCCTCGACCCGGTGCGGACCTCCTACATCAACCAGCTCTTCGTCGACCTCAACGCCCAGATCGAGGCGACCTTCCTCATCGTCACCCACGACATCAACACCGCCCGCACCGTCCCGGACAACATCGGCCTGCTCTACCACCGGCACCTCGCGATGTTCGGTCCTCGCGAGATGCTCCTGTCGTCGGTGGAGCCGGTCGTGCGCCAGTTCCTCAACGCGCAGACCGTCGGGCCGATCGGCATGTCGGAGGAGAAGGACGCCGAGGAGCTCGCTGCCGAGTCCGGCCGCGAGCTGCCGCCGCTGCCGCCGATCGCGCTGCAGCTCGGCACGAGCGACGGGCGGCCGCGCCGAGCCGAGCGCCCCGCAGGCGAGTGGTGCCGACAGAACGGCGTCACCCCACCTCCCGGCTCGTTCCTCCCGGCCTGGGGAGCGGAGTCCAAGGGGACGACGGAGTATGCCGCGGAGCTGGCCCCCGCCGGAGCGCCCGGACCCGCCGGTGGCCCGGGGGAGGTGGGCTGAGGTGGCCGCACCCCTCACCGGTGCCCTCAGGCAGTCCGGCTCGCTCTTCGCGCTCGCGCTCGATGTGATGCGGGCGCTGCCGAGACGGCCCTTCCAGGTCAAGGAGTTCATCCAGCAGTCCTGGTTCATCGCGAGCGTGACGATCCTGCCGACAGCGCTCGTGTCGATCCCGTTCGGCGCGGTCATCGCCCTGCAGCTCGGCACCCTGACCCGCCAGCTCGGGGCCCAGTCCTACACCGGTGCGGCCAGCGTGCTCGCCGTGCTGCGCGAGGCGAGCCCGATCGTGACCGCGCTGCTCATCGCCGGCGCCGGCGGGTCGGCCATCTGTGCCGACCTCGGCTCCCGGAAGATCCGCGAGGAGATCGACGCGATGGAGGTGCTCGGCATCAGCCCGATCCAGCGCCTCGTCGTGCCCCGCGTGCTCGCCTCGATGCTCGTCGCGGTCCTGCTCAACGGCCTCGTCTCCGTCGTCGGCGTGGTCGGTGGCTACTTCTTCAACGTCATCGTCCAGGGCGGCACACCCGGCGCCTACATCGCGTCGTTCACCGCGCTGGCCCAGCTGCCAGACCTCTGGACCGCCGAGATCAAGGCGCTCATCTTCGGTGCCATCTCCGCGATCGTCGCTGCCTACAAGGGCCTGGGCGCCGGGGGCGGCCCGAAGGGCGTGGGCGACGCCGTCAACCAGAGCGTCGTCATCACCTTCATGCTCCTGTTCGTCGTCAACTTCGTCATCACGGCCGTGTACTTCCAGGTCGTCCCGCAGAAGATCTGAGGCCCGACATGACGAACTGGAGCCTGCTCGACGTCGCCTCCCGCCCGGCCCGGGCGCTCGACTCGCTCGGGGAGCAGATGCGCTTCTACGTCCGCTCGCTCGCCTGGAGCGGCCGGACCATGCGGCGCTACCGCAAGGAGGTGCTGCGCCTGCTCGCCGAGGTGTCCCTGGGCACCGGCGCCCTCTCGGTCATCGGCGGCACGGTCGGCGTCATCGCGTTCCTCGCGTTCTTCACCGGCACCGAGGTCGGCCTGCAGGGCTACTCCTCCCTGGAGCAGCTGGGCACCGGCGCCTTTACCGGCTTCTTCGCCGCCTACCTCAACACCCGCGAGATCGCGCCCCTCGTGGCCGGCCTCGCCCTCGCCGCCACCGTGGGGTGCGGCTTCACGGCCCAGCTCGGCGCCATGCGGATCTCCGAGGAGGTCGACGCGCTCGAGGTCATGGGCATTCCGTCACTGCCGTTCCTCGTCACGACGCGGATGATCGCCGGCTTCATCGCAGTCATCCCGCTCTACGTGCTCGGGCTGCTCAGCTCGTATGCCGCGACGCGGTTCATCGCGACGTCGTACTTCGGCCAGTCGGAGGGCACCTACGACCACTACTTCCACCTGTTCCTGCCGCCCGGCGACGTCTTCTGGTCCTTCGCCAAAGTCATGGTCTTCGCGGTCGTGATCATCCTGATCCACTGCTACTACGGCTACACCGCCTCGGGTGGCCCGGCCGGCGTCGGGGTCGCCGTCGGCAAGGCCGTACGGACCTCGATCGTCGCGATCAACGTCGTCGACTTCTTCCTGTCGCTCGCCATCTGGGGCGCGACGACGAGCGTCAGGATCGCCGGATGACGCAGGTCCCGCCCGAGCAGCCCGTGGCCGAGGTGACGACCGAGGCGACCCCCGGGCCGGTCACCCAGCACACCCGGTGGCGCCTCGGCACCAAGGCCTACGGCGTCGTCTTCCTCGTCGTGCTCGCCCTGCTGCTCGGCCTCGCGATCGCCGCCTACCAGAAGCGGTTCACCCCGGTCGTGCGGGTCACCCTGGAGACGAACCGCCTCGGCAGCCAGCTGCAGGAGAGCTCCGACGTCAAGCTGCGCGGCCTCGTGGTCGGTGAGGTGCGCCGCGTCGAGGCCACGCCGCAGGGCGCCCGGCTCGAGCTGGCCCTCGAGCCGGACAAGGTCGCGCAGATCCCGTCCAACGTCGACGCCCGGCTGCTCCAGAAGACGCTCTTCGGCGAGCGCTACGTCGACCTCGTCACGGTGGCGTCCCCGAGCCCGCGCCCGATCCGCGAGGGCGACGTCATCACCCAGGACCGCAGCAGGGTGGGCATCGAGCTCGAGACCGTCTTCGACAACCTCTACCCGCTCCTGCGCACGGTCCAGCCGGCCCAGCTCGCGACGACGCTCGGGGCGCTCGCGACCGCCCTCGACGGGCGGGGGAACCAGCTCGGAGAGAACCTCGTGCGCCTCGACCGCTACCTGGCGGCGCTCAACCCGCACCTGCCGGTCCTGCAGCAGGACATCGCGCTGCTCGCCGACACCGCGGGCCTCTACGCCGACGCCGCCCCCGACCTCTTCCGGCTCACCGAGTCGCTCCGCGTGACGAACCGGACGGTCGTCGAGAAGGAGCAGCAGCTGACCGCTTTTCTCGTCGGGACGGCCGGCTTCGCGCAGGACACCGCCGGCTTCCTGCGCGACACGGAGCAGCGGATCATCCAGGTGGGTCGCGTCTCCCGGCCGACCCTGCAGCTGCTCGCCCGCTACTCGCCGATCTACCCCTGCATGGCCGGGGGCCTCGCCGGGTGGTTGCCCCGGATCAACGGCGCCTTCAGCGGCGGCACCTTCCACATCACCCTCGAGGTCGTCCCGCCCCGCCAGCCCTACCGGCCGGGCGAGGAGCCTCGCTGGGGCGACAAGCGCGGGCCGCACTGCTACGGCCTGCCGAGCCCCGGTGGCAGTCAGGCGAACCCCTACCCGGGGGTCCACTTCAACGACGGGACGCGCCCGGCGAGCAGCGCCTCCCCGCTGGCGTCCCTCCCCTCCGGGTTCCTCGGGACGGCTGCCGACTCGGGGACCGCCGGAACGGTGGAGGAGCAGCAGGTCGTGGCAGCGCTGCTCAGCCGCGACACGGACGGCCAGCCCAGCGGCATACAGACCCTCCTTGCGGGACCCCTCCTGCGCGGCGCGGTGGTGAGCAACGGATGACGACTCGGGCAAGCCTCGTCAAGCTGCTCCTCTTCGCCGCGGTGACCATCACCGCGACGAGCGTCCTCGCGCTCACCATCGCGAACGTCCAGCTCGGCGACAAGGCCACCTACACGGCGATCTTCACCGACGCCACCGGTGTGCAGGCCGGTCAGGACGTCCGCATCGCCGGCGTGCGCGTCGGCGAGGTCACCGACGTGCGGGTGGCACCGCACCGGGACGGCGACGGCGCCAGCGCCGAGGTGGAGTTCCGGGTGCTCACGACGTCACCGCTCACGAGGGGCACCGAGGCGACGATCAAGTACCGCAACCTGGTCGGCCAGCGTTACGTCGCCCTCACCCAGGGCGTCGGCGGCGCGACGCCCCTGCCCGACGGCGCCGTCATCCCGCTCGAGCGGACCCACCCGGCGCTCGACCTCACGGTGCTCTTCAACGGCTTCAAGCCGCTCTTCGCCGCGCTCTCGCCGAAGGACGTCAACGAGCTCTCCGGCCTCATCGTGCAGACGCTGCAGGGCGAGGGCGGCGACATCAACTCGCTGCTGTCGCGGACCGCCTCGTTGACCTCGGCCATCGCCGACCGCGACGCCGTCATCGGGCGCACCGTCGACAACCTCAACGCCGTGCTCGGCACCGTCGACGCGCATGACACCCAGCTCGCGTCCCTCATCGACCAGCTCCACCGGTTCACGAGCGGCCTGGCCGCCGACCGGGAGACGATCGGCGCGTCGCTCGACGGCATCAACTCGCTGTCCGCGGAGACGGCGGCCCTCCTCGTCACGACCCGACCGGCCATCAAGGACGACATCGCCCAGCTGCGCACCCTGGCCGGCACGCTCACGAAGCCGGACAACGCCAAGCTGTTCGAGGAGTTCATCACCACCGTCCCGACCCGGATGACGACGCTGACCCGCACCGCGAGCTACGGCTCGTGGTTCAACTTCTACCTGTGCCGCTTCGACACCAAGCGCCCGATCCTGCCCGGGGTCAGCCCGAGCTACAACGTCTCGTCGGCGAGGTGCTCCTCATGAGGGGGTCGAGGGTCCCGTTCCGGGAGCGCAACCCGGTGCCCATCGGGGCCGTCGGGCTGCTCGTCATCGCGCTGCTGCTCGGGCTGGCGTTCAACGCCGACCGGCTCCCCCTCATCGGTGGGGGCACCAGCTACAGCGCCGCGTTGAGTGAGGCGGGTGGCATCAAGCCCGAGGACGACGTGCGCATCGCCGGGGTCAAGGTCGGCAAGGTCACCGGCGTCGACCTCGAGGGCACTCACGTCCGCGTCGACTTCCGCGTCACCGAGGACGTCGGCTTCGGTACCCTGACCGGCGCGTCCATCCGGATGAAGACGATCCTCGGGGAGAAGTACCTCGCCCTCGACCCGCAGGGACCCGGCCAGCTCGCCGCCGATGCGCAGATCCCGCTGCAGCGCACCGTCAGCTCCTACGACATCGTCAACGCCTTCCAGGACCTCACCACGACGACCGAACGCATCGACACCGGCCAGCTCGCCAAGTCGCTCGACGTGCTCGCCACCGAGTTCAAGGACAGCCCGGAGCACGTGCGGGCAGCCCTCGACGGGCTCTCGCGACTGTCCCGCACGATCGCGAGCCGCGACGCGGAGCTGTCCCGGCTGCTCGAGCACGCGAACAAGGTCAGCGGCCTCGTGGCGAGCCGCAACGAGCAGGTCGGGCAGATCATCAAGGACGCCGACCTGCTCATGGTCGAGCTCGCCAAGCGCCGCGAGCAGATCCGCACCCTGTTCAAGAACACGTCCGACCTGGCCACCCAGCTGACCGGGCTCGCCCAGGACAACCGGGCCCAGCTGGCCCCGGCGCTCAAGGCCCTCGACTCGGCGCTCGCCCTCCTCGAGAAGCACGACCAGGACCTCGAGAAGACGATCCAGGCCATGGCCCCCTTCACCCGGGTCTACGCCAACACCGTCGGCACCGGTCGCTGGTTCGACACGTGGGTCTCCAACCTCGTCGTGCCGGTGGGCGCCGCCGGGCTCTCGCAACCCGGCACGAAGCTGCCCAGCCTGCTGGAAGGAGGACGCTGATGGTGGAGCAGGACACCGACGTCGAGTCGCGGGAGGCACCCCGCACCCGCGGGCCTCGCGCGTTGCTCCGTCGTATGCCGCTCAGTCGGCTCCGTCTGCCTCGCACCCTGCTCGCTCGGGTCGTGACCGGTCTCGTCGTCGGCCTTGTCGCCGCTGCGGTCGCCGTCTGGCCGCGCGCCTCACAGACCACCGTCAGTGCCGACTTCGTCCGGGCCGTCGGCCTCTACCCGGGATCCGACGTGCGCGTCCTCGGTGTCCGGGTCGGGCAGGTCGACTCGGTCGTGCCCCTGGGTGACCGCGTGCACGTCACGTTCAGCTTCGACGACGCCCACAAGGTGCCCGCAGATGCCCGGGCCGCCATCGTCGCCCCGTCGCTGGTCTCCGACCGCTACATCCAGCTGCTTCCCGTCTACAGCGGCGGTCCGGCACTCGCTGCCGGAGCCCGGATCCCGCTGGACCGCACGGCGGTTCCCGTCGAGCTCGACCGCATCTCGCAGAGCCTCGACGACCTCATGGTCGCCCTCGGGCCGGACGGGGCCAACAAGGACGGCGCGCTGAACCGGCTGCTCCAGACGTCGGCCGCCAACCTGGACGGCAACGGCGACCGCCTCCACTCGACCCTGCACGACCTGTCGACCGCGGTGTCGACGCTCTCGGGGAGCAAGGACGACCTCTTCGGGACCGTCCGGAACCTCCAGTCCTTCACCTCGATGCTCGCCTCCAACAACGAGCAGGTGCGCCGCCTCAACTCCGACCTCGCCACGGTCGCCGTGCAGCTGGGGGAGGAGCGGGAGAACCTCAAGCTGGCCCTGAAGAACCTTGGCGTCGCGATGAACGAGGTGTCCTCGTTCGTCAAGGACAACAGGGCGCTGCTCAAGACCGACGTGGCCCGTGCCGTCGCCGTCACCGGGGCGATCGCGCGGAACCGGGACGCCCTCTCCGAGGTGCTCGACAACGCCCCCGTGGCGCTGTCCAACCTCCAGAACGCCTACCACCCGCAGACCGGCACGCTCGACACCCGGAACAACGCCAAGGGCCTGGACGACCCGCTCCTGCTGCTCTGCTCGATCCTGACCGGGCCGACGCACACCGGCAACACGAAGCTCTGCGG
>DASSTN010000238.1:0-12582 GCA_035707905.1 Intrasporangium sp.
AGCCCCGAGTGCAGCGCAGCGTCTCCGGCGACCACCGCTGCCGCCGTGCCCATCGTCAGCGCAGTGCGGACCACCGCCCGCGCGACTGGGACGGCCTGCACCCCACCGACGTCTGTCAGCTCCACCCCTGCAGCAGGGTGCAGCCAGATGCCGCCTCGATTGACCGCCTGTCTGACCCCGCTGACCAGGTCGACACGGCCAAGGTCGTGGTCCCACAGGGGTAGTCCGTGTACGGCGAGCGCGGCGTGGTGGCTCAGCCCATCCTCTGGCCGTGTCCGCGCCACCGCTGTCGCCTTGAGGCGGTACCTCTCATCGGCACTCGCCTCGCGCCACCGTGAGCCGACAACGTAGGCGCCCCGCCGCACGCAGACCAGCTCGGAGTCCCGCACCGCTCGTCGGAGCTCGGCGTGGTCCACCCCCAGCCGCATGACCTCATGCACCGAGAAGGTTCCGCCCTGCCTGCCCGCCAGAGCGCGAAGTCGCGTGTCCATGAAAGCACCATCTGCCGCGTACCCCCGCCGCACCACGCCCCTGCGCCTGACTGTGGACGGCCGGCGGAGCCAGAGGCGGATGTGGGCGCGCGCAAACACACCGGGCTATCGACAACACCCCGCGTTCCGAACCCGGTGCGCTGTCGCTGGGCCGGTGTGTTGCGGGCAGGCACGTTGCGGGGGTCAGGCCTCCGCGCCGGGCCAGTTCTTGTCGGGCTGCGGCACCGGACGGCCGGGCTGCTCGCCGCCTCGCGCCTCGAGATAGCTCTGCTTCGGCACCATCACCTTGCGGCGGAAGATGCAGACCACCTTGCCGTCCTGGTTGTAGCCGATCGTCTCGACGTGCACGACGCCTCGGTCGTCCCTGCTCTTGCTCTCCCACTTGTCGAGCACCCGGGTCTCGCCATAGATCGTGTCGCCGTGGAAGGTCGGCGCGACGTGCCGCAGCGACTCGACCTCGAGGTTGGCGATCGCCTTCCCCGAGACGTCTGCCACCGACATGCCGAGCAGCAGCGAGTAGACGTAGTTGCCGACGACGACGTTCCTGCCGAACTGCGTCGTCTCCTCGGCGTAGTGGGCATCCATGTGGAGCGGGTGGTGGTTCATCGTCAGCAGGCAGAAGAGGTGGTCGTCGTACTCGGTCACCGTCTTGCCCGGCCAGTGCCGGTAGACCGCCCCGACCTCGAACTCCTCGTAGCTGCGCCCGAACTGCATCCCGACTCCTCACGTGCGAAACGAACGAGGCCAGCCTGCCGGAGTGAGCGGCATACGGACATGGAGGTATGCCGTGTGCTTCCTCACGCTGGCGGGGTACCGTCCCCCACGTGACCACCGAGAAGCAGCAGGAGATCATCGAGGCGATCGGCGTCCAGCCGAGCATCGACGCCGGCCAGGAGGCCGAGCGGCGGATCGCCTTCCTCGCGTCGTACCTGCTCCGCACCAACACCCGCGGCTACGTGCTCGGGATCAGTGGCGGGGTCGACTCGACGACGGCCGGGCGGCTCGCGCAGCTCGCCTGCGAGCGGGTCCGGGAGCGCGGCGGGGACGCGACGTTCATCGCGATGCGACTGCCGTACGGCGTGCAGGCCGACGAGGAGGACGCGCAGGCGGCGCTCGAGTTCCTCGCGGCCGACGAGGTCGTCACGGTCAACATCAAGTCGGCGACCGACGCGCTCTTCGAGGAGGTCGACAAGGTGACGGTCGACTTCACCGCCGCTGGCCTGCCCGAGAACTGGGCCGACTTCCAGAAGGGCAACGTCAAGGCCCGCGAGCGGATGGTGGCGCAGTACCTCGTCGCCGGTGCCCGCCGGATGCTCGTCCTCGGCACCGACCAGGCGGCCGAGGCCGTGGTCGGCTTCTTCACGAAGTTCGGTGACGGCGCCTGCGACCTCGTGCCCCTCGCCGGTCTCACGAAGCGGCAGGTGCGGGCCATCGCGGCCCACCTCGGTGCGCCCGACACCCTCGTCAACAAGGTTCCGACAGCCGACCTCGAGGACAACAAGCCGCTGAACCCGGACGAGACCGCGCTCGGTGTCTCGTACCAGGCCGTCGACGACTACCTCGAGGGCAAGGACGTCTCGGAGGCGGACCGCGAGACGATCGAGGGCTGGTACGACCGCACCGTGCACAAGCGGTCGCTGCCCATCACGCCTCGGGACGTCTGACTCAGGCGCGCACGTCGACCTCGGGCGTCTCCGCGGTGTCCGACAGCACGGGGCGCTCGGGTGGATGCGCGGGGTCGTGCGGGACGACGGCGCCGGCCGGCACCGCGAGCCGCTGCCCGGACCGGCGCGCGAGCACCAGTCCCGCGAAGTAGGTGCCGAGGGATACCCCGGCCGCGAGCGCCAGCCCTTGGCCGAACGCGCCGGCAAGGGTTGGCAGCCCGGCGTTGATGCCGGTGCCGGACGGCTCGGACACGACCTGGGAGATGCCCTGGTAGACGGCGCGGCCCGGCAGCATCGGCACGATCGCGGCCGTCGTCACCGCCAGCGCGGAGACGTCGAGCCGGCGGGCCGACAGGCGGGCCGCGAAGCCGATGACGAGGGCCGCCCCCGCCGATGCCGTGGTGGGGCCGAGCTCGAGCCCCTCGATCGCACCGAGGACGAGCCAGCCGCCGGCGCCGGCAAGACCGGCCAGCGTGGCGGCCCGCCCGCTCGCATAGGCGCCGACCGCGAAGGCGACCGAGATGAGGGCGGCGCACAGCACCTGGATGGCCAGGTCGTCGGTCAATCTGGTGAAGGCGCTGATGGCGATGGGATAGCCCAGCCGCTGGCCGACCGCGAGGACGACGGTGACGCCGATGACGATGCCGAGGGAGAGCACCACGACCTCGAAGGCGCGGGCGGCGGCGGTCACGTAGTAGCCGGCGAGCGCGTCCTCCGCGGCGCCGACGACGGACAGCCCGGACAGGAGCAGGACGATGCCGGCCGCGACGATGAGCGAGGGCGAGACGTTCTCGAGGCCCTGCACGCCCTTGGCCTGCGCCACGACCACGAGGGTGGCCGCGATGGTCGGGATGGCCGAGCCGACGATCTGGGCGAAGAACGCGGCCACCCCCACCCGGCCCAGCCAGTCGAGGACCTTGCTGATGACCGCGGCGCTGACGAACGTCGCGGCGATGATGAGCCACCCCGCGCCGATGAGGCCGGCGACGGTTGCGGCGAGGACCGCCCCGGCGGCCGTCACCACCCAGCGACGGTAGGGGTGCGGTGCGCTGATCACGCCGTCGATCCGGACCCGCGCCTCCCCGAGGTCGATGGGGTCGGCGGCCAGCTCGGCGATGAGCGCGCGGAGCCGCTCGAGCCGGGTGTAGTCCTGCACGCGGAAGCGGACGATCCGCAGGACGGTCATGGGGGCGGCATCCGGGCCCCGGTGGTAGGACACGGTCACCGACGTGTAGCTGACGTCGACGTGGACGGACCGCAGGCCGTAGGCGTTGGTCAGCATGAGCACGGTTCCGGTGACGTCCGCGGCGGCCGCGCCGGTCGAGAGCATCGCCACACCGGCCCGCATCGCGAGGTCGATGACCGCCTGTGCAGTCTTGCCGTCGACACCGTCGGGCGACGACGTCCAGACGGCTATCTCGTCGGTCGGTGGCCCGCTCGGCCGCATCACCCGACGAGTGCTCGCGCGAAGGCTCGACCGCGCCACGCGGGCGGTCGAGGGTCGGCCGGACGACTCCCTACGTGCCACGGCCGCCACCTTATGCGGTCCTGAAATCGGCTTGCAGGGGCGTGCGACGATGGGGCACGTGACCAGTGAAGACCAGAAGAAGTCCGAGAACCGGCCTCGTCCCACGACCGACGAGTTCCGTGCCTTCGTCGCGAGAGGCTGGGCGCCGCGCAGCAACGAGGTGCCCCCGCGTGCCGAGGTCGCCGAGTATGCCGCTCAGCGCCGAGCCGCTGTCAGCGCCCGGTTCCCCGGTGAGCGCCTCGTCATCCCGGCCGGCGGGCTCAAGGTGCGCAGCAACGACTGCGACTACGTCTTCCGTCCCCACAGTGCCTTCGCGCACCTGACCGGTCTCGGCAGCGACCGGGAGCCCGACGCGGTGCTGGTCCTCGAGCCGCGCGCCGAGTCCGAGGGCAGCGGCCACGACGCCGTCCTCTACTTCCGGCCGCTCGCCGGCCGTGACACCGAGGAGTTCTTCGGCGACGCCCGCTACGGCGAGTTCTGGGTCGGGGCCCGCCCGACCATCGAGGACGTCGAGGCGGAGCTCGGCGTCACCGCCCGGCACATCGACGAGCTGCGCGACGCACTCGCGAAGGATGCCGGCACGATCCAGCTGCGGGTCGTCCGCGACGCCGACCCCCACGTGGCGTCCCTCGTCGACCAGGCACGCGCGGAGGCGGGCACCTCGGCGGTCGAGGGCGACCGGTCCGACACCGCGGCCGATGCCACCGCCACCTCCGAGACGGGGGCGGCAGCCGTCGCCGAGGAGCCGCAGCAGAGTCCCGACGACGAGCTCGCCGCCTTCCTGTCTGCCCTGCGTATGGTCAAGGACGAGTGGGAGGTCGAGCAGATGCGCTCGGCGATCGCGGGCACGAAGCGCGGCTTCGAGGCCGTCATCGCCGACCTCGCCGAGGCGGTCCGGCGCGGTCGCGGGGAGCGCTGGGTCGAGGGCGTCTTCGGCCTCCACGCCCGGCACCACGGCAACGGCGTCGGCTACGACTCGATCTGCGCGAGCGGCGACCACGCCAACACGCTGCACTGGATCAAGAACACCGGCGAGGTCAAGGAGGGCGACCTGCTCCTGCTCGACGCCGGCGTCGAGGTCGACTCCCTCTACACGGCAGACGTCACCCGCACCCTGCCGGTGAGCGGCACCTTCACCGAAGCGCAGCGCGAGATCTACGAGGCGGTGTTCAAGGCGCAGGAGGCCGGCATCGCGGCGGCCAGGCCCGGCAACAAGTTCAGCGACATCCACGCCGCTGCGATCCGCGTCATCGCCGAGCACCTCCACGAGTGGGGCCTGCTGCCCGAGGGCGTGGACGTCGAGGGCACCCTCGACACCGAGCATGGCCAGTACCACCGTCGCTGGATGGTCCACGGCACGAGCCACCACCTCGGCATCGACGTCCACGACTGCGCCCTCGCAACGCGGGAGCAGTACATGGACGCCGAGCTCAAGCCCGGCATGATCCTCACCGTCGAGCCGGGCCTCTACTTCAAGGCCGACGACGAGCTGGCTCCGGAGCGCTTCCGCGGCAACGGAGTCCGCATCGAGGACGACATCCTCATCACCGAGGACGGCAACGAGAACCTCTCGGCGTCGATGCCGCGCACGGCCGACGACGTCGAGGCGTGGATCGCCGAGGTCCAGTCGCAGTCGCGCTGACCGTCCGACGCCGCAACACACCGGCTTGTCGACAACGCCCCGGGTTCCGCACCCGGGGTGTTGTCGATTACCGGGTGTGTTGCGCGGCGGGGTGGGTCCGGACCGGGCCCGATGACCCAGTGGGCGGCGTGCAACGATTCGGCCACCTGCCGTGTCTGGACCGGTGAGAGACCGACGACGAGGAGGTCGTGATGCCCCGGCTCCCCCGCCCCATCGCCTTGGCCGGCGTGCTGCTCGTGCTCGCTGCCTGTGGCACACAGCCCGGTCCCGGCGGCGCAGCCACGCCGGTCCCCTCGCCACCGGCGACCCAGCCACGGCCCCTGACCGCGCAGCCGGTGGCTGCGGATGGCGGCCTGCAGTGCCCCGCCTCGATCCGGGACGCCCGGGGCACGAGCGTGCCGGAGAGGCCTCAGGGCGTCGACGGCGGGGCTCGCCTGCTGCCGGATCGCCAACCGCGCTCCGTGGTGGACTGCGCCTACCGGGTCCTCGACCTGCGGGCCACCATCCCGTCCGGGCCGCCCTACAGGCTGGCCAGCCGAACCCTCGTCACAGGTGACCGCGTGGACGACGTCGTCGAGCTCCTCTCGTCGGCGCCTCGGGGCGACGGAGGCGGCCGGGCGTGCACCGCCGTCGGCGGGGACGAGACGGTCCACCTCGTCGGCGTCCGGTTCGACGACGCCATCGTCTGGGTGGCCTCGCTCGCGGAGCCCAACCGGTGCTCGACCGCCACCGACGGCGACTTCATGTCCCCACTGGCCGTCGGCTCGACCCTGGAGCAGTGGTTCCGCACCCCGGGCGGGAAGGACGCGGACCAGGGCGGCTGTCACCCGTGGGCCAGCGGACGTCTCGGTGACGACCGTTCACTCGCCCCCGAGGGCGACCCCGCGGTCATCGTGTGCCGCCCGACCAACACTGGCCAGCAGGCCCGAGCACTGACGGCAGAACAGTCCCGTCAACTCGTCGAGGCACTGCGGGTCCTGGCGACACGCCCGACGGAGCACACCTGCGCCGGAGGAGATCCCCAGCCCGGGGAGGACTTCCGGCTCGTCCTGGACTACGACCGGGGCAACGACGTCGTCATCAACGTCATGCCGTCCTGCAGGCCCCAGCTGATGAGCAGCACCCTGGAGGCCGAGGACGCGACCTCGGTCATCGACCTCGTGCAGCGGTGGAGCCCGCCGGTGCCGGGCTACGACCCGAACGCCTCGGTCTCCTCCACCCCCTGATGCCCGCGTCGGCTCAGGGCAGGTCGCGGTTCACCGGAGGCGGGGGCGGCGGCACCGACTCGGGCCGCTCAGGCCGCGGGTAGCGGTCTGCGTCGGACGAGGTCGCCGGGTCTGCCGCCGACCCGGCCGACGGCACGTACACCGTCTGGGCCTGCCCGAGGATGCCCGCCTGGGCGAGGATGTCCCTGCCCTGCTGGGCGTACTTGTGCTCGACGAAGACCTCGTACTTGGTCGCCACCACCTGGCTCACCGACTGGAAGTCACGCGTGCCGCGGGTGAACGCGTAGCCGATGACCGACCAGATGAGCCCGAACAGGGCGCCATACAGTGCGCACGAGATGAGCAGCGCGAAGGCGCTCTCCTGCCGGTTGAAGAGGGCGAAGATCAGCCCGACGAACAGGCCCAGCCACAGACCGGAGAGCACGCCGGCGAGGATCACACGTCCCCACGTGAGCCGGGCCGTCACCCGCTCGAGCTGCTTCAGGTCGGTGCCGACGATGAGGCAGTTCTGGACCGGGAATCCCTTGTCCGAGAGCGTGTCGACGGCTCGCTGGGCGTCCTCGTACTTGTCGAAGACCCCGAGGGACATCGGGTACTCGAGGGACAGCGTCGCGAACCCCGGCCGCTGCCCTGGGCCCTTTGGTTGCATGCTCATGCACTCCATCCTCGCACGCACCCGGCGTTCGAGGCCGAGGAGCGATCAGCCCTTCAGTCTGTAGTCCTCGAGGAGCCGGCGGCCGATGATCATCCGCTGGATGTCGGCGGTGCCCTCACCGATGAGCAGCATCGGCGCCTCCCGGTAGAGCCGCTCGATCTCGTACTCCTTCGAGTACCCGAAGCCGCCGTGGATCCGGAAGGCGTCCTCCACGACCTCGGCACAGTTCTCCGACGCGAGGTACTTCGCCATCCCGGCCTCGAGGTCGTTGCGCTCGCCCGAGTCCTTCTTGCGGGCCGCCTTGACCATCATCTCGTGCGAGGCCTCGACCTTGACGGCCATGTCGGCGAGACGGAAGAGGACGGCCTGGTGGTCGGCGATCTTCTTGCCGAAGGTCTCCCGCTGCTGCGCGTAGGCGACCGCGAGCTCGAACGCACGACGTGCCACGCCGCAGCCGCGGGCGGCGACGTTGACGCGCCCGACCTCTACCCCGTCCATCATCTGGTAGAAGCCACGGCCCGGCTCCCCGCCGAGGATCTGGGCGTCGCTCGTGCGGTGACCCTCGAAGACGAGCTCGGTGGTGTCGACGCCCTTGTAGCCCATCTTCTCGATCTTGCCCGGCACCGTGACGCCCTGCGCGGTCTCGCCGAAGCCGGACTCCTTCTCGATGAGGAAGGTCGTCATGTTGCGGTAGACCGAGTCGGCGCCGGTGTCCGTCTTGACGAGCACGGCGACGAGGTTGGCGGACCCACCGTTGGTGAGCCACATCTTCTGGCCGTTGATGACCCAGTCGTCGCCCTCGCGCACGGCCTTGGTCTTGATCGCGGAGACGTCCGAGCCGCAGCCCGGCTCGCTCATCGAGAACGCCCCGCGGATCTCGCCGGTCGCCATCCTCGGCAGGTAGCGCTGCTTCTGCTCCTCGGTGCCGTGCTGGAGCAGCATGTAGGCGACGATGAAGTGGGTGTTGATGATGCCGCTGACCGACATCCAGCCCCGCGAGATCTCCTCGACGCAGAGCGCGTAGGTCAGCAGCGACTCCCCCAGGCCGCCGTACTCCTCGGGGATCATCAGCCCGAAGATGCCCATCTCCTTCATCCCGTCGACGATCTCCTGGGGGTACTCGTCCTTGTGCTCGAGGTCCGTCGCGACAGGGATGATCTGCTCGTCGACGAACTCCCGCACGAGCTTGATCAGCTCGCGCTGCTCCTCGGTGAGGCCCTCGGTCTGCTGGAGACGGGACATGCGTGAAACGCTCCCTTGCTCGTCGGTGGGATCAACAAGCAAGGAGTATGCCGCTCAGCGCGCTCCGCGGGATCCCCTCAGCCGTGTGAGCACCCCCACCTGTAACGCTGCTCACGGCAGCGGGACCGTCACCAGCTCGCGCCGAAGCCGGTCTTCTTGGCCGCGACCGGCCCTTCCAGGGTGGCCCGCTGCTCGAAGCTCTCGGCCCTGAGCCCTGCTGTGACGGCGTCGAGCAGCCTGGCCCGAGAACCGTCCGGTTGGTCCTTCAGTGCCTTGAGGAACAGGTAGGTGAAGGCGCCGTTGGCGCGGCGGCCGAAGCTCGCATCCGATGCAGTCTGCGCCGGCTTGCAGGCGGCGAAGAGGACCGGTCGGCTCTTCGCCGACCGCGACCGGGCCAGCTCGGCGAGGGCCTGCTGGTCGGTGCCGTTGCTCGCCGGCCGCGGCGCGCTCGTGATCTCGATGGACCGGGTCAGGCCCTTGCGCGTCGGTGGTGGCAGGTAGCGCGGCCTGCGCCCGATCATCAGGTCGTGCGCGAGCTCGTCGATGCGCCGCAGCCCGGTGCCGCTGTGACAGGTGTCGAGGAGGACCTCGACGAGCACACCCTTGGGGATCCGGCTGAACAGCTCCCGGAACTCGTCGTCGATGATCACCGTCTCGGGGTCCCACTGGTCACCCTTCGGCGCGATGTCGTGGCAGGCGAAGGCCTCGTCGAGGTGGTCGACCTTCTCGTCCCCGTCGGCGTCCGGCACCTGGGTGCCGTGGCTCGAGAACGAGAAGAAGACGTGGTCGCCCTCCTTGGCGCCGTCGACGAGCTCCGTGAGCCGACCGAGGACCATGGCCTTTGTGGCGTCACCGTCGACGAGGACTGTGGTGTCGGACTTCTTGAAGCCGCGCCGCCGCAGCGTCGCGGCGATGTCCTCGGCGTCGTTGGCGCAGCCTGAGAGCCAGCTGCTCATCGGGAGGTGTGCGAACTCGTTGATACCGACGCACAGTGCCTTCCGGCCCATGGTGTGCTCCTTGTTCCTTGTTGGATTCGTATGCCGCTCAGACGAGCTCGAGCGTCGCGTCCGGTCGCGCGTAGACGACGTAGGCCAGCCAGGTCGCGTCACCCGCCTTGCGGGCCTGTTCCCTGGCCCGGACGGTGGCGAGGGCGACGGGGGTGCCGGAGAGCAGCTCGTCGTAGAAGGTCTCGACGAAGGTGCGGGCAGGCTGGTCCCCGACGGACCAGAGGCTCGAGACGAAGGCCGAGGCACCGGCCTCGAGGAATGCCTTGGCGAAGCCCCCCAGGGTCGAGAGCTGCTCGCCGCCCCGGCCGACCTGGCAGGCGTTGAGGACGACCATCGGCCCGGAGCCCGGCGCCGTCCACCGCCCGTTCTCGCTGACGTTCGTCGCGGTGAGGTACTGGGGGAGCACGGAGTTGCCGCGCTTGCGCCCCTGCAGGAGCACCTTCGCGTCGAAGATGTCGGTCGGGTCGGCGAGGCCGTGTCCCGCGAAGTGCAGCAGGTCGAAGTCGCCCCGACGCAGCAGGCTCCGGACGTCTGACGGGGTGGCCTTGACCGGGGTCGCGCCGAACCGGGCCTCGAGGAACTTTGCCTCGAGGGCGGTCTCGGCGAGGGCGAACATGGGGTCGAGGTAGTCGGGGCACAGCGAGCGGACATGCCCGGCGCGGGCGCGGAGGGTCTTCGGCGGGAAGCCGGTGAACTGCCAGCGGACGAGGCCGTGCTGGGCCAGGAACCGCGGTGCCTTCTGCCGGGGCCCGACGGGTGGCTTGAGGTGGACGAGCTCCCAGGGCATGTAGGGCTCGTCGGCGTGGACGAGCAGGTTGGTGATCCGGTTGCGGTGCCTCCACAGCAGTGCCTGCATCTCCTGGGGGAAGAGCTGCTCGAAGAGGGAGGCGCCGAGGTCCTGGACCTCACCGAGGAACGCCGACGGTCGGTCGCCGAGCTCGACCCAGGCGTCCTCGACCCGGCGCAGGAGCGCTCGGACGAAGTCGGCCCTGTCGTGCAACGGCGGCGAGGAGAAGCGGCGGACGGCGCCGCCCTGCTCCAGCCGGAGGGCGTACTCGTAGACGACGTCGTCGCCCTGCTCGGTCTCGAAGATCTCGAGACAGGGCAGCCCCTCGAGCTCCGGCGCGTCGATGCCGATCGCGGTCCGGGCCGCCACCGTCGAGGGCGCCACGAATGCTGCAGGGACGAGCGGCAGCCCCGCCTCCGCTGACAGGCGCAGCGTCCCGACCGGGACGGTGCCCTGGCGCACGACGACGGTGACCTCGACCGGGCCTGCAACGCGGGGTCGGACATGGAAGACGAGCTCCGACGTACCACCGCCGGGCGGCAGGGCGAAGACGTCGGTGTCCGGCCCGACGATCTCGGCGTTGCGCTTGCCGACGATCCGCACGGAGAGCGGGCGGTCCGCGTCCACCGCCACGACGGCTTCGTCGTGGGCCGCTCCCGCGGTGGCGGCAATCGCCTTGCGAGAGAGCCGCACCCGCACGTCGGCCTGCTCCTGGGGATCCATCATCGCGGGCATCTCGGCAGCGAGGTGGGCCTCCACCGGAGCCGGGGCAGGCAGGGCCGGTCCGGGGACGGCCGGTGCCGGGGACGGCAGGGAGGGAGCGGGCATCGCCGCTCTCGAGGCGGCCGGAGCCTGCGCGGCCGGAGCAGCGGAAGCGGGTGGCGGCACAGCCCGCGAGAGCGCACGCTCTGCAGGCTGAGGGGGGCCTGGTGGCGGCGGCAAGGCGAGGTCTGCCAGGTCGAGGTCCGCCTCTGCCGGCGGCTCGACGATCTCCGCCGGCTCGACGATCTGCGGCAGCTCGGCCATCTCCGGTGGTTCGGCCCCCACGGCCGGTGGCTCCGCCATCGCAGCCTCGGGCAGCAGCCATCGCTCGAGCTGCGCGACGACCCGGTCCTGCCCGAAGTAGTTGCTGTGGAAGACCACGTCGTTGGTGCCGAGCGCCAGCTCGTCGGCGACGAAGCCACCGGTCGGCGGGCCGATCGCCGACATCGAGGCGGTGTCCACGACGAGGTCGTTGTCCGCCTTGAAGAGCTGGTCGACGAAGCCCTCCTTGAGCCTGACGGCGAGCTCGCGCGGGAACTCCGGTGGATTGTGGCTGTCGTCGAAGAGCGAGACGTGGAAGTTCGACGAGACGACGAACCAGTTCGTGCCCGGGGCCGGCTGCCCGGGCTGTTCCTCGTTGATCTGCGTGACGAACGCCTTGCCGGGCATCATCGCCGCGAGGCCGGGCACGCCCCCGTCGTCACCCGCGTAGGCGACGAGGTACTTGACCAGCGCACCGATCCCCCGCACGACACCGCCGACGATCGCCGCGACCGGCGCGGCGGCAGGCAGGAGCGCGAGCCCGCGCGCGGCCGCCGACGCGAGGTTGGTGTAGAGGTCGACGAGGTCTGACCACCGCTCGGGGTCGGCGAGATGCGTCCCGCCGTTGGTCGCGGCGACGAAGACGATCCGGTCCACTCGGCCGGGCCAGGCCGACTGCGCCAGCTCGTACTCGACGAGGCTGCGCGTGGTGAGCCCGCCCCGGCTGTGCGTGATGATGTCGATGACGAGCTCCGCCTCCGGCTGGTGGGCGCTCAGCCGGCGGAGCAGATCCCGGGCGTTCTGGCGGGGGTCGACGCTGAGGGTGACGTGGTCGAAACCGAGCACAGCGTCATACGTGTCGATCGCGCGAGCGAGGAAGGCGCGGCCCGAGGCGGTCACGGTCAGGGCGCCGAAACCGCCCGCAGTTGACGAGAACGTGCCGTGCACGAAGAGGAGGAGGCGCAGCGGTCGGTCGGTCGGCAGGTGCAGCTCGTCGAGGGTCTCGACGCGACGCCAGTCCGCGATGTCCGGCGAGGTGAGGTGGAGCAGCCCCGGCTGGAGGTGCTGCTCGAGCACGTCGATGGCCTTCTCGACGAGGAACGGCGCGGCGAAGCGGAGCACGATCGCCTGGGCAGCGCCCTGGATGACGGTCCCGAGGATGCCCCGGGTGCGTCGACCGGCTGCTGCGGCCGGTGTCGGTGCCCCCGCCGGCCCGGTCGGGCGGACGTCGATCTCGAAATGCCGGGTGCTCGGACCGCGGTCGATCGACCGGCTCCGCCCCGACGGGGCGACCGGCAGGTGCCAGGAGTAGACGCC
>DASSTN010000239.1:0-5173 GCA_035707905.1 Intrasporangium sp.
CGCACTGCGGGCCATTCGGCTCTCGTCCATGTTCTTCGTCGTGTCCTGCCTCATCACGCTCGCGACCCACGACACGGTCGGCTGGATGACGATCGCGCTGGTCTGGCTCGGTCACGTCACGGTGACCGGCGCGGAGCTCTATCTCTCGGCCGCGAGCTGGTCCTTCGAGGCGGAGCTGATGGACCCGCGGCAGCGCGGCGCCTACCAAGGGGCGGCCGAGATGAGCGGCACGCTGGGGCGGGTGTGGGCCCCTGCGCTCTACACGTTCCTCGCGATGAACTGGGGCGCCACGGGCTGGCTGCTCATCGCCGGGATTATCGTGGTGGCCACCTTAGGCATACACCCGTCGACGAGGCTCGCGCGCCGCTTCCTCGAGCGGCACGTGCCGGCGGAGGTGCTCGCGGACGCCCGCGCCTCCGCACCCGAGCCTGAGGACGGCCTCGCGGTGGGCCCGCCCTCACTCCTCACTACGGATGAGCCGATACCCGATCCCGACCCGACCCGCTGAGGTGGGCCGCCTGATTAGTGAAATGGCGGCATTGGTCCTTTTGTAGTGGTTTGGCCGGCGTCACTGCGGGGAACCAAGGTTGACAGGCAGGTGTCTGGAGGTGAGCCAGGTGCGGGAGGGAGCGCTGCATCAGCTTTGCGCCGTGGTGCGCCCCGTGCTTCTGGCCGGAGCGGCGGCGGTGGGCTGGGCGGTCTTCACCTCGGGCCCTGCGAACGCGGACGGGGGCGCCTTCATCCAGCCGCCCACGGTCATCCCCGGCACGGCGGTGACTGCAGGGCCGGCGGAGACGGGCAAGGCGGTTTCCGCCGCCGTAGCCAAGCCACTGTCGGTGGCCCGGAGGGTGCCGTCGACACCACCCGCTACTCACCTCCTGACTACGAAGGCCAGAAGCGGTGCGCACACCACTCCCGCCGCGGGCGCGACAGAAGTCCCTGACCTGCCGGAGGTCAAGGCCGTCCCAAGCCGCGTGGACCAGCCGGTGCGGGCTTCAGTGAGGCCTGTGACTCAGGGACTCAAGAAGGAGCTGTCAGCTCCTCGACTTGCCACCGATGGTGCCGTGGCCGTCTCGCGCCTCAAGGAGAGCGCTCTGCCGTCGCGATCCCTGGATCCGTCCTCACTGGTCGAGCGGGTGGTCACGATGGCGTCCCGTTCGGCACAGGCCCTGGTGACCGAGCCGGTGCTGTCCGGCGTCTTGCCCCTGCCGTTGCCAACTTCGCCGGCGCCAGCTGACAATCCTTGGGAGCCGTCGAGCACGCCGGCGCTCGCTCGGACCGGACTGGTCGGCCTTGCAGCCGTGACATCGGAGGATCCGAAGGCCGAAGCACATCGTCTTGCCTCGGCGCTCGCCACCGCTCTGTCCGCCGCCCCGACTTCGCTGGCATCGTCGAGCGGGCCGGCGCCACTCGGCTCGGCTGCCACAGGGACCGCCGCCCCGCCGATCGACCCACCAGCCCCAGCTGCGCCCCCGGGAGGGGTCGGCTCGACCAGCACGGAGGGGTCCGCCTCCCGCTCGTGGGGACACGACACCCTCGGTCGGCGTGAAGCGGGGCTCGGTGCCCCGCCGGACTCGAGGTGCCATGTGAGCCGCGAGCCCGGCTCTGCCATGCCCTCATCGCCGACGTTCAACCCCGGCTTCTTCCCTGACTGATCGCCGGCTGTCGTAGCCGCACTCATGGCGCCCGCCGCGGCGCCTTGCACGACAGCCGCTCGCCACCTCGGCGAGCGAATCCCCAAGAGCAGTCAAGGAGTTCGATCATGCACGCATACATTCGCAGGGGCCTCTACGGCACCCTCACCGCCGGGGGTTTCCTTCTCCTCGGCGCGGTCGGCGCAGTCGCCGACACCAGCGGGGACAACGGGGCCGCCTCCGGCACCCAGGTCATCGCCCCGGCCATTGCGCCGGTATCTGCAGACGGCAACGCCGTCTCGGTGCTGGGCCGCTCGTCCACGACGAACAACTCGGGCGCGTCCTCGGGCGCCCCCTCGACAAGCGACGGCTCAGGCGCGACGACGTCGGGAACCCGGGGCATCGGTTCCGGCTCGCAAGTCGTGGCCCCGGTCAATGCGCCCGTGTCCGCGGACGGCAACGCCATCTCGGTACTGGGACGCTCGTCGACGACGAAGGCCTCGAGCAACAGCGCACCGGAGCAGACCGAAAGGGGTGCCGGCGGTTCCGGCACCGCGACGTCCGGCACGGGCGGCATCGGCTCCGGCACCCAAGTGGTCGCGCCCGTGAGCGCTCCCATGTCGGTCGAAGGCAACTCCGTCTCCGTCCTCGGGTCATCGTCCACCGGCGGCATGGCGCCCGAGAACGGGACTTCCGGCACGGGCGAGACGACGGCGGCGGGGAAGGGCAGCCCGGACACCACGACTTCCGGGAGGCGCAGCCTCGCCGGCGGCACCCAGGTGACCGGTCCCGTGAACGCTCCCGCCTCGGCAGATGGCAACGCCATCGCGGTGCTCGGGACGTCGTCCACGTCCGGGTCCGGGACGGAGTCCCGGGGGCGGACGAGGAGCGCGTTCGCACCAGGAAACATCGGCTCGGGATACGGCAGCGCGGGGTACGACAGCTCGGGCGCTACGACCTCGGGCACCGGGGGTGCAGCCTCCGGGACACAGATCGTCGCCCCGGTGAGTGCAGCGCTCTCCGCTGACGGAAACTCACTCACCGTGCTCGGAGACGCCTTGACCGGCTCGGGGACGGGTGGGCCCACGAGGGGTGGCGAGGCCCGGCCCGGATCGAGCAGGGCCGATGCCAGCGGCTCGGACGGCGTTGGCCAAGGTGACGGCTCAGAGGGTGTGGGCAGCGCCGACGGCACTGCAGGGCAGAACGCCTGCGTCGCCACCATCTCGCTCGCCAGCGCTCCCGGACAGGGCGTGGCCAAGGCGGGCGTCGGCGACATCGACGTCGGCAGCACGGCGCTGTCAGCAGCCCTCTGCATGCTGCTGGGGGCCTCCATGGCCAGCGTGTTCCGCCGGAAGCGGAGCCAGGCCGTCAAGGCCTGAACCGCCGGGCCGACCGACCGGAGCGAGCGGCTCGGGCCGGCCCGAAGCGAGCGGCTGCCCGACTCTCCAAGGACCGTCGGGGAGCCGCTCGCTCCCGTGCCAGCTCGGCCAGCGGCGTGCAGCCGAAAGCAGCAGCATCACGGTCGGTCGAGCTCGCTCAGGAGCTGCGTCACGCGGCGCTTGATCTCGTCGCGGATGGGTCTGACCGCCTCGATGCCCTGCCCGGCGGGGTCGTCGAGCACCCAGTCGAGGTAGCGCTTGCCGGGGTAGTAGGGGCAGGAGTCGCCGCAGCCCATCGTGATCACCACGTCGGAGGCCCGGACGGCCGCCGTGGTGAGGACCTTGGGACGCTCGGCGGAAATGTCGATGCCGTCCTCGAGCATCGCGTCGCGCACGGCTGGATTGACCGCGTCAGCCGGTGCAGACCCGGCCGAACGGACCTCGACGCGCCCGCCGGAGAGGTGCTGCGCGTAGGCCGCGGCCATCTGCGAGCGGCCGGCGTTGTGGACGCAGACGAAGAGGATGGAGGGGTGGTCGTCGCTCGTCACGGTGCCTCCCGAGGCATCGAAGGCGGATGCGGGTAGCGGTCCCGCAGCGCGAGCGAGACGTAGACGAGCCCGACCAACGCAGGCACCTCGATGAGCGGGCCCACGACCCCCGCCAGTGCCTGGCCGGACGTCACCCCGAACGTTGCGATGGCGACTGCGATGGCGAGCTCGAAGTTGTTGCCGGCCGCGGTGAAGGCGAGGGTCGTGGTCCGCTCGTAGCTCAGGCGCAGGGCCTTGCCGAGCAGATAGCCGCCGCCCCACATGAGGGCGAAGTACAGCAGCAGGGGCAGCGCGATCCGCGCTACGTCGAGGGGCCGGCTGGTGATCTGGTGGCCCTGGAGGGCGAAGAGGATGACGATCGTGAAGAGCAGCCCGTAGAGCGCCCACGGCCCGACCTTCGGGAGGAAGGACCGCTCGTATGCCGCTCGCCCCCAACGCTGTTCGCCCACCTTCCGGGACAGATAGCCCGCCGCGAGTGGAACCCCGAGGAACACCAGGACCGTGGCCGCCACGTGCCACGGGGACACGTCCAGACCGGCTCGGTCGAGGCCGAGCCAGCCCGGCAGCACCGACAGGTAGAACCAGCCGAGGCCGGCGAAGGCGACGACCTGGAAGAGCGAGTTGAGGGCGACGAGGACGGCTGCCGCCTCGCGGTCGCCACAAGCGAGGTCGTTCCAGATGATGACCATGGCGATGCAGCGGGCCAGGCCGACGATGATCAGGCCGGTCCGATAGGCCGGCAGATCCGGCAGGAACAGCCACGCGAGAGCGAACATGAGCGCCGGGCCGACGAGCCAGTTGAGCACGAGGCTCGCCACCAGCATGCGGCGGTCCGCCACGACGGTGTCGAGCCGGTCGTAGCGGACCTTGGCAAGCACCGGGTACATCATGACGAGCAGGCCGAGTGCGATCGGCAGCGAGACACCTTGCACCTCAACGGAGCTGAGCAATCCGCCCAGCCCCGGCACCAGACGGCCCAGGCCCAGCCCCAGTGCCATGGCGGCGAGGATCCACAGGGGCAGGAACCGATCGAGCGTGGACAACCGGCCCGTGACCCCGGCCTGCGCGACTTCGGCGCGGGTCTGGGTCATGCGCGCACCGCGCGGATGATGGCCGCCTGCGCGTGCTCGTGCACCCGGTGGGTCGGCCGCACCTCGACGTCGGTCCAGCCGGCTGCCGACAGCGCAGCCCGGAAGGCATCCTCGGTCAGTGCTCCCGCGATGCAGCCGGTGAAGGCCGCCAGGTCGGCGCGCGTCGCCTCGTCCATGTCGGCGTCGGCGATGACGTCGGAGACGGCGAACCGGCCGCCGGGTCGGGTCACCCGAGCCGCCTCGGCGAGGACGACGCGCTTGTCCGCCGCCAGATTGATGACGCAGTTGGAGATGACCACGTCCACGGACGCGTCCGGCAGGGGGATGTCCTCGAGATAGCCCTGCAGGAACTCGACGTTCGCGACCCCGGCCTCCGCGGCGTTCTTCCGAGCCAGGTCGAGCATCTCCGTCGTCATGTCGAGCCCGATCGCGCGCCCCGACGGGCCGACCCGGCGCGCGGAGATGAGCACGTCGCCGCCGGCTCCGGACCCGAGGTCGAGGACCGTCTCGCCCTCGTGCAG
>DASSTN010000240.1:0-2081 GCA_035707905.1 Intrasporangium sp.
CGCTCGAGCAGGCGGGTCGCGAGGTTCGCACCACCGGCGAGCACGAGCTCGCCGGTCCTGGCGATGCTCTCGCGCAGGACCGCGTCGCGCACCGGCCCCGGGCCGCCGAGCCCGCGGGGCACCGGAGGCTGCTTCGAGGCCAGCATCGACACCGTCACCCAACCCGCCTCGGGGTCGAGCCCGGTCACCTTGCCGACCGTCTCGAGCGTGTCGACGTCGGAGGTGTAGTCGCCGACGGTCGCCTTGCACTCCTGCGGGGGGAACGTGTAGCGCCACACGTTGGAGCGCTTGACCCTCTCGACGAACTCGATGCCCGCGATCCCGCCGATGGCCGCGCCGTCCTCGATGAGCTCGTCCGTCTCGAGGTAGCGGTAGCGGAAGTAGTCCCACCACTCCGGCCGCTGCTCGCGCCGGTGCCAGCCGACGCAGCCCGCGAGGAGCTCGTGACCCGAGGCGACGAGCCGCTCGGTGAGCTCGATCTCGGCGCGCTCGGCCTCACCGACCTCCCTGGCCTCCGGGGAGCAGGGCCGGGTCAGCTCGTGTCCCCGCGCGATGAGCTCGTCCCGCAGCCGCTCCAGCCACTCGTGCAGCGCCAGGGTCGACCGGACGTCGACCTCGTTGTAGTCCCGGATCCGGTCGAGGATCGACTCGTCCGGCGTGCCCGCCTCGAGCCCGCGCAGGTACTCCTCGTACTCGAGGACCGACGAGAGCCCGTCGGCCACGGCATCGCCCTCGGCCTGCCGGACGTGCCCCCAGTAGAACTCCTCGAGCTTCTTGATCGAGTAGGAGCCCTTGCTGATCCGCACCCCCTGCCGGACGACCGCGTAGAGGTCGACGAAGACCTCGTGCCGGAGCAGCTGGTCCAGCTCGGCCTCGCGCGTCGCGTGCTGCCCGACGAGGCGCTTGAGCGCGGTCGTCTCGTAAGGCGCGTAGTGGTAGACGTGCATCGACGGGTAGCGCTCCCAGCGGGCGGTGAGCCAGTCGACGAGATCCCTGGTCAGCCGGCCCTCCTGGCCGAAGTCGTGCGCCCAGAAGCCGACGAACTCCCCCTGCCGCGTCCAGACCCCCGCGAGGTACTCGCGCCCGGCACCGTCCTCGGCCCACGGGTCTCCCTCGAAGTCGAGGTAGACGTCGCCCTCGTCGGGCTCCGGCAGGAGCGCCAACCCACGCGGGACCCGGACCTCTGCACCCTCGGCGTCGACCTGCCTCACGTAGGGCGGCTCGACGAGCTCGTAGTGCGGTCGCGCCGTCGCACGCTCGAGCACCTGGAGTCGGGCCTGCTGCAGCAGCCGTGCCCGCACCCCGGAGCCCAGCACCCCGACGAGCTGCTCCTCCGTCGCGTCGGCCAGGGCCTGCATCGTCTCGACGCCGGCGGCACGCAGCGCGGCGCGGTGGTCGGCCCGCATCCCGGCGACCTGGATGAGGTCGTCGCGCTCGAGCCACTCCTGCGCGCACCGGTCACGCCACCGGCACTGGCTGCAGTGGGCGACCCTGGCCGACTCGGTCCGGCCCGGGCTGGCGATCGCGTCGAGCAGCTCCTCGCGCCGCCGGCGGGCGTACGGCGCCACGTCGACGAGCCGCCAGGCGTGCTGCTCGCGGTCACCCGTCACGACCGTCAGCCACCGCGGTGGCACGCCCTGGAGCGTCTCGAGCCGAGCGGCATACGTGGCCATCTGGAGCAGCGCCGGCACCTTGAGGCGACGCGCGAGCTTCGTGTCGGCGATGTCATAGCGCCACTCCCCCAGCCCGCTCGGCTCGTCGACGCGCAGCAGGAAGTCGGCGTAGCCGACCCAGTGGCCGTCGAAGAACGTCGCCTGGTAGATGACGTCGACGCCACGACGCATCGCGTCGACGGTGGCCGCCTCTGCCGCCCGCTGGTCGAGCCCGAGCGCCGCGATGTCCTCGATGGTGCGTCCCTCGCCGCGGAGCAGGTCGAGGTAGCGGTGCTCGTGGTCGAGCCCCTTCTGGAACACGAGGTTGAGGGCGTCGTCTGGTCCGGTGGCACCGGTGACGTCGCCGTCGAGGGCAGCCAGGTCGAGGGTGGTGACGTGCGGGCACGCCACGTGCTTGGTCAGGTCCGT
>DASSTN010000241.1:0-4536 GCA_035707905.1 Intrasporangium sp.
CCGCCGCACTCGGGTGGGGGCTGCTCCGGACCGGCCCCGGACCGGGCCCCGGACTGCCTGCACCCGCGTCGTCCACGCCTGCCACGGGATCCACCACGCAACCGACCCCGCCGCCCACGTCGGGGAGCTCGTCGAGCCGGACGACATCCTCCTCGGCGGCGGTGCTGCCCGTCCCGGCCTCGTTCCGGCTCCGCTCGCTGACGACCGCCGACAACCGGCACCTCTTCGCCCTCGGCACCGTCACCTGCCCGGGCGGCTCGTGTCCCGCCCTCGCCGCGTCCTCCGATGACGGCGGGACCTGGCGTCTCGTGCACACGTTCCCGGCCTCGGCGGCTACAGGTGGTGTGCCGCCGGGGGAGCCCGCCGGTGCCGGTCGCCTGAGCGACGTGCGCTTCGCGAGCCCGTCCATCGGCTGGGTCTTCGGTGGCGCGGCGATGCGGACCACCGATGGCGGCCGCACCTGGCAGGACTACCCGCACCCGGGCGGCGACGTGATCGACCTCGAGACGGACGGACGAGACGTGGTCCTCACCGCCGCACCGAGCTGCTCAGCCGGCAGCTGTCGCGGCCCGATCAGCGTCGTGCGCGCACCAGTCAGCGCAGCGGGCGCCACCGACGTCGTCGGCACCATCGATGGAGGCACCGTCGTCAGCGGGGCCGCGATCACCTGGCATGCCGGCCGCGCCTACGTCTCGCCGGTCGTGCAGCCGAGACCCGGGGCGGCGCCGGTGGGGCCGGTCGTCGTCCGGCCCGACGGCCTGCACCCGGCGGGCCCGCAGGGCTGCGGCAACGGGGAGGGCAGCCAGCTGGTGGCCCCAGCCGCAGGTACGACCCTGTTCGCCGTGTGCCCGTCCAGCGGTGCGGCCGGCCACGTCGGCTATGCCATCGAGTCGAGCGCCGACGGCGGAGCGACCTGGCAGCGCGTGAGCGTCGACAGGCTCGTCCTCGTCAATGCGGGGCACGAGTCGTTTGCTGGCGCGGACGACTCGAGGCTGCTCGCCGTATCGGGCGGCAGCCCGGACGTGCACGGCTCGATGGCGGTGAGCACAGACGGCGGCGCGACCTGGGCACCGCCCGCCGGTGCCCCATCCCTCCCGGCGAAGGGGTGGGCCTGGGTCGGTGCTGTCGGCGGGCCGGTCTACTACGCGCTCTCCGCCGACCCGGTGGGGGGCTACTGGAGGAGCGAGGACGGCGGACAGACCTGGGCGCCGGTTCAGGTCGCGGGGTCGTGACCCGCCGGCGGCGCCCCCGGCGTCCAGGTCAGTCGACTTTCGGCAGGCCCGGGCGCATCCGGAGCGCGACGAGCGACTGGACGATGCCAATGCCGGCCAGGATGACCCAGGTCAGCGACAGCGTCCCGACACGGTCCCGGATCGCCCCCATAGCGAGCGGGCCGACCGCTGCCAGCGAGTAGCAGACCAGGAACCCCATTCCGCTCAGCCGCGCGCTCGCGGCGGGCGTCTGCGCGTAGCGGACGAGCAACACCAGCCCGAGCGAGAACGCCGAGCCCTGCCCGAGACCGACGATGAACGCCCACACCCAAGGAGCGGCGAGAGGGGCCAGGAAGACGCCGAGGCAGCCGACGATGCTCAGCCCGGCCGACACGAGCAGGAGCACGCGCATGTCCCGGACCCGGTCGCTGATGACCGGGCCGAAGAGCCCGGAGATGACCTGGGCGGTCGTGAAGGCGGCCAGCAGGAAGCCGGCGCCCGCCTTGGACCAGCCGTGCTCGACGTAGGTCGGGGCGAACCACGCGATCGACGAGTAGAAGCACCAGGACTGCAGCGCGAGGTAGATCGCGACGGTCCAGGCGGTCAGGCTGCGCCACGGTAGGCCCTCGGGTCCGGCCTCCCCGCGGATGTGGTGCGGGTTGGCCCGCAACGTGAAGGGCGCCCAGACGACGACACCGAGCGCAGCCAGGACGGCCCACGACCCGAGGGAGCCCTGCCAGGAGCCGATCGTGTCGGCGAGGGGCACGGCGACGGCTGAGGCGAGCGTGGCGCCGCCGAGCATGCCCGCCATGTAGAGACCGGTCACGAGGCCGACCCGCTCCGGGGGGAAGAAGGCCTTCACCAGCTGGGGCAGCAGGGTGCCGGCGATCGAGATGCCCACGCCGGCCAAGAAGGTCCCGAGGTAGAGGAGGAGGACGTTGCCGCCGAACCCCCGCCCGATCGTCCCGAGGAGGATCGCCCCCGCCGAGCAGAGCACGGCCACGACCGCGCCCATCCGATGCGCGAGCCGGCTCGCGAGCGGCGCGAAGACACCCATGCAGAGGACGGGGAGGGCCGTGAGAAGGCCGGCCATCGCGTGGCTCAGGTGCAGGTCCGCCGAGATGGCGTCGATGAGCGGCGGGACGCTCGTCATGGTCACCCGCAGGTTGATGGCGACCGCGAGGAGGGCGACCACCATCACCCAGAAGGACGGGAGCGGACGTAGCGCAGGCGCCTGCGTCGACGAGTCGGGCTGGGTGGTCATCTGTCAGACCGTAGTCGTGTCGATGACGAGGTCCGCACGCCGCCTCGTCCCGTCGCCCTCGAACAGCTCGCGCTCCTGCGCGGCCCACCGTTCCCAGTGCGGCGCGTAGGTCTGCCCGTCACGAGCGAGACCGCGAGCCCGCCGGAGCGCGGGGTCGGCGTCGAGGAAGACCCGCACAGCGGCATACGCCCCCGCAGGCATGACGCTGGAACCGCAGCCGTCCACGACCAGGAAGGGTGCCGGGGCCACGACGTGCTCCTCGGCCCACTCGTCGCGTTCCCAGTCCCAACGGCGGTATGCCGCTGAGCGGGCTTGCGAGAGCGGCTGCAGCACCCGTGTGGCGAGGATGTCGACGGACTCGGCGAGGCCGTCCCAGCCGGGGTAGATGAGGTCGAGGTGGACGACCTGGGCGCCGAGCGCAGCCGCCACGGCGGCGGCGAGGGTCGTCTTGCCAGACCCACTGAACCCGTCGACGGCGACGACCACCGTTGCCCCGCAACGCGGTTCGGAGGTGCGGGCCAGCTGGACGACGGCCGCGACCTGGGTGGGTTCGGCCGGTTCCGTGATCTGGTCCCACATGCTCGCGACCTTACCCAGCGCATACCCTGACGCCATGACCGTGGCCACCCGGGTGATCCCCTGCCTCGACGTCGATGCCGGACGCGTCGTCAAGGGCGTCAACTTCGAGAACCTCCGCGACGCGGGGGACCCGGTCGAGCTCGCCGAGCTGTACGACCGGCAGGGTGCCGACGAGCTGACCTTCCTCGACGTCACCGCGAGCAGCGGCGACCGCGAGACGACGTATGACGTGGTGCGGCGAACGGCAGAGCAGGTCTTCATTCCGCTCACCGTCGGTGGCGGCGTGCGGTCGGTCGCCGACGTGGACCGGCTGCTGCGTGCGGGTGCCGACAAGGTCGGGGTCAACACGGCGGCCATCGCCCGCCCTGAGCTCCTCTCGGAGATCTCGGATCGGTTCGGGGCGCAGGTGCTCGTCCTGTCGGCCGACGTCCGCCGTCGCCTGGGTGACGACGGACAGCCGACCGGCGACTTCGTCATGACGACGCATGGCGGTCGGACCCCGGTCGACCTAGACGCCGTCGAGTGGTGCGCTCGAGCGGCGCAGTTGGGAGCGGGGGAGATCCTGCTCAACTCGATGGACGCCGACGGGACGAAGGACGGTTTCGACCTCGAGCTGATCCGGCAGGTGCGGGCGGCGGTGTCCGTCCCGGTCATCGCGTCCGGGGGAGCGGGGAGGGTGGAGCACTTCGCCCCCGCCGTCGAGGCAGGGGCCGACGCGGTGCTCGCAGCCAGCGTGTTCCACTTCCGCGAGCTCACGGTGTGCGACGTGAAGGCCGCCCTTCGGGAGGCCGGTGTCGTCGTTCGCTGACGACCACCTGCGCCGGCGGCAGTGACGCCTCTCAGATGCTCAACCGGCTCGCCTGCAGGGCGGCGATGTCGTCCGCGTCCCCGGACAGCTCCACCTGGGCGACCCCGGTGCGCCCGAAGGCGAACAGGACCAGCTCCTGGGCGGCACCACGGATGACGACGGTGCCGCGCTCGTCGGGGAGCCGCGCGGCGTGCCGGCCCAGCCCCTCGGCGACCAGCACGATGCCCGTGGGGGAGCGCCGGAACGCGATCCGGGCGAAGCGCCGCAGGTCGGTCCAGAGGTGCTCCTCCAGCTCGCGGTCGAGCTTGCGTGCGGACCACTCGGCCTGTGCCCGCCGGACGTCCTCGTGGTGCACGAAGAACTCGAGGAGGTTGGCGCGCTCGTCGACCGCCTCCCACGACATCGGGTTCCAGCTCGGCGCGCCGTCGCGGACCCGTGACACGAGCTGTCCGTAGTCGCTCTGCGCGATCCGGCGCATCTCCCGCTTGGCCCGGTCTCGCACGAGGGGCAGGTGTTCGCGGACGAAGAGGTCAGGACGCGAGTCCCGGATCACGACGTGGGCCGCGAGGTCGCGGGTCTGCCAACCGGCGCAGAGGGTGGGGGCGTCGGGACCGAGCCGGTCGAGGTCATCGGCCAGCAGGAGCCGTTCGGAGCGGGCGTCGCGGGTCATGGGC
>DASSTN010000242.1:0-2260 GCA_035707905.1 Intrasporangium sp.
GGGGCGAAGACTGACGGAGAACAGGCCCCCCGTTGTCAGGATCTGCCAAGGCCCAGGCGGCGCTCCACCGGTTGAATCGTGGCCATGACTTCACGGCGCATCAGGATCGGCATCGACACCGGTGGCACCTTCACCGACGTCGTCGCGCTCGACGAGGAAACGGGCGAGCTCGTCACGACGAAGACCCCGTCCACCCCGTCCAACCCAGCAGACGGCTTCATCAACGGTGTGACCAAGGTGCTCGACCTGCTCGGCGCAAGCGGTGAGGACGTGACGGCCGTGTCGCATGGAACCACCGTGGCGACGAACCAGCTGCTCGAGGGCAAGGTCGAGCGGGTCGGCTTCATCACGACCGAGGGCTACGAGTTCATCCTCGAGATCGCCCGCCAGGCCGTGCCGGACGGCTACGGCAACAGCTACTTCTGGGTCAAGCCACCGCGGATCGTGCCGGCCGACCTCGTCAGGACGGTCGAGGGCCGCTTCGACTTCGAGGGCAACGAACTGCGTCCGTTCGACGAGGAGGGCGCCGTCCGGGTGGCCCGCTGGTTCCGCGACCGAGGCGTCATGACGCTCGGCGTCTGCTTCCTGCACTCCTATGCGAACGACGCCCATGAGCGGCGGATGCGCGAGATCCTCGCGGAGGAGCACCCGGAGGCCGTGGTTTCGATCTCGAGCGAGGTGCTGCGGGAGTACCGCGAGTACGAGCGGTCCATGACGACCCTCGTCGATGCTGCCGTGAAGCCGAAGGTGGCGCGCTATGTGCGCAACATCCACGACCGGCTCCAGGACTTCCTCAGCCAGCCACGCCGGCCTTTCGGGGGGAGCACGGGGGGCGAGGCCCCCCGTGGGTTGCCCTTCTATGTCATGAAGTCCAACGGCGGGGTCCTGTCGGCGCACGAGGTCGTCAACCAGCCGATCACGACCGTCCTCTCCGGGCCGGCGGCCGGTGCACTCGGAGCGGGTCTCATCGCCAAGCGGGCCGGCTTCGACCGGGTGCTCACCTGTGACGGCGGGGGCACGAGCACCGACGTGTCCGTCGTCCTCGACGGCGAGCCGACGCTGACGACCGAGGGCAGCGTGGGCGCCTACCCGAGCAAGATCCCGATGATCGACGTCGTCACCGTCGGTGCGGGCGGCGGGTCGATCGCCTGGATCTCCCCCGAGGGCACCCTCAAGGTCGGCCCCCAGTCCGCGGGCGCAGACCCAGGCCCGCTCTGCTATGCCAAGGGTGGGACCGAGCCGACCATCACCGACGCGCACGTCCTCCTCGGCCGGATCCCCCCGCACCTGCTCGGTGGCGAGATCCCACTCGACATCGACGCGGCCCGCGCCGGCATCGAGAACCTCGCTGGCAAGCTCGACCTCTCGCCGGACCAGTGCGCGGTCGGCATCCTCGAGATCTCGGCCTGGAACCAGGCCAACGCGCTCCGTCAGGTCAGCGTCAAGCGCGGCCTCGACGTCCGCGACTTCATGCTCGCGACCTTCGGCGGCTCCGGCTCGCTCCTCGCCTGCCGCCTCGTCGACATCCTCGGCCTTGCCGGCGTCGTGGTGCCGCAGAACCCGGGCAACGTCTCGGCGTTCGGCCTGCTCACCGTCGACGTCAAGAACGACTACGTGCAGACGGCCGTCGCCAAGCACGAGGGGCTCGACCTCGACGCCGTCCAGACGGTCCTCGACGACCTCACCGACCGGGCGGCCCAGGCCCTCGACGCCGAGGGCTTCGACCGCTCGGCCCACCGGTACGCCCGGACTGCCGACCTGCGCTACTTCGGCCAGGCCTTCGAGGTCCGGGTCCCGATGCCCGACGGGCCCGTCACCCGCGAGCTCGTCGAGACCGTCGCCGACGCCTTCCACACCGAGCACCGCGCCCTCTATGGCTACGACTTCCGCGGTGACCCGCACCAGCAGGTCGAGTGGGTCAACCTCCGCGTCTCCGGTATCGGACCGATCACCCGCCCCGAGCTGCGCGAGATCCCGGCGGCGGAGGGGGGCGACACCGTGGCGGGCCGGGCCCGCCGCTCCACCCGCAAGGTCTGCTTCGACGCATCGGTGGGCTACGTGCTGACTGACGTCTACTGGCGCCCGGACCTTCGTGCCGACGACACCATCACCGGACCGGCGATCATCGAGGAGTTCGGCTCCACCGTGCCCGTCCACCCCGGCTTCGTCGTCCGCGTCGACGCCTACGGCAACCTCGTCATCACCAAGGAGTCGGACCAGTGACCGCGAGCTCAACCACCCAGCCGACCGCGCCCGACAA
>DASSTN010000243.1:0-5297 GCA_035707905.1 Intrasporangium sp.
ATGCCCGGCCCTACGCCAGCGAGGCCGAGCGCGTCGCTGCCCTGCCCGAGTTCCTGCACACCTACAATCATCATCGCGGCCACACCGCGCTCAAGGGCCACTCACCAGCCAGTCGTGTGCCCAACCTCCGTGGGGAGAACATCTAGCCGCAGGCGTCGTATGCCGCTGAGCTGGGGCCGCGCGACCGCGCGGCCCCAGCTCATGGGCTCCTCCGCTCAGGAGTTCAGCGCCAGGGCGAACGCGTTCTTCACCCCGTCCGTGACGACCGTCGGGCCACCGAGGAGGAAGCCCACCTGCACCGTCGACGGGTTCGCGGACTTGACGATCTCGGTGGCGGCCGCCTTGGTGGCCGCGGGCAGGGAGGACTGCTTCGAGAGCACGAGCGGCCCCGCCGTCGCCATGAGGGCGCCGCCGGCCAGCGCGTCGGGCCAGTTCTCGCCGGTCGCGAGCCCGATCGCCGTGGCGTCGTCATCGGTCGACTTGGGGTCAGCCCAGAATGCCCGCGCGATCAGGGCCGCTGTCTCGTAGCGGTCCTTGCCGGCGAGCGTGCCGGCCCAGCGGAACGGCGCCTTCGCCGTCGCTCCCCCCACCGCGAGGATGTCGACCCCGGCGGCCTGCTCGGTGGTGAGGTAGGACTTGACGACCGACGGCAGAGCGCTGTCCTTGGTCAGCACCACGGGCGCGGCGTACCCTGCCGCGGTCGCGCCGGCGGCCAGGCCGTCAGGGAAGTTCAGCCCGGTCGTGGCGAAGACGAACTGGGGGTGCCCCGTGGTGCCGAGCCTCCCGACTTCCTTCGCGACCTCCACCGATGTCGCGTAGCGGTCGGTGCCGGCGAGCCGCTTCACCGTGTAGCCCTTGTCAGCGAGGCTCTTCGCGGCTGCCGCCGAGATCGCGCCGGTGCTCCCGAGGACGTAGACGACGCCCTTCGTGCCAAGGATGCGCTTGACCTCGTTCGTGGTCGCGCCGTCGATGTAGTTGGTGTGGGTGAGCAGGAGCGGCCCGCCGGCGGTGCCTGCCAGCGCCGAGCCGCCAAGGGCGTCGGCGTAGTCGTCGTACCGGCTGATGACGGCTGCCGTCGCGGTGGGGCCGTCCTTGCTGCCGGCGTCGTCCCACGCCGTCCTCGAGGCGGCGACCGCGGTCGCGATGCGGTCGGGGCCGGCGATCCGATACACGGGAACCGTCTCCGCCGCGACCGCTTGGCCGATGGCGGTCGTGGCGAGAGCCCCGGCGGAGAGGGCCGCGGCGGCGAGGCGAAGGAATGTCTTCATGGGAGCTCCTGCTGGTCGGCGCTGGGTGCGCCGGGTCGCGGTCAGGGTATCGGGGGTGAGCCCATTTGGGCCCAGAAAGGAGCGAATGCGGGTGATCGTCTCCTGTCCGGTCACGGGTCGGTGACGAATCGATGACGGAACGAAACCCCTCAGAGGGTCCCCAGGCTCTGCTCAGTCACATCCGTCACTCTGGTCACATGGTGCTCCTCGTCTTCCTGATGCTGGTCGCCACCGGCCTCGGTGTCGCGATCGTCGGTTCCGTCGCCCTGCCCGCTCGCCGCGAAGGCAAGGCCCTGCTCACCCGTCGGGGCGCGGCGCGGCTCGCCGCCGTGCGTCGCCGCCGCCCCCGCACCCACTGAGCTCCGCGTCCTGCCGGCCGGCGCAGGCGCCCCGACTTCGGGGCCTGTTGCTCCGGCGGTCGGCACCTCGACGGCTTCTCGGCGCGTGATTGGATGAGTGCGTGGAAAACCTGTGGCTCTACGTCGTCATCGCTCTGGTCATCGTGGTACTCGGTGCCGGGCTCGTCTACGGCCTCATGCGTGGTGGAGGCCGGGCAGAGCCTCCTGCGGAGGAGCGTGAGGCGCCGCGCCATGCGCCACCTGGGCTGCCGGCAGAGGACCTCGACCGCAGCCCGGAGCGTGCCTCGGGGGCCGCACCTCCTGAGCACCCGGGCGAGCCGTCTGCGGGACCGACTGAGATCGGCGTCGAGGAGATCATCCCGGCGCCGGCCGTCGAGCGGCCCGAGTCAGCGCGTGGCCGTCTCCAGCGGCTTCGCGCCCGCCTAGCGCGGTCCAACTCGGCGATCGGCAAGGGCCTGCTCGCGCTGCTCTCGCGCGGCAAGCTCGACGAGGAGGCCTGGGAGGAGGTCGAGGACACCCTCATCGCCTCGGACCTCGGTGTGGAGGCCACGACGGAGCTCGTCGACTCCCTGCGCACCCAGGTCAAGGTCGAGGGCGCGACCGACGAGGCAACGGTCCGCGGCTGGTTGCGCAAGGACCTGCTCGCACTGGTCCAGCCCGACATGGACCGGCGAATCGCCTCGTCCCGGGTGGGCATCCGGCCCGCGGTCATCCTCGTCGTCGGGGTCAACGGCACCGGCAAGACGACGACCGTCGGCAAGCTGGCCCGGGTCCTCGTCGCCGAGGACCGGGACGTCCTGCTCGGCGCGGCCGACACCTTCCGGGCCGCCGCGGCCGACCAGCTCGAGACGTGGGGCGGCCGCGTCGGCGTGCCCACGGTGCGTTCGGACAAGGAGGGCGCAGACCCAGCGGCGGTCGCGTTCGACGCCGTCAAGGCCGGCATCGAGCAGGAGGTCGACGTAGTCATCATCGACACGGCCGGGCGCCTGCACAACAAGGTCGGCCTGATGGACGAGCTCGGCAAGATCAAGCGCGTCATCGAGAAGCAGAGCGAGATCGACGAGGTGCTCCTCGTGCTCGATGCGACCACCGGGCAGAACGGCCTGCAGCAGGCAAAGGTCTTCGCCGAGGCGGTCGACATCACCGGCATCGTCCTGACGAAGCTGGACGGCACGGCCAAGGGCGGGATCGTCGTGTCGGTCCAGCGCCAGCTCGGCGTCCCGGTCAAGCTGGTCGGTCTCGGTGAGGGGCCGGACGACCTGGCGCCGTTCGACCCGGAGGCCTTCGTCGACGCCATTGTGGAGTGACGCAGGGGCTGAGGACCCGACCGAGCGCCACAGGTATGCCGCTCAGCTGAGTCAGCTGAGCGGCATACCTCTGTCTGGGGCTGGGAAACACGAACGTCACACGAGCGCTGATCTGTTGACGCCGCCGTAACGTGCGGCACGACGAGGCGAAACGGGGAGTCCGGAGACTCCTCGACATGAAGAACGCACTCAACAGCGGCGACACGGCCTGGATGCTCGTCAGCGCCTCCATGGTGCTGCTCATGACGCCGGCGCTCGCCCTCTTCTACGGCGGGATGGTCCGAGGCAAGTCCGTCCTCAACATGATGATGATGTCGTTCGGTGCCATGGGCGTCGTCGGCGTGGTCTACGTCCTGTGGGGCTACTCGATGTCCTACGGGCCGCGCTCGGTCGCGGGGCTGTTCGCGAACCCCTTCGACCTTTTCGGCCTGCACGGCGCGATCACCGACAGCGCGGGTGACTACGTCATGAGCGGCAGCTACCCGACCGTCGTCAACGTCGCATTCCAGCTGACCTTCGCGATCATCACGGTCGCCCTCATCAGTGGGGCCATCGCCGACCGGGTCAAGTTCAGCACCTGGCTGGTCTTCAGCGGGATCTGGGTGACGCTCGCCTACTTCCCCCTCGCGCACCAGGTGTGGGGCGGGGGGCTGCTGTCCGGCTCCCCGAACGGGCTGGCCGCCTGGCTCTTCGGGATCACCGGCTCCGGGGACAGCGCCACGGCGTCGGTCACGCCGATCGACTTCGCCGGCGGGACCGTCGTCCACATCAACGCAGGGATGGCTGGTCTCGTCCTGGCACTCGTCGTCGGCAAGCGCATCGGCTTCGGAAAAGTCGCCATGCGTCCGCACAACCTGCCGCTCGTCATGCTCGGGGCCGCGCTGCTGTGGTTCGGCTGGTTCGGGTTCAACGCCGGCTCGGCCCTGGCCGCCAACGGGACGGCCGGTGTCGCGTGGGTCAACACGACCGTTGCCACGTGCGGAGCGATGCTCGGCTGGCTCGTCACCGAGCGGGTCCGCGACGGCCACGCGACCTCGTTGGGGGCGGCGTCAGGTGTCGTGGCCGGTCTCGTCGCGATCACCCCGGCTGCCGGCGCGTTGTCGCCGATCGGCTCCATCGCGCTCGGCGCGGTCGCGGGGGCGCTCTGTGCCCTGGCCGTCGGCCTGAAGTACCGCCTCGGCTTCGACGACTCGCTCGACGTGGTCGGCGTGCACCTCGTCGCGGGCCTCTGGGGCACCGTCGGGATCGGCCTGCTCGGCACGCGGACAGGGCTCCTCTACGGCGGAGGCCCGCGTCAACTGGTCGTGCAGATCGGTATCGCCGTCGCCGCCGTCGTCCTGTCCGGGGTCGTCACCGCCGTCGTCGGCCTCACCCTACGGGCGGTCATGGGCTGGCGGATCGACCCCGACGCGGAGGTGACCGGGATCGACCAGGAGCTGCACGCCGAGTCCGCCTACGACTGGAGCAACCTCACGGGCACCCTCGGCGGACCCTTCGGGAGCGCCCTCGGCAAGACCCTGCACGGCGCCAACCCGGCGCCGGCACCCCTCGCGGCCGGACTGGCCGGAGCGGCCGGCTCTGCCGGCACGAGGACCCACCACACTGAGGAGGCACGGTCATGAAGCTCGTCACCGCGATCATCAAGCCGCACCGGCTCGACGACGTGAAGGAGGCCCTCGAGGCCTTCGGCATCTGGGGAATGACGATCAGCGAGGCCAGCGGCTACGGACGCCAGCGGGGGCACAGCGAGGTCTACCGCGGTGCGGAGTACACCGTCGCGTTCGTCCCCAAGATCCGGATCGAGGTCGTCGTGGACAGCATCGACGCGCCCGACGTCATGGAGGTCATCCTCAAGGCCGCCCAGACGGGCCGGATCGGCGACGGCAAGATCTGGGCCGTCCCGGTCGACGATGTCATCCGCGTGCGCACCGGTGAACGCGGCCCGGCTGCGCTCTGAGTGAGCACGGACAGGCAGACGCCGATGCGACCCAAGGGCGCGGGGGAGTCGGGAGGCGGGACGGTGTTGCGAGCGCAACGGCTGGGCCACGGCGGGAGCCGCGACTTTGCGACGCCGGGTCTGGGGGCGGCCCGCCGTCGAGCGACCACCGAGCACAGGCGGGAGTGGCTCGGCGGTCTCTGGGAGGCGGCATGCGCCGGTCGCCGTCTCGATGGCGTCGCCCTTGCCGCCGTCGGGTCACTCGGTCGGGGCGACCCGGGGCCGTTCAGCGACCTGGACCTCGTCCTGCTCCACCATCCCCGTGGCCTGTCCGGGCCCGACGTCGCCGCCTTCGCGGACCGGCTCTGGTACCCGATCTGGGACTCGGGTCTGCGTCTGGACCACAGTGTGCGCACGGTGACCGAGT
>DASSTN010000244.1:0-3510 GCA_035707905.1 Intrasporangium sp.
CCCGGAGCCGTCGTGGGTCGGAAGTACCCTGAGGCAATGCCGCGACCGACGCTCGACGCCCTGCTCCACGCCGCCGTGACCGGGCTGGGTGGCAGCGAGCGTCCGGGACAGGTCGCCATGGCGAAGGCTGTCGCGCACGCCGTGGAGGCGAAGGAGCACCTCCTCGTCCAGGCGGGGACGGGCACCGGCAAGTCGCTCGCCTACCTCGTCCCAGCCGTCGCGCACGCCTTCGAGGCGGGTCGGCCCGCCGTGGTGGCCACGGCGACGCTCGCCCTGCAGGCGCAGATCGTCGACCGCGACATGCCTCGTGTCGCCGACGCCGTCCAGCCTCTCCTTGGCCGCCGTCCGACCTTCGCGCTCGTCAAGGGCCGGCGCAACTATGTGTGCCTGCACAAGCTCGAGGGCGGCTTCCCCGACGAGGAGGAGGCTCTGCTCGGGGTCGGGCAGGTCGACGCCGCCGCGGGTCGTCTCGGGCAGGAGGTCGTGCGGCTGCGGGAATGGGCCGACACAACCGAGACCGGCGACCGGGACGAGCTCGTCCCCGGCGTCTCCGAGCGGGCGTGGCGGCAGGTGTCCGTCTCGGCGCACGAGTGCCTGGGCAGCAAGTGCCCCCTCGTCGCGGAGTGCTTCGTGGAGCGGGCACGGGCCGCGGCGGCCGACGTCGACGTCATCGTCACCAACCACTCCTTCATGGCGATCGACTCGTTCGAGGGTCGCCAGATGCTTCCGGAGCACGACGTCCTCGTCATCGACGAGGCGCACGAGCTCGTCGACCGGGTCACGGCAACGATCACCGACGAGCTGACCGGCACGATGGTGGCCACCGCCGCGAAGAAGGCCGGCCGCCTGTCGGAGAACTCGGCCGCCCTGACCGAGGCCGGCGACCTGCTCGCAGCCGTCCTCGAACCGGTGGAGGAAGGGCGTTTGCTCGGCATCCCCGACGCGGTGGCGCTCGCGCTCTCGCGGGTCCGCGACACCGCGCGAGCAGTCCAGAGTGACCTCAAGCCCTCGTCCAACGACGACCCGGACGGCGGTCGCCAGGTGGCACGCGCCGCGGTGGATGAGGTGCAGGAGAACGCCGAGCGCATCCTCGAGGAGCGTGACCTCGACGTCGTCTGGTTGACCCGCGACCCGCGGCGTGGGCCGGTCCTGCGTGTCGCCCCGATGAGCGTCGCCATGCTGGTCCGCGACAAGGTGTTCGCAGAGCGCACGGTCGTGCTGACGTCCGCGACCCTCGAGCTCGGCGGCACGTTCGACGCGGTGGCCGGCACCATCGGCCTGCGCGGCGACGGCGCCCCGGCCTGGCAGGGACTCGACGTGGGCAGTCCGTTCGACTACCCACGACAGGCGATCGCCTACGTCGCCGCGCACCTGCCGCCGCCCGGCCGCGATGGCGCGAGTGACGACAGCCTCGACGAGATCGAGCAGCTGGTCCGGGCCGCGGGGGGCCGAACCCTGGGGCTCTTCTCCTCGATGCGCGCGGCCCAGACCGCGGCCGAGATCATGCGAGCGCGCTTCGGCGACGAGTTCCCGGTGCTGTGCCAGGGGGAGGACCAGATCACCACCCTGGTGCGCCAGTTCGCCCGAGACCCGCGCACATGCCTCTTCGGCACGCTGACCCTCTGGCAGGGCGTCGACGTGCCTGGGTCGTCCTGCCAGCTCGTCATCATCGACCGCATCCCGTTCCCCCGCCCGGATGACCCGCTCGCCTCCGCTCGCTCGCAGGCGATCGCGAGGATGGGCGGCAACGGCTTCATGGCCGTGTCGGCGACCCATGCCGCCCTGCGCCTCGCCCAAGGGGCCGGGCGCCTCGTCCGCCGGGCCGACGACCGGGGCGTCGTCGCCTTCCTCGACTCCCGCATGATGACGGCGCGTTATGCCGGCTTCCTCCAGCGCTCGCTGCCGCCGTTCTGGCCCACCACCGACAAGGCAATGGTGCTCGGCGCGCTCGCCCGTCTGGACCAGACAGCGCCCGATCCGTTGCCAGTGGAGGAGCCGGCGATGCGCAGCCTGACGGGCACTCGAGCCGAGGACGGCGCCGAGCACCCCCGACCCGTCGCAGCGGCCCCTCCCGTGGCCGAGTCCTCCCGTCGTGCGGTCACCGGCGGGCATGCCTGGAGCGACGAGGAGGACGACGAGCTGCGCGACGCGGCCGACGCCGGGCTGCACCTCGACGAGCTCGTCGAGCACTTCGAGCTGCCCGCCGAGGCGATCCTCGCGCGCGCGGAGCAGCTGGGTGTCAAGCTGGCCTCCGGCGCGCTCTTCGACTGAGCGGAGCCGGGAAGGGGCCGGCAGTCGGCGGGCTCGCGGCCGTGTCACCGGTACGTGGCACAGTGGTCGCCATGACCGCACCCGACGTGCCGCCCCTGACCCTCATCAGCGGTCCCGAGGAGGTCCTCGTCGAGCGGGAGCTCAGCTCCCTGCTCGGGCGAGCGCGCGAAGCGGCCATGGACGTCGTCCGTGTCGATGCGGGCGGCTACGAGCCGGGTTCGCTCCTGGTCCACGCCAGCCCGTCGCTTTTCGGTGGCTCCACCTGCATCCTCGTGCGGGGCCTGCACGAGGCGCCCGACGAGCTGCAGGACGACCTCTTGACGGTGCTGGCCGCCCCGATCGAGGATGTCCACCTCGTCGTGACCCATGCGTCCGGGCAGCGCGGCAAGCGGGTCCTCGACGCGCTCAAGAAGCAGCGCGCCCGGGTCATCAACTGTCCGGCCATCAAGAACGACCGCGACAAGAGCGAGTTCGTCCAGCAGGAGTTCGCCCGGGCGCGGCGCAAGATCACGACCGACGGGGTCCGCGCTCTCGTCGAGGCGGTGGGCCGCGACGTCAGCGAGCTCGCCGCCGCCTGTGCCCAGCTCGTCGCCGACACCGAGGGCGTGGTCACCGACGCGGTGGTCGACACCTACCACGGCGGCAAGGTGGATGCGACCGGCTTCCGGGTCGCCGACGCGGCGATCGCCGGCAACACCCCCGAGGCGCTCCGGCTGCTGCGGCACGCCATCGCTTCGGGTCTCGACCCGGTCCCGATCGTCGCGGTCCTCGCCTCGCAGCTGCGCGGTCTCATCAAGGTGGGTGCCGCAGGGCGGGGGAGTCCGGAGCAGCTGGCCAGCAGCGTCGGGATGGCCCCGTGGCAGGTCAAACGGGCCCGGGCCGCCCTCTCCCACTGGACGAGCGACGGCCTCGCCGCCGCGCTGCAGGCGGTCGCCGCCGCCGACTTCGCGGTGAAGGGCGGTGGCCGGGATCCCGTCTACGCGGTCGAACGGGCGATCCTCACGATCACCCGGGCCCGCTCGAACGCCTGAGCGGGGGTTCCGGCCACTCGACCCAGGCGGCCGCACGCGGGCGGGCTGAGCGGCATACGGGCGGGCGCGAAGCCGTTTTGGAGCCCACGCCCTGCGCTGGTAGATTTCCCCCTTGCGTGCGCGCTCAGGTCGTGCGCGCATGCATGCACCACCCAAGGCTGCTCACGCAGGGTGCCCCCACGCCCGGTCCCGAGCAGTTTTGCCGCCC
>DASSTN010000245.1:0-7268 GCA_035707905.1 Intrasporangium sp.
GTGCTGCACCCGGCCGACGCCGCGGCCCGGCTGGGCGTCTCCACGCGCACCGTGCAGCGGCTCGCCAAGCGCTATGTCGGCCTGCCGCCCTCCGCCATGATCCGGCGCCGCCGCCTGCAGGAGGCCGCCGAGCGGATCCGGACCGAGCCGGCCGTCGAGCTGGCGACGGTCGCCGCAGACCTCGGCTACGTCGACCAGGCCCACCTCACGAACGACTTCCGCGTCGTGCTCGGCCACACTCCGAGCCGCTACCGTCGCGACTCCCCGTGACCGGCAGAATGGCGGCGTGACCTCTCCTTCCCTGGACCCGACCATCGCCGAGCTGCTCAAGCGCGACGCCGACGGGCTCGTCGCCGCCGTCGTGCAGCAGCACGACACGCGCGAGGTGCTCATGGTCGGCTGGATGGACGAGGAGGCCCTGCGCCGCACCCTCAGCGAGGGCCGCGTCACCTTCTGGTCCCGCAGCCGCAGGGAGTACTGGCGCAAGGGTGACACGAGCGGCCACGTCCAGTGGGTCAAGGGCGTGCGGCTCGACTGTGACGGCGACGCCCTCCTCGTCCTCGTCGACCAGGTCGGCGCCGCGTGCCACACGGGCGACCGAACCTGCTTCGACGCCAAGGTCCTCCCCGCCGTCGTGGGGGAGCGGCCGTGACCGCCGCTCCCGGGGCAGGTATGCCGCTCACCTCCGTCCAGCCTCGGGCTGACCTCGCGTGGGGGGTGACGTGGCCCTCGCTCGAGGTCTTCACCGAGCTCGCGCTCGCCGGCGACCGCCGCGTCATCCCCGTCGTCCGGCGCGTCCTGGCCGACGCTGAGACGCCCGTGGGCGTGTACCGGAAGCTCGCCAAGGACGCCCCCGGCACCTTCCTGCTCGAGTCGGCCGAGCACGGCGGCGTCTGGTCGCGCTACTCCATCGTCGGGGCGCGCGCCGAGGCGACCCTGACCGAGCGCGGGGGAGAGGCGCACTGGATCGGCGACGTCCCCGTCGGCCTGCCGACCTCCGGCGACCCGACGGAGGCGCTCCGCGGCACGGTCGCGGCGCTCGCCACGCCCCGGATCGAGGGGCTGCCGCCTCTGACCGGAGGCATGGTCGGCGCGATCACCTACGACGCGGTGCGGCACTGGGAGGCGGTGCCCGACACCGGCGCGGACCGGCTCGACCTGCCCGAGCTGGCCATGATGCTCGCGACGGACCTCGCTGTCTTCGACCACAGCGACGGCTCCCTGCTGCTCGTCGCGAACGCGCTCAACCGTGACGCGACCGACGAGCGGATCGAGCACGCCTGGGCGGACGCCGTCGAGCGGCTCGACCGGATGACTCGCGAGCTGGCGGCCCCCGCGCCGAGCAGCGTCTCGACGATCCGCCCCGTCCCACAGGAGCCGACGAGCAGCCACGGCCGGGAGGAGTTCGAGGGCCTCGTCGAGCGCGCCAAGGAGGCCATCCGAGCCGGGGAGGCGTTCCAGATCGTCGTGTCCCAGCGGTTCTCGGTGCCGTGCGCAGCGGACGCGCTCGACGTCTACCGCGCCCTGCGAGTCTCCAACCCGAGCCCCTACATGTACCTCCTCCGGCTGCCCCACCCCGACGGGTCGTCGTACGACGTCGTCGGGTCGAGCCCGGAGGCGCTCATCAAGGTGGTCGGGCGGGAGGCCATCACCCACCCGATCGCCGGCTCGAGGCCGCGCGGCGCGAGCCCGGAGCACGACGCGCACCTCGCCGAGGAGCTGCTCGCCGACGCCAAGGAGCGGGCCGAGCACCTCATGCTCGTCGACCTCGCCCGCAACGACCTGCAACGCATCTGCCGCGCGGGCACGGTCGACACCGTGGACTTCATGTCGATCCGCCGCTACAGCCACATCATGCACATCGAGTCGACCGTGGTCGGCCGGCTCCGGGACGAGTGCTCGGCCTACGACGCGCTCGTCGCCACCTTCCCGGCGGGCACCCTGTCCGGAGCCCCGAAACCGCGGGCCATGGCGCTCATCGACGAGTACGAGGGCCTGCGGCGGGGCCTCTACGGCGGTGTCGTCGGCTACCTCGACTTCGCGGGCGACCTCGACATGGCGATCGCCATCCGGACGGCCCTGATCAAGGACGGCCAGGCCCATGTGCAGGCAGGGGCGGGGATCGTGGCCGACTCCGTCCCAGCCCTCGAGTACGACGAGACGGTCAACAAGGCGGCGGCAGCCCTGCGCGCCGTCGCGGCGGCCGAGGGACTGCAGACGGTGGTCGCGTGAGGGCGGGCAAGCGCCAGGCGGCCCTCGTGGTCGCCGTGCCCGCCGCGGTCCTCGCGGCGCTGTCCACCCAGACCTGGGTGACGGGTCGTGCCAACGACGTGCTGAGCCACGGGACCACGTCCGTGACCGGGACGGAGGCGATGCCCGCCGTCATCGGCCTCGCTATCGTCGCCGTCGCGGCGCTCCTGGCACTCATGACCGGTGGTCGCGCCATCAGGGCCGTGTCGGCCGTGCTCCTCGTCCTCGCCTCCCTCGGTGCCCTGGCCCTCGTCCTGCTCGTCGCCCTGCGACCGACCCAGGTGGTCGCGGACGCGGTGGCGAGGGAGCTGGCCCGCACCACCGCCCCGGAGGCCACCGGAAGCGCCACGGGCCCGGCCTGGCTCGCCGCCGTCGTCGCCGTCGTCCTCGTCGCCGGAGCAGTCCTCGCCGCGTCGTGGAGCCGTGGCTGGGGTGGCCTGGGCACGCGCTACGAGCGGGGGGCGCGACCGGCCGCCGGTCCCCGGGGCGAGGTGCGCAGCACGTGGGACGACCTCACGGACGGCCGCGACCCCACGGTGGGCGACCGGCCCCGCGACGAGTGACGCGGCGCGAGTGGTGGCCCGGCCGCCGTTGCCTGCGGCCCTTGCGCGAACCACCCACCGACACCTGACACAATGGGCCGCGCGTAGACGTCACCCCACCGGAGAGAGGGAGTCATGGAAGAAGAGCACGAGGACCACGGCCACAGCGTGGCCGCGTGGACGCTGGTCTCCATCGTCCTCGTCGGCTGCGTCGTCGTGTCGGTAGCCGTCGTCATCGCGAGCGTCATCCTCGGCATCATCGGTGTCGTCGTCATCGTCATCGGCGTCATCGCCGGCAAGGTCCTGTCGATGGCCGGCTACGGCAGCAAGGGACACCCGACCCACCACGAGACGCTGCTCGCCGACGCCCCGCAGGAGTCGGGCGCGAAGACGGTCGGCAAGAGCTGAGCCAGGTGCCGAGCGTTCTCGACGAGATCATCGAGGGCGTCCGCGAGGACCTCGAGGCCCGGCGGGCGGCCCTGTCCGCCACCCGGCTCGAGGCGAGTCTCGCGAGCCTTCCCCCCGCCCTCGACCCGCTACCGGCGTTCCGGTCGGCTCCGGGCGTCGCGGTCATCTCCGAGGTGAAGCGACGCAGCCCCAGCAAGGGCCACCTCGCCGAGATCCCCGAGCCGGCCACCCTCGCGGCGGCCTACGAGGCCGGCGGCGCGAGCGCCGTCAGCGTCCTGACCGAGCAGCGGCGCTTCTCGGGGTCCCTCGAGGACCTCGATGCGGTCCGCAAGGCGGTGCGCATCCCGGTCCTGCGCAAGGACTTCGTGGTCGACCCCTACCAGGTGACCGAGGCCCGGGTCCACGGCGCCGACCTCGTCCTGCTCATCGTCGCTGGCCTCGACGACGTGCTCCTGCGCGACCTGCACACCCAGGCGCGCGAGCTCGGCATGACGCCGCTGGTCGAGGTCCACGCGCCTGACGAGCTCGACAGGGCCATGGCCGTCGACCCGGTCCTCGTGGGCGTCAACGCGCGCAACCTCAAGACCCTCGAGGTCGACCCGCGCACCGTGCACCAGCTGCTGCCGCGCATCCCGGACGACGTCGTCGCGGTCGCAGAGTCGGGCGTCACCGGTCCGGACGACGTGGTGGCCTACGTGCGGTCCGGTGCCCGGGCGGTCCTCGTCGGTGAGGCCCTCGTGACCGGCGCACGCCCCACCGAGAGGGTCCAGGAGTTCATCGCCGCGGCGACCGCCGCGCGAGCGGAGCAGGAGTGACCATGTCCCATGCCCCTGCCGGGCGGTTCGGTGCCTTCGGCGGGCGCTTCGTCCCGGAGGCGCTCATCCCGGCCCTCGAGCAGCTCGACGAGGAGCGCCGCAAGGCCCTCGTCGATCCCGAGTTCGTCGGGGAGCTCGAGCGGCTCCACCGCACCTACACCGGCCGGCCCAGCATCATCACCGAGGTGCCGCGCTTCGCCCAGCACTGCGGCGGGGCCAGGGTCATCCTCAAGCGCGAGGACCTGAACCACACCGGCTCCCACAAGATCAACAACGTGCTGGGCCAGGCACTGCTGACCAAGCGGATGGGCAAGACCCGCGTCATCGCCGAGACGGGCGCCGGGCAGCACGGCGTCGCGACCGCGACGGCGGCCGCCCTGCTCGGGCTCGAGTGCGTCGTCTACATGGGCAGGAAGGACACGGAGCGGCAGGCCCTCAATGTCGCCCGCATGCGCCTGCTCGGGGCCGAGGTCGTCGCGGTCGAGCACGGCAGCCGGACGCTCAAGGACGCCGTCAACGAGGCGTTCCGCGACTGGGTCGCCAACGTCGAGACCACCCACTACGTGCTGGGCACCGTGACCGGTCCGCATCCGTTCCCCGAGATGGTGCGCGACTTCCACCGCCTCATCGGCGTCGAGGCCCGACAGCAGGTGCTGGACCTGGTCGGGCGGCTTCCCGACGTCGTCTGTGCCTGCGTCGGAGGCGGCTCGAACGCCATGGGGATCTTCCACCGCTTCATCGACGACGCGGGGGTGCGTCTGGTCGGCCTCGAGGCCGGTGGCTCCGGCATCGCCTCGGGCAAGCACGCCGCCCGGTTCTCGACCGGCGACCCGGGCGTCCTGCACGGCGCCTACACCTACGTCCTGCAGGACGAGGACGGGCAGACCCTCGAGTCCCACAGTGTCTCGGCAGGCCTCGACTACCCGAGCGTCGGGCCCGAGCACGCCCACCTGCGCGAGACCGGCCGCGCCGAGTACCGGCCCATCACCGATGACGAGGCGATGGAGGCCTTCGCCCTCCTCTCCCGCACCGAGGGCATCCTCCCCGCCATCGAGAGCGCGCATGCCCTCGCCGGCGCCATGCAGCTGGGCCGTGAGCTCGGCCCCGAGGCCGTCATCCTCGTCAACCTCTCCGGACGCGGCGACAAGGACGTCCACACCGCTGCGCAGTGGTTCGGGCTGCTCGACGAGAGCGACTCGCCCGAGCCGGCCGTCAGGACCGAGGGCCCGACCGGGACGGGAGTGCAGCAGTGAGCGTCGCACCGGTGCTGCAGCGGTGCCGCGAGGAGGGTCGGGCCGCCCTCGTCGGCTACCTCCCCGTCGGGTTCCCCACCGTCGAGGGGTCGATCGAGGCGATGCGCGTCCTCGTCGAGTCCGGCGTCGACATCGTCGAGATCGGCATCCCCTACAGCGACCCCGTCATGGACGGGCCAGTCATCCAGGACGCGGCCGTCCGCGCTCTTGCCCGTGGTGTCCGGGTCCGCGACGCGTTCCCCGCGGTGCGCGCCGTCGTCGACCACGGGGCGGCCGCCCTCGTCATGACCTACTGGAACCCGGTCCTGCGGCGCGGCGTCGAGCGCTTCGCCGGCGAGCTGGCTGAGGCGGGCGGGGCCGGGCTCATCACCCCGGACCTCATCCCCGACGAGGCGGGGGAGTGGATCGAGGCGGCCGACCGGCACGATCTGGACAAGGTCTTCCTCGTGGCCCCGAGCTCGACCCCCGAGCGGCTCGCGACCGTCACCTCTGCCTGCCGCGGCTTCGTCTACGCCACGGCCGTCATGGGGGTCACGGGTGCCCGGGCCAGGGTCGGCGACGCCGCCGAGGACCTCGTCGGCCGCACTCGTGCCGTCACGGACCTGCCGGTCTGCGTCGGCCTCGGCGTCTCGACGGGGGAGCAGGCCGCCGAGGTCGGCCGCTTCGCCGATGGGGTCATCGTCGGATCGGCGCTCGTGCGCTGCCTGACGGAGGCGCCCTCGGAGAGCGAGGGCCTGGCCCGGCTGCGCAAGCTGGCGACAGAGCTCGCCGACGGCGTGCGGAGGGGACGCGCGTGACCGCGGTGAGCGGCATACCGTCGCTGGCGTCGCTCGCCACCGACATCCCGTCACCGACGCAGGGGGTCTGGTACCTCGGTCCCATCCCGGTCCGCGCCTACGCCCTGTGCATCCTCGCCGGCATCATTGTCGCCGTCTGGTGGACCGACCGGCGCCTCGTCGCCCGGGGCGCCCGCAAGGGCGTCGCGCTCGACATCAGCGCGTGGGCGGTCCCCTTCGGGATCGTCGGCGGACGGATCTACCACCTCATCACGACCCCGCAGCCCTACTTCGGGGCGGGCGGCCACCCGATGGACGCCTTCGCGATCTGGAACGGCGGCCTCGGCATCTGGGGGGCCATCGCACTGGGCGCGGTCGGAGTGTGGATCGGCGGCCGCCGTCACGGTGTGACATTCAAGGCCTTCGCCGACGCCGCCGCGCCCGGGATCCTCGTCGCGCAGGCGATGGGGCGGTTCGGCAACTACTTCAACAACGAGATCTACGGCGGGCCGACCAACCTGCCGTGGCGGCTCAAGGTCTACGAGTGGGACCAGGCGCTCGGGCACGCTGTGACGGATGCGTCCGGCCACCCGATCGTCAAGGGCTACTTCCACCCGACCTTCCTCTACGAGGCGATCTGGTGCCTCCTGCTCGCGGCCGGGCTGATCCTGCTCGAGCGGCGCCGCCGGCTCGCCTCGGGACAGACCTTCGCCGCCTACGTCATGGGCTACCCCATCGGGCGCATCGTCATCGAGAACATGCGCAGCGACTCGGCGAACCACATCCTGGGCCAGCGGGTCAACACCTGGGTCTCGATCCTCGTCTTCCTCGTCGGCCTCGCCCTCTGGCTCCGCTTCGGGCGCACCGAGCAGTCCCCGAGCCAGCCGGTCCGCGTCGGGCCGTCCGGCACCGAGCCGTCCGCGACGGAACTGTCCGCCACGGAGCCGTCCGGCACGAGTGGCCCGGCGACCCCTCACCCCAGCGACACTCGGGGTGACGCCCCCGCCGACCGGCGCAGTCCGGGCTGACCCACGCCGGCGGCATCTCAGGATGCAAAACACGACGTCCCGGAGGCCGGGACGCAGCCGAGCCGGGGGTAGCCTTGCCGCACCTCACACCCGTGGCCGACGCCGTCCACACCGCCACCACCGACAGGGGAACGATTCGGAAGGACGGTGACCATGTCGCCGCATGCCCGCTTCAGTGCCCAACCACAGGACTTCG
>DASSTN010000246.1:0-4369 GCA_035707905.1 Intrasporangium sp.
CATCCTCGCCCGCGCCTGGCTGTACGTCATCTGGCACTGCTGGCAGAACAGAACCGCCTACGACCCCGCCCGGCACAACGCCCTCCAACGAGTCCTCCAAGACGCCGAAAAGCAAGCGGCTTGACACAGGGCTTCTCATCGGCGCACCTCCGGCGGCAGGACGCTGGTGATGTAGGGGTCGCGCTGCTTGAGGTCGGCGGCGGCCCGTTGGGTGTAGGCGAAGAGCGGTCCGGCCGCGAGCGTGATGACGAGACCGATGGCGGTCATCGTCGCGGTTGCGCCCAGCATGAGCGGTGGCATGGCCCTGGACGTGGACGTCGACGTGGGCTCGGTGAGGACAGCGGTCCCCGCGCTCGTGCTGTCGAGCTCGTCCCCTCCCTGGCTGGCGGAGGTCATGGTGGAGGCCATGGTGGCGGGCGTCTCGACCGGCACGGCCGGGACGGGTGCCTCGGCCGCGGGCATCGAGAGGGGTGTCTCGGCGACCGGGCGCCAGAACGCCTGGCTCCACACCTTGGCCAGTGCGTACAGGGTGAGCAGGCTCGTTACGATGCCGCCGACGACGAGCGCCCACGACAGGGGCGTGCCGTACTCGATGCCGGCGTGGAGTAGGCCGATCTTGGCGAGGAACCCGGACAGCGGCGGGATGCCCGAGAGGTTCATCGCGGCCACGAAGAAGAGGATCGACAGGGCGGGTGAGGCGATGGCGAGGCCGGCGAGCCGGTCGAGCGAGGTCGTGCCGCCGAGCCGCTCGACGAGGCCGGCGATGAGGAAGAGCGCGGTCTGGATCGTGATGTGGTGCACGACGTAGAAGATGGCGCCCGCCATCCCGTGCGCGGTGCCGAGCGCGATCCCGAAGACCATGTAGCCGATGTGGCTGACGAGGGTGAAGGACAGGATGCGCTTGAGGCCGGACTGCGAGACGGCGCCGAGGATGCCGATGATCATGGTCAGCAGGGCGGCCCACATGAGCAGGCCGTGCAGCGGCGACTCCGGGAAGAGGAGCGTCTGCACGCGGATCATCGCGTAGACGCCGACCTTCGTCAGCAGCCCGGCGAAGACCGCCGTCACCGGGGCCGGTGCGGTTGGGTAGCTGTCTGGAAGCCATGCGGAGAGCGGGAAGACGGCGGCCTTGATGGCGAACGCCGTGAGCAGGCACAGCTGGAGCACGAGGAGTGCCCCCGGATTCACGCCGCCCAGGCGAATCGCGAGCTGTGCGAGGTTCACGGTGCCGGTCGCGGCATACGTGGCGGCGATCCCGATGAGGAAGATCGAGGAGGAGATGAGGCTCACGACGACGTAGGTCGTCCCGGCATGGATCCGCTGCTCGGCCCCTCCCAGCGTGAGCAGGACGTAGGAGGCGTAGAGGAGGATCTCGAAGCCGACGAAGAGGTTGAACAGGTCGCCGGCGAGGAACGCGTTGCTGACGCCCGCGGCGAGGACGAGGTAGGTCGGGTGGAAGATCGACATCGGGGTGTCGGTCTCGTCGTCCTCCTGGCCCTGGGCGATCGAGAAGATCAGCACGACGAGGATGACGACGCCGGACACGAGCAGCATGAGCGAGCTGAGCCGGTCGGCGACGAGCGAGATGCCGAGCGGCTCCTTCCAGGCGCCGACCCAGAGCACCTGCGGGCCGCGGCGGTCCGTCTCGACGACGAGGACCGCGGCAACGAGGACCAGTCCGCTCAGCACGGCGGTGCTCGTCAGGCGCTGGAGCCGGGGGGACCTGCGGACGGCCAGGGTGAGGGCCGCGCCGAGCAGCGGCAGGAGGACGGGCATGGGGACGAGGTTGCGCACGAGCGTGTCCATCACCGGTGCTCCTCTGCCAGCTCGTCGGACGTCGTCGTCGACTCCTCGCCGACGTCGAACGTGGCGGACGGCTCGTCGAGGTCGGCCAGCTCCTGCAGCTGCTCGTCCTCGATGTCGTCAGGCACGTTGTCGGTGCCGGACACCTGCCACAGCCGGTAGGACAGGGCGAGGAGGAAGCCGATCGTGGCGAGCGAGATGACGATCGCGGTGAGGACCATCGCCTCCGGGAGCGGGTCGCTCATCTCCGTCGCGGGGGTGCCGTAGAAGGGCGGCTTGCCCGAGGGCCCACCGGAGATGAGGAAGAGGACCGACACGCCGTTGCCGATGAGCAGGGTGCCGAGCAGGACCCGGACCAGGCTCCGGTCGAGCAGGAGGAACACGCCGGCGGCGACGAGGACGGCCACGACGACGAGGAGGACGACGTTCGGGGCGAGCGTGCTCGAGATCGTCGGGTCGGCGGGGGACTGGACGATGCCCGTGAGGTGCGGTGCTCCAGCGGGCGGCATCACACCTCCGCCTCTGCGCGCCGTTCGGCGGCGATCTGCCGGTCGATGCCGGTGCCGAGGCTGCGAACGATGTCGAGCATCATGCCGAAGACGATGAGATAGACCCCCATGTCGAAGAACGCGGACGTGACCAGGTGGACCTCGCCCCACGGCGGCAGGGTGAAGTCGAAGGCGGCCGACTGCAGGATCGTGCCGCCGAAGGCGAGTGGGGCGACGGCGGCGACGACGACGATGAGCAGGCCGAGGCCGACGACCAGCCCGGCGTCGAACGGCGCGGCTTCGTCGAGCTCGTAGCGCCCGCCGGCGAGGTAGCGCACGACGAGGGCGAGCCCCGCGACGAGGCCCCCGGCGAAGCCGCCCCCAGGGAGGTTGTGCCCCGAGAACAGCACGTAGAGGGACACCGCGATCATGATGTGGAAGATCAGTCGCGTGACGACCTCGAACATGACGGACCGGCGCTCCCGGCGCAGCATCCGGCCGCCCCGCAACCATGTGCCGCGCGTCGGCTCGGTCGCCTCGATGGGCTGCTCGCTGGCCATCGACAGCCGGGTGTTGCGCGTCTTGACGAAGATGAGGCTGGCGATGCCGGTCGCCGCCGCGACGAGGACCGAGACCTCCCCGAGCGTGTCCCAGGCCCGGATGTCGACGAGGGTGACGTTGACGACGTTGTCGCCGTGCCCGAAGGAGTGCGCCGCCTCGGGGAAGTCGATCGACACGGGGACGACGTGGCGGGCGGCGCTGGCGACCAGGGTGACGGCCGCGACGGACACGCCGAAGCCCAGCCCGAGGACGACCCGGAGTCGTCGCCGGATGGACCGTTGGTGGCGCTCGAACCGGGTCGGCAGCCGCCGCAGGGCGAGGACGAAGACGACGAGCGAGACGGTCTCGACGAGCATCTGGGTGATGGCGAGGTCGGGCGCACCGTGCAGGATGAAGAGGGTCGAGACGCCGTAGCCGGTGACGCCGACGAGCATGACCGAGGCCAGCCGCCGGTCGGTCAGCAGGACGAGCGCGGAGGCGCCGACGATGACGGCGCCGACGACGGCCTGGGCGGGGTAGTCCCAGAGCCGGACGGGCCCGACCGAGCCGCGCGTCACCGCGGCGGCCCCCGGCAGGGCGATGAAGGTCAGGACGATCAGGCCGAGGTAGAAGGGCAGCGACCCGCGCTGGGTCCGGGCGGTCACCTCGACGGCCCCGACGTCGAGCCCGCGCATCAGCCGGGCGTAGGCCCGCTCGCCATCGACGAGAGCGGGCACGGCCGCCTGGACGCGCTCGACGCGGTCGCGCCAGACGAAGAGGGCGAGGCCGGCGACGATGGCGAGGAGCGACAGGCCGAGGGCGGGGGTCAGCCCGTGCCACAGCGACAGGCTGGCCGGCGGGTCGCCGAGCGCGAGCCGCTGCGCGTAGGGCGCGAGCCACGGGTGTTCGAGCGGCGCGAGCAGCCCGAGCAGGAGGGACCCGACACCGAGCAGGAGCGGCGCGAGCACGAAGCCGGGGTGCGGGATGCGCAGCGGGGTCGGCGGCAGGCCCGGCTTCGTCGCGAAGGCACCCCAGAGGAACCGGGCTGAGTAGGCGACGGTGAGGGCCGACCCGACGACGAGCGTCGCGGTCATCAGCCAGCCGCCGGCAGGTCCGAGCGCCACTCCGTCAGCGGCCGGCTCGAGGCCCGCCGTCAGCGCCGCCTCCTTGGCCACGAACCCGGCGAGCGGCGGGATGCCGGCCATCGAGAGGGCGGCGAGCACCGCGGGAACCGTGAGCGGCAGGACCCGCCGGCCGACGGCGGACAGCTCGCGGAGGTCTCGCGTCCCGGTGGATCGGTCGATCACGCCGACCGTGAGGAAGAGAGTCGACTTGAAGAGGGCGTGGGACACGACGAGGGCGAGGGCCGCCAGCGCACCCTCGCGGGTGCCGAGACCAGCCAGCGCGACCATGAAGCCGAGCTGGCTCACGGTCCCGTAGGCGAGGAGGAGCTTGATGTCGTACTGCCGCAGCGCTCGCCAGCCACCGACCAGCATCGTGAGCAGGCCGAGGCCGACGGTCAGGGCGTGCCACCCGGG
>DASSTN010000247.1:0-3427 GCA_035707905.1 Intrasporangium sp.
CACCTACGGCTGGGGCTGCATCCCCGTGCGCGGCCGCATCGGCGACACCGAGTTCGACACCTCACTGATCCCCAAGGACGGCCGCTACCTCGTCCCCGTCAAGACCGCGGTCCGCCGCGCCGAGGCGCTCGAGCTCGGCGATGTGGTGCCCATCCGGCTCGTCATCGACGCGTGACCCCATCCTCTCGTCGAATGATCGCTTCGTCCCACGGGCCCCAGCAGTTCCGCGACGGCTGGGACCGAGCGATCACTCGAGGGGAGGGGTCAGGAGGTGGGGCCGCCGAGGACCTGCGTCGGCACCGGCCCCGCGTCACCCTCCGACCACGGGAACACCTGCGACTCACCCTCGACGCTGACCGTCACCCGGGTCCCGACGGCCGGCACCTGGCTGCCGAAGGTCCGGGCGCAGATCACCGAGGGAGATCCGTTCGGATCCAGGAGGCGCAGCTCGACGAGGGCGTCGTGACCGAAGTAGGACGCCTTCGTCACCTCGGCGGCCGCTCGGCTCAGCCCGTCCGCAGCACCGTCAGTGCTGAGGCGCACCTGCTCGGGTCGGATGAGCACCTCGCACTGGCCGGTGAGGCTGCACGGGTTGCGCGCCGCGAGACTGCCGAGGGCGCACTGGACGACGCCGTTCTCGAGCCGGCCGGGCAGGAAGCAGGCCTCGCCGAGGAACGTCGCCGAACGCCGGTCGAGTGGGGTGCTGTAGACCTCGGTCGGGGCGCCGACCTGGGAGAACCGACCGTCGTGCATGATCGCGACCTGGTCGGCGAAGGACAATGCCTCGGCCTGGTCGTGCGTCACCAGGACGACGGTGGCCTGCTCATGGGCGAGGGCTACGGCGACCGCCTCGCGGGTCGAGATGCGCAGCTCGGCGTCCAGGGCCGAGAACGGCTCGTCGAGCAGCACGACCCGGGGGCGTCGAGCGAGGGCACGGGCCAGGGCGATGCGCTGCTGCTGGCCGCCGGACAGCTGGTCGGGACGGCGTGACGCGAGGTCGGGGGAGAGCCCGACGAGCTCGAGCAGCTCGCTCACCCGGCCACGGTCGCGGCGCTCGCGCCGTGGCATCCCGTAGGTGATGTTGGCGGCGACGTCGAGATGCGGGAAGAGGTTGCCCTCCTGGGAGACGTAGCCGAGCCCGCGGCGCTCCGGCGCCACCCAGGTGCGCGGCCCGACGACCACCTCGTCACCGATCCGGACCTCGCCGGAGTCGGGACGCAGGAAGCCGGCGACGACGCGCAGCAGCGTCGACTTGCCGCAACCGGAGGGCCCGAGAACCGCCGTCGTCGTCGCGCTCGGCACGGTGAGGTCGATGCCGTGCAGGACCTCGGTGCCCTGGTGGGAGGCGGTGATTCCGGAGATGGTCAGCGTCGTCACGTCGGCTGGTCCTTGTTCTTGCGTTGGCTCTTGTCTGCTCCTCCGCTTCGGAGCAACAGGATGGTCAGGGGCGCCGAGAGGAGCACCATGGCGGCGGCATACGGTGCGGCGCCCGGGTAGTCGAGGGATCCGCTCGCGCTCCAGAAGGCGGTCGCGAGCGTGTCGGTGCCCGTGGGTGCGAGGAGGAGGGTGGCCGTGAGCTCGGTCGAGACGGCGATGAAGACCAGCGCGAAGCCGGCCAGCGTGCCCCTCAGCGTGAGCGGCAGCTGGACCCGCAGGAAGGTCGCGAGCGGTCCGCTGCCGAGCACGCGGGAGGCCTCGCCGAGCTCGGGCGGGGTCTGCGCGATGGCGGCCCGGATCGCGACCATGACGCGCGGGATGAAGAGGATGACGTAGGCCACGACGAGCAGCGTCGTCGTCTGGTAGAGCGGCCGGACGTACTGGATCGACAGGGTGATGAGCGCGAGGGCCACGACGACGCCGGGCAGGGAGGACGCGACATACGTGACCCGCTCGACGCCGAGGGCGAACCAGGTGCGGCTGCGGGCGAGGAGCCACGCGACCGGGAACGCGGCCACGGTGGTGATGGCGGCTGCCAGGAGCGCGAAGCGCAGCGTGCTCCACAGGGTGGGCAGCAGCGAGATCGGCTCCATCGAGTCGCCGGTCTTGAGGAGCCACCGCACGATGCTCCAGCCCGGGACGCCGAGCGCGAGGGCCGTGAGCATGCCCAGCCCGAGCAGGGCGAGCGGGGTCGCGCGCCCGAGCCGGGCGGGCGCGGGGCGCCGCAGGGTGCCGGTGCCGACGCGGGCGTGGCGCCGCGTGCCACGCACGAGCAGCTCGATGGTGAGGAGGGTCAGCGCGAGCATGATGAGCACGACCGCGAGGACGCTGCCCGACTTGTTGTCGAAGGCCACCTCGAACTGGTCGAGGATGGCGGTCGTGAAGGTCGGGTAGCGCAGCATCGCGAGCGCACCGAACTCGGACAGCAGGTGCAGCCCGACGAGGAGGACTCCGCCGAGGAGCGCAGGACGGACCTGGGGCAGGCTGACGCGCAGGAAGGCCCGCCACGGGCCGAGGCCGAGTGACCTCGCCGCCTCCTCGAGCCCCTGGTCCATGGAGCGGAGCACCGCCGCCACCGGCAGGAAGACGAAGGGGAAGTACGACAGCGACGTCACGAGGACGGCTCCGGTGCGCCCCTCGAGCGCGGGCAGGAACGAGGCCCAGGCGAAGCTGTTGACGAAGGCGGGCACAGCGAGCGGTGCCACGAGCGCGACCCGCCAGAAGCCCGCACCTGGCAACGTGGTCCGCTCGACCAGCCAAGCGGTCGCGACGCCGAGGACGGCGGTGATCGTGCAGGTGAGCACGACGAGCCAGACGGTGTTGCCGAGCAGCTCGCTGACGCGCGGCCGCCAGACGAGGTCGAAGGCCTGACCGGGGCCGCTCTCGAAGGCCTTGAGGACCACGACGACGACGGGCAGCGAGCAGACCGCGGCGACGACGAGGGCGGCGAGGCGCAGGGGCAGCGACGTGGGGGTCAGCCGGCCGTGGGGCGCCCCCTGTGGCGCCCCAGGCTGCGTCGCCGCCGGGGTCGCACCGGGCCCCGCGCTCGCCCCTCCCGGGTAGGCGGAGCTCACGGGGGCCGTGGTGGCCTCCTGCGGTGCCGGCATCCGGGTGGGACTCATGGGCTAGAGGATCCCCGCCTGCGTCATCAGCTCGATGACCTTGGGCCCGTTGAGCGTGAACGGGTCGATCTTCGGCGCCTCGAGCTTGTCGAGCGGCGGCAGGGTGGGATCGGAGGCGATGCCCTTGCCGACGGCGTACTCCTTCGCGTCACTCGAGGCGAGCAGCTGCTGCCCGTCCTTGCCGGTGACGAAGGCGAGGAACTTCTGCGCGTCGTTGGCGTGCTTGCTCGACTTGAGCACGGCGCCGCCGGAGAGGCTGACGAAGGCGCCCGGGTCCTCGTGCTTGAAGTAGTGCAGCTTGGTGTTGCCGCTGCTCGACTTGTCGAGGGCCTGGTCGCGGTACCAGTAGTAGTGGTAGATGATCCCCA
>DASSTN010000248.1:0-5542 GCA_035707905.1 Intrasporangium sp.
TCGTCGCCGAGCCCGACCGCCCGGAGCATCCCTCGCGCGGCGGCCTTCTCGAGGCCGTCCGTGACGTCGCGGCTGCGGGGCTTGATGTCCGGGGTCTGAGTCATGGGAGCAGCATAGGACCGCGTCCGGAGGGTGGACACGCCATCTCACGGCCTGAGCCGGAACCCACTCCCCGGATTCGCGGCGGTATCAGTCCTTGCAGACGTGGAAGCGCTCGAGCTTGCACGTGCCCGGCTCGAGGTCGGCCCACTCCCCGGAGTAGCGCAGCACCGCGATCCCGCTCGTCACGAAACCACCGGCGGCGAGCGCCTCGTGCGCCTGGGCGGACCCGTCACCGTCGGTCAGCATGGCGGTCGCCTCGGCCATCGTCGGGTTGTGGCCGACCACAAGGACGGTCGAGGAGTCGCCCGCGTCCTCCCGGATCGTCTCGATGAGGGACTCGGCGCCACCTTGGTAGACAGGGCGGCGGTACTCGACGTACTCGGCGCGCGTCCCGCCGCGGCGCACGGCGTCCCACGTCTGGCGCGTCCGCACCGCCGTCGAACAGATGACGAGGTCCGGCACGAGGCCCTGCTCGCGCAGCCATGCGCCCGCCAGCTCGCCCTGGCGGACCCCACGCTTGGCGAGGACCCGGTCGTGGTCCGGCTTGCCACTGCCCTCCTCGGCCTTGCCATGGCGCATGAGAAGCAGGCTCTTGTCCTGTGCTGCGATGCCCATGGAGATGAGCATGCCGCGTCCGACTCGGGTTGTCAGCCCGGGACGGGGCCCCTGGCAGAAGGCCGCCGATCGGGCGGAACTGTGACGGACGGGACGGAGCGATCACTCGACATGAGGTGTTCGCCCTCGGCCGAGCTACGCCTGCGGGCCGAGTCAGCCGCCGGAGACGGCGTTGATGATGTGCACCCGGGCGCCGGCCGGCACGGGCGTGGCCAAGCCCGCGCCCCGGGTCGCGTCCTCGCCGTTGACGAAGACCTTCACGTGCTGGCGGATCTGGCCTCGTTCGTCCCGCACCTTGCCGTCGAGGATCCGGTGGTCGACGAAGGCCCTGTCGAGCACGTCGGCCACGGTGACCGGCTCGTCCGGCAGGCCGACCTCGATCTCCGGCACACCTCCGACGAGGTCGCGCAGCATCCCGGGCAGGATGACGCGGACGGGGGTGAGCGTCATACGAGTCCCTTCGTGGCTCACGGGAGCTGGGCCGCCCGGACGACGAGCACATCGGGCAGCTGAGTCGCGATGCGGCTGAACGACTCCCCCTCGTCGACGGACCCGAACACGTCGCCGTTACGGGTGCCGAAGTAGACCCCGACCGGGTCCTCCGTGTCCAGGGAGGCCGCGTCCCGGAGCACGCAGGTGAAGCTGTCCGCGGGCAGCCCCTTCGCCTGCATGCGCCAGGAGCGGCCACCGTCGTCGGACCGCTGCACCTGCAGCTGGGCGTCCGGCGGGATCCGCTGCCCGTCGTCCGCGACCGGGATGTTCCACACCGTCCCGGGCCGGCTCGGGTGGGCCAGGATGGTGAACCCGAAGTCGGTCGGGAGCCCGTCTGCGATCGAGACCCAGGTCGTGCCGCCGTCGTCGGAGCGGTAGACGCCCTTGTGGTTCTGGGCGTAGAGCGCCCCCTCGGCGCCACGGGCCACCTTGTGGACGCACTGTCCGTACTCCGGATACTCGTTGTCCGGCATGAAGTAGGCCCGGATGCCGGGGTTGCTCGGCGCCCAGGACGCGCCGGCGTCGGACGACCGGTAGACGCCGCCCGCGCTCATCGCGACGAGGAGGTTCTCGGGGTGGCCCGGGTCCGGCACGACGGTGTGGACCGCGCCGCCGCCGAAGCCCGGCTCCCAGTGAGACCGGTGCGGGTGCTCCCAGAGACCCCGGACCAGCTCGTAGTGCTCGCCTCGGTCGGCGCTCCGGAAGAGGGCGTGCGGCTCGACTCCTGCCCAGACGACGTCGCTGTCGTTGGGGTCGGGGGTCAGCTGCCAGATCCGCTCGAGCGCGGTGTCGGTGTCACTCGGGAAGGCGACGGCCCGCTCGGCACTCTCGGTCCATGTGCGGCCGCCGTCCTCGCTCGCCTGCACGGTCGGGCCCCAGTGCCACGACTTGACACCGGCGAGGACCGACGAGCGGCCGGCACGCGTGTCGATGGCGAGGGAGGCGACCTCGCTCATGAGGAAGTGCGGGCCCTCGAGCTGCCAGCTCTCCCGGTCGTTGCTGCGGGCGATCCAGAGGCCCTTGCGCGTGCCGATGGCAACGATCGTCTCGGTCATGTTGACAGTGTGAACTATCCCGTCCTGACCGACAAGGGGAAATCGGCGTGTCGTGTCGGACGGCCTTCAGGAGACGACGTTGGCGAGCTGCCGGCCGTCGCGGAGCGCCTCGATCTGCCGCCGCACCAAGGCAATCGACCTCGGCCGCATCGCCCGGGTGGCCCCACCGACGTGCGGAGTGATGAGGACGCCCGGGGTGCTCCAGAGGGGGTGGCCCGCCGGGAGTGGCTCGGGATCCGTCACGTCGAGTGCCGCGCGCAGTCGCCCGCTCGCGCACTCGGCCACGAGGGCGTCGGTGTCCACGATGCCGCCGCGCGCGACGTTGACCACGAGGGCGCCGTCCGGCATCCGGGCCAGCAGGTCGGCGTCGACGACCCGGCGGGTCGCGAGCGTCAGCGGCACGATGATGATGAGCACGTCCGCCGCTGTGACCAGGTCGGGCAGCTCCTCGATGCCGTGGATCCACTCGACGAGGTCGTCGCCCGGCCGGGGCCGGGACGCGACCGCGGTCAGCGAGACCTCGAAGGGCCGGAGCCGGCTCCCGATGGCCCGGCCGATCTGGCCGTAACCGAGCAGCAGCACCCTGCTGTCCGCGAGCGAGCGCCGATAGGACCAGTCCTGCCAGACGTGCCGGTCCTGGCTGCGGACGAACTCCGGCAGGTCGCGCAAGGAGGCGATGGCCAGCCCGACGGCGAGCTCGGCGGTGCTGGCATCGTGGACGCCTGCGGCGTTGCACAGGGTGACACCGGCGGGCACATGGGGCAGGACGTCCTCGTAGCCGGCGCTCTGGATCTGGACCACCTTGAGGGCGCGGGCGCCCTCGAGCACGGCGGCGAGATCGACCGGCTGAAGGTAGGGCCGCACGACCAGGTCGATGTCCCCGACCCGCGGGTGCGGTCCCTGCATGTCCCACACGACCGTCTCGACGCCGTCGAGGTCACCCAGCTGGGCGGCATACTCCTCATCGGGGACGGAGACGACCAGCTGCGCGCGACCTGAGGACATGGCGGCACGCTATCGGGGCGGTGCACCACTACGCTCGGGCGGGTGACCGAGGCCCGCATCCTGTCCCTCAACGTCGGGGTCGGCGTCAGCAGGCGTTACGCCAGCGGCCCGACGACGGCGATCGACAAGCGGCCGGTCGACGCGGTCGAGGTACGCGATCCGGGCAGCAAGCATGCCGGCCGCGGCAGCGGCGTGGTCGGAGACGACATCGGCGACCGCCGGCACCACGGTGGCCGCACGCAGGCTGTCTATGCCTACGCGCGGGAGGACCTCGACTGGTGGGAGTGCCGGCTCGACCGCCCCCTCTCCAATGGGACGTTCGGCGAGAACCTCACGACGGTCGGGGTCGACTGCACGACGGCGCGCATCGGCGAGGTGTGGCGGGTCGGCTCGGCCGTGCTGCGCGTCGAGGTGCCCCGCATCCCGTGCGCGACGTTCGCCGGCCACATGGGCGTGCGCGGCTGGGTGAAGCGGTTCACCGAGGCCGGGCGCACGGGCGCCTACCTCTCCGTCGTGGAGCCGGGGCGGCTCCGGATGGGTGACGAGATCCGGGTGGAGCGGCCGCAGCACGACATCACCGTGCTGATGAACTTCCGCGCGGCGATGGGTGACCGGGAAGCTGCGGCGCGCGTCCTCGACGCGGGCGTCCTCGCGGAGGAGGAGCACGACTGGCTCGCGGGCCGGGTGGGTCGTCGCCGCTCTCGGTGACAATGGGGTATGCCGCTCACCGGAGTTCTGCGTCGTCGACGCCTCGCCAGCGTGGTCGGGGCACTCGCCCTGCTCGTCGCCGCGGCTGCCTGCTCCAGCACCACCGGTGCGGGCGGCCCGGGCACCTCGCCCGCCGGCGCGTCCTCAGGCAGCGGGGCAGCGCCGACCTCCGAGTCACCCGCGCCGACCTCGTCCGCACCGTCGTCGACCTCGTCGGCCACCAGCACGGCCGTGAAGCCGCCGGTCGCCCTCGACACGCCGGCGTTCACGGTCCTCGGTGGCCTCGACGTGCCGTGGTCGATCGCCATGTTGCCGGACGGCTCCGCGCTCGTCAGCGAGCGGAACACGGGCAACATCCACTGGGTGCCCGCGCCCGGTGGCTCCGGGAAGTCGCGGGTGGTCGGCCACCTCGACATCCACCGGGCACCGGGAGAGGGAGGCCTGCTCGGGCTTGCCGTGCCGCCCGACTTCCGGACCAACCCGGTCTTCTACGCCTACTACACGTCCGACAGCGACAACCGGATCGCGGCCGTGCCGTGGCAGGGCGACCGGATCGGCACACCGAAGGTCATCCTCACCGGGATCCCGAGCGGCACCTATCACAACGGGGGCCGCATCGCCTTCGGCCCCGACGGCTACCTCTACGTCGGCACCGGTGAGTCGGGCGACAAGCCACTGTCGCAGAACCTGAGCTCCCTGGGCGGCAAGATCCTGCGGATCACGCAGGACGGCGCGCCGGCACCCGGCAACCCCTTCGGCGGGTCGCCGATCTGGTCCTACGGCCACCGCAACGTGCAAGGGCTCGCGTGGGACAGCCAGAGGCGCATGTGGGAGAGCGAGCTCGGCCAGGACACGTGGGACGAGCTGAACCGGATCGAGCCGGGCAGGAACTACGGCTGGCCCGAGGTCGAGGGCAAGGCGGGCAACCCCGACTACGTCGACCCGCTGGTCCAGTGGCGCCCGGCTGAGATGTCGCCGAGCGGGATCACGGTCGGACCGGACGGGGCCGTCTACATCTGCGCCCTCCGGGGCCAGTCGGTCTGGCGGGTCCCCGTCAACGCAGACGGCAGCGTCGGCACCCCGACCCGGCACCTCCAAGGCACGTACGGCCGGATCCGGGACATCCACTTCGTCGGCGGTCGGGCCTGGGTCCTGACCAGCAACGGCGGCGACGACCGCCTGATCTCGCTGCCGCCATCCGATCTCGGCGTCGGCGGCTGACAGTTGCCGATGCGGGGTACGGGGCACTGACGTGACGGAAGGCGGCGAGTGTCGCCGCGAAGGAGGCCCAAGATGTCCCAGTTCGACGAGATCATGCAGCAGGTGCCGGTCGGCCAGCTCGCCCAGCGTTTCGGGGTCGACGAGGGCCAGGTCAGGAGCGCCACGGAGCAGGCGTTGCCTGCCCTCGTCGGCGGCCTCAGGGCCAACGCCGACGACCCCGAACGAGCCAACTCGATCACCAGCGCGCTGGCCCAGCACAGCGGCACGGTCCCGAACGACCTGGACCAGGTCGACACCGAGGACGGCCAGAAGATCGTCGGCCACATCTTCGGCGGCAACACCGA
>DASSTN010000249.1:0-12793 GCA_035707905.1 Intrasporangium sp.
GTCCACATCGTCCCCATCAACTACGCCGTGGACGGCAAGCGGCTGCTCTTCCTGACGGCCGAGGGCAGCAAGGTCCTCGGCGTCACGATGAACGACGACGTCGCCTTCGAGGTCGACGAGATCATCGCTGAGCACGCGACGAGCGTCATCGTCCGCGGCCGGGCCCACGTGCTCGAGGGAGACGACGAGTACATCGTCGAGCAGCTCCCCCTGCGCCCCTGGGTCGGCACCCCGAAGTACATCGTCGTCGCCGTCGCCGTCGACGAGATCTCCGGGCGCCGCTTCGACCTCAGCCGTCCGTGGACCCACGCGCGGGTGGACGCCGTCGAGAAGTAAGCCCGGGAGCGAGAGCCGGCTGAGCGGTATACCAGCTCATCGGTATGCCGCTGGGTCGGCTCGCGCGTCAGGCCCTCCCGAGCAGCCCGCGCACCAGCCCACGCGCCATGGCCACGAAGGTGGCGACCCAGGCGGCGACGGCGATCCAGAGCCAGTGTGAGCCGACCCACTCGACGAGCGGCAGGTGGTCGGCCCGGCCCAGGTAGATGCCCGCGACGGCATACATGCCGAGCGGGAAGATCATGCTCCAGAGGGTCGGCTCGTAGCGGAGCGGCACCTTTCGGACGAAGTGGCGCCAGACTCCTGCCGCGACGAGGACGGGGATGAGCCACGTCGCGAACGCCCAGAAGACGACGGACAGGCCCGCGATGAGGCCCCGGGTGGCGTCCACCATCGGGGCGGAGTTCATCTCGACGATCCGGGCGCCGGCGACGACGGTGATGGCGATCGCGCCCATCGACACCCAGTAGGGCGGGTCGAACTCCCGTGGGTCGAGCTCGTAGAGCATGATCCGCAGCGAGACGATGATCGCCGACGCGGCGTAGAGGAAGACCCCGACCGACCAGGAGAGGACGGCGAGGATCGCGAGGTACTGGCGCCCGTCGGCGAAGACGACCTCGAGCGTGGCGGCCGACACGGCGACGGACTGGCTCGCCACCACCCAGATGAACCACGTGCCGTTGGCGAGCGCGACGGCCGGACGCTCGGCCCGGCTGAGGACGGCGCTCCACGGGATGACGTAGCCCAGCACGAGCCACACGGCGAAGGAGATGCCGAGCAGCCACGCGGTGATGGTGTACCAGCCCTCGCCCCCGGCACGGGCGCCGAGCACGTTGGTGCCGGCCACGAAGGTGAAGAAGCCGAAGGCTCGCTTCGGCGCCCGGAAGTCGGCCACCATCGCGGCGCGGAAGCGGAGGAACCGCCATACGTTGAGGACGCAGAGGACGACGTAGGCGAGCCCGCACACGGCGAAGAGGACGTGCGAGAGCAGCCGAAAGCCGGAGAGCTGGAGCCCGAGCGAGATGATCCCGCTCGCCATGACGAGAGCGAAGTAGCCCGGGGTGAGCGCCTCGACCATCCCCTCGAGGCGGCCGAGCCCTGGGCGGTCGGCCATCAGCCGACCGCGTCGCGGGCGGCCCCGAACGCCTCCACGCAGGTGCGGACGTCGTTCTCGGTGTGCGCGGCGGAGAGCTGGACCCGGATCCGGGCCTTGCCCCGGGGCACGACCGGATAGCTGAAGGCGATGACGTAGACGCCGGCTGCGAGCATGTGGTCCGCGATCTCGGTGGCACGCCGGGCCCCGTCCTCGCCCGGGAACATGACCGGCCGGATCGGGTGCGTCCCGGGGAGCAGGTCGAAGCCGGCGTCGGTCATCAGCTTCGTGAACAGCTCGGTGTTGCGCCGCAGCTGGTCCCGCTTGTCGTGCGAGGAGGCGATGAGCTCGAGGGCAGCGAGGGAGCCGGTGACGACGGCCGGCGCGACCGAGTTGGAGAAGAGGTAGGGGCGGGATCGCTGCCGGAGCAGCTCGACGACCTCGCGGTGCGAGCTCGTGTAGCCGCCCGAGGCGCCGCCGAGCGCCTTGCCCAGCGTGCCGGTGAGGACGTCGACGCGGTCCTGGACACCGAAGAGCTCGGGGGTGCCGCGGCCCCCGTCACCGACGAAGCCGACGGCGTGCGAATCGTCGACGAAGACCATGGCCCCGTACTCGTCGGCGAGGTCGCAGATCTGGGGCAAGGGTGCGTAGGAGCCGTCCATGGAGAAGACCCCGTCGGTGGCGATGACGACGCGCCGGCAGTCCTGGGCGGCCTCGAGCTGGCGGCGCAGGTCGGCCATGTCGGCGTTGCGGTAGCGGAACCGCTGCGCCTTGGACAGGCGGATGCCGTCGATGATCGAGGCGTGGTTGAGCTCGTCGGAGATGATCGCGTCCTCGGCGTCGAAGAGGACCTCGAAGAAGCCGCCGTTCGCGTCGAAGCACGACGAGTAGAGGATCGTGTCCTCGGTGCCGAGGAACTCGGAGAGGCGCTCCTCGAGCCGCCGGTGCGGGGTCTGCGTGCCACAGATGAACCGGACCGACGCCATCCCGAAGCCCCACTCGTCGAGCCCGACCTGGGCGGCCTCGACGATGCCCGGGTCGTCAGCCAGCCCGAGGTAGTTGTTCGCGCAGAAGTTGAGCGCCTCGTTCTGGGTCGTCGTCACGTGCGCCGACTGTGGCGACGTGAGCTCACGCTCGTGCTTGTAGAGGCCCGCATCGCGGATCTCCTGCAGGGTGGCGGCGAGTTCGTCCTTGACCTTGCCGTACATCGGTGCTCCTTTGCGCGTCGGGTCCGCCCAGCGTATTGCGCCCGCCGCGCGGGCCGTGTGCCGCTCAGCCCAGCGGGCCGTGTGCCGCTGAGCCCAGCGGCATACGCGGCTCAGCTCAGCGGCATACGGCACCTACGGTGGGGGGATGACGCCTGAGGACCGGGAGCGCTTCGCGGCGGCTCCCGTCGCGCGGCTCGCCACGGTCCGTCCGGACGGGCGGCCGCACCTCGTGCCGGTCGTCTTCGCGCTGGCCGGGGAGGTCGTCTGGACCGCCGTCGACGAGAAGCGCAAGAGGACCCGGCGGCTCCAGCGGCTCCGCAACATCGAGGCGAACCCGGCGGTGAGCCTCCTCGTCGACCACTACGAGGCGGACTGGTCACGCCTCTGGTGGGTGCGGCTCGATGGCCGCGCCGCCGTCCATCAACTCGAGGACGACGGCGCGGAGCCGGGGCTGGTTGCGCTGAAGGAGAAGTACGGGCAGTACGAGCTGCGGCCACCACGCGGGCCGCTCATCCGGATCGAGGCCGACGCATGGCACTCCTGGCAGCCCTGACGCATTCGGCCCGGACGATCAGTCACCGGCGTCGTTCCTCAGCAGGGCTACGAGCGACTCGACCTCCTCGAAGCAGGCCGGGCAGGCGCGCAGGTGCACCTCGATGTCGTGCCGCCGGCGCGGTTCGACACCGGTGACGACGGCCTCGGCGTAGGAGTCCATGAGCTCGAAGCACTCCTCGCAGGAGAGCCAGGGCTCGGTGTCGAGGGTGAGGGACTCGACGACGGCCCGGGACAGGCGACTCTCGCGCGGACTCATGGCGTGCCTCCGGTAGGAGTGGGATCGGGCAGGTGACCGGATGCGACGAGGTGCGCGCGGATCCGGGACCGGGCCACGTGGAGCGTCTTGTAAAGCGCGCCTCGGGTCGTGCCGAGCCGTTCGGCCAGCACGTCGACCGGTACCTCGTCGACGAGGAGGGCGATCGCGATGCGGCGCTGGTAGGACGTGAGGCCCTCGGCCATGGCCCGGGCAACGGCTCGGGCGAGGTCGTTGGCCTCGGCCCGAGACTCCGGCCCGTCGAGCTCGATCTTGACGTCGACGTCGTAGTCGAGGTCGTCGGAGAGCGCGATCTCGGTTGCGGCCCAGGCCCGGCACCGCACCTCGTTGGCCGTCTGGAGGATGGCGAACTTGTAGGCCCACGTCGTGAACCGGGCGCGGCCCTCGAAGGTGTGCAGCCGGCCGAGCAGGTGGATGAGTGCCTCGTCGGCGGCGCTGTTGACGAGCTCGTCCGCCTCGACTGCGCCAAGGCGGGGCAGCATCCCCCGCATTCGCCAGACCTGGTGCCGGGCGGCCCTGAGCAGCAGGGCGTGGACGTCCGCCAGGGCAGCCTCACGGAGGGGACCGTCCGAGCGGAGCTCCCCGACCCAGTCCCGGTCCGCCGCTGGCGCCCGCGGCCCTTCACCGACCCAAACCGGCTCGGCCGGGCGGACCGTCTCGGTGGCGACGGTGAGCGCGACGGAGACCGGGTCGGAGCGCTCGGTGGTCATGCGGACGACTCGAGCGGTGCGAGGATGCGGACGGCGAGCGTCGGTGGGCAGCCGCGGTCGATGAGGCCGAGCACGGCGTGCAGGTCGATCCTCCGGTCGCGGGCCACGGCATCGGCGAGGTCGGGCGCGACGCCGGCCTCGAGGAGACGACAGCGACGCCACGTCGTGACGTCGACGGGTGGGCCGGAGGACCGGCACTCGGGGTGGTCCTGGACGAATTGCGTGGTCATGCCCATTTGGTGTCGAGATGGCCCCGGGGTCTTACCGGCGTGGCCGAGCAGCACTGAGCGGTAAGGAAGCTCGCTCGGGCGACACGAACTCGTCATCAGCCTCTCCCCCTGGGCTCCCGTCGTGATGGATCTTCCAGTTTCGGGACGGGTCAGCCCTCGGGTCAACACCCGATCGACAGCTCCGGGAAGGACTTCAATGACCACCAACCACTCCTCGACCGCCTCCGTGCTCGGGTCGGAGCCGCCGGCCCCGTCGCGCCGCCTCGGCGTGGTGCTCTCCCTCGTGCTCGTCGGCCTCGTGAGCGCGTTCCTCACGTGGACGCTCCCCCGCAGCAGCGCCAACGCGGCGCAGCCGGTCGCGCTGACCCACTCGCACATGGTGGTGCCGAGGACGGCTGCCCAGCAGGCCTTCCACGACCAGATGCGCAAGCTCTGGGAGGACCACGTCACGTGGACCCGGCTCGCCATCGTCACCTTCGCGGACGGGTCAGCCGGCTTCCCCGCGACGGCGACGCGCCTGCTCCAGAACCAGGCCGACATCGGCAACGCCATCGTCCCGTTCTACGGCACCGCCGCAGGGACGCGGCTCACCGCCCTGTTGCACGACCACATCACGATCGCCGTCGAGATCCTGCAGGCCGCGAAGGCCGGTGACACCGCCGCCTTCGCCGATGCCAAGCAGCGCTGGTACGCGAACGCCAACGACATCGCGGACTTCCTGGCCAAGGCCAACCCGAAGTTCTGGCCTGACTCGGTCATGCGGGACGACATGCGTGTGCACCTCGACCAGACGCTGACCGAGGCCGCACACGAGCTGGCCGGTGACTACACCGCGAGCGTGACGGACTACGAGGCCGTGCACGCCCACATCCTGCAGATGGCCGACATGTTGAGCAGCGGGATCATCGGCGCCTTCCCGAGCGCGTTCCACTGACGCGCGGGCGGTAGCACTCGGCCGACCTCGCGCTCCGCGGATCAGCCCGTATGCCGCTCAGCCCCTTCCCCCACGTCGAGTGATCGCCCAGCCTCAGCAGTTACGGACCCGCCTGGTGACCCGAGTGACCCAGCGATCAGTCGAGGAGGAGGGGGCTGGGACGGAAGGGACGAAGCGATCACTCGTCGAGGAAGGCGTGGGCGAGGGCCGCGAGCTCCTTCGGGGACGAGTCGTTCAGCATCGAGCCGCCGCCCCGGATCGACTCGAACCGGGCGTTGGGCAACCCTCGGGCCAGCACCTCCGCCGCCGCCCGGCCCAGTCGGTCTCCGGCACCGGCAACGACGAGGGCATGCGCCTGCACCTGGGCCAGGCGCTTCGTCTCGTCAAGGGTTCGCAGGGCGTCGAAGACAGCGAGCATCCGAGGCCGGGACACGCCGGCGTCGACGAGCTTGCCCTCGGGGATGATCCGGAGGGCGAGCTTCTGCATCCGCAGCTGCGCCTTGGTGGGCCGCACGAGCGCACCGGCCAGGACGAGCTTGCCCACCAGCTCGGGCCGCTCGACGGCGAGCCGCAGGGCGACGTTGCCACCGACCGATACGCCGAGCAGGTCGACCTGCCGCATCCCTTGCAGCTCAAGCTGGTTCGCGACATCGAGCGCTGCGGCGTCGAGGTCGAAACCCACCGCGTCGCTCGGCTTCAGCCCCCGCATCCACGGCGCATGCATCGCCCGTCCCGCGCCAAAGGCGCTGACGAACTCCTGCCACGCGATCGGCGACTGGCCGATGCCGTGCAGGAGGACGAGCGGACGCGGGCGTGGCTGCGCGCCCGGGGTGAGCGGCATACCCGAACTCCCTTCAGCTCCAGTCAAGGAGCACCTTCCCGCACTGTCCGGAGCGGGCGGTCGCGAACGCCTTCTCCCACTCCTCGGCGGGGAAGCGATGCGTGATGACCTGGGCGACCGCCTCCCGGAAGACCGGTGAGGTCGCGATCATCTGGGACATCGCATACCAGGTGTCGTACATCTCGCGGCCGTAGATGCCGCGCAGGGTGATCATGTGGGTGATGACCTTGCCCCAGTCGAGCTCGTAGCCCTGGTGGGGCAGCCCGAGCAGCGCGATGCGGCCGCCGTGGTTCATGTTCGTGATCAGGTCCGTGACGGCAGGGGCGGCTCCCGACATCTCGAGGCCGATGTCGAAGCCCTCCTTCATGCCGAGCCGGCGCTGCGCGTCCGCGAGGGGCTCGCGCGTCACGTTGATCGTCAGGTCGGCGCCGGCGTTCTTGGCGAGGTCGAGCCGGTAGTCGCTCGCGTCCGACACGACGACGTAGCGGGCCCCGGCGTGGCGGGCGATCGCGGCCGCCATGACGCCGATCGGCCCGGCACCGGTGATGACGACGTCCTCGCCGACCATCGGCCACTGCAGCGCAGTGTGCGTCGCGTTGCCGAGCGGGTCGAAGACCGCACCGAGGTCCGGGTCGAGCTCCGTCGGCTGGACCCAGACGTTCGTCGCGGGGATGACGACGTAGTCCGCGAAGGCACCATCGCGGTTGACGCCGATCCCCTGGGTGCGAATGCACAGGTGGCGTCGCCCGGCGCGGCAGTTGCGGCACGTCCCGCAGACGATGTGGCCCTCCCCGGAGGCGCGGTCACCGACCTCGACGCTCGTGACGTCCTCGCCGACCTCGACCACCTCGCCGTAGAACTCGTGCCCGATGACGAGCGGCGCGTTGACCGTGGACGCGGCCCAGTCGTCCCACTCCTGCAGGTGCAGGTCGGTCCCGCAGAGCCCGGCGCGGAGGACGCGGATCTTCACGTCGGTCGGGCCACAGGTGGGCTCCGGACGGTCGACGAGCTCGAGTCCCGGCCCCGCCGTCAGCTTGGTCAGTGCACGCACGCTGGTCAGTCTGCCGTATGCCGCTCAGCCGGGTGAGCGGCACACGCACTCCTCGCGACTTCCCCCATCTTCAGAACAAAAGACGCATTTCGCCGCTAGCGTTTGCGCCACCCAGAGGGAGGGGAAGACATGTCCGGAGCTGTGCCCCGGTCGAGCCGTGGCGTAGGCGCTGTGCGCGTCTGGCTCACGCCGGTGCTCGCCACGGCGGTCGCGGGCCTCGTCGCGGCTTGCGGGCCCGTCGAGCAGCCGATGTCGGCCGCTGCTCCCGCCGCGGTCCGTTCCTCGGCCGCGGCGCCGACCACCACCCCGGCCTCCGCCACCCCGGCCGCGAAGCGGCCCACCGCGTCGACCACGCCGTCCTCGCCGAAGCCCACGTCGAAGCCGAAGCCGAAGCCGACCAGGGCGACCACGACCCCACGCGCGGCGGCCCCCACCTCCGCAGCGCGCCCGAGTCCGACGCCGACCCGAACCGTCCGCGTGACCGGCGCCCCGTCGACCAGGCCCACGTCGAAACCGGTGGCGACCAGGCCCACGGCGAAACCGGTGGCGACCAGGCCGGCGCCGAAGCCCTCGCCCAAGCCGTCTCCGAAACGATCCCCCGCACCGTCTGTCAAACCGGCGCCCGGGACAGCCGATGCGGGCGCCGAGGCCGAGGTGCTGCGGCTCGTCAACGTCGAGCGGTCGCGCGCGCGGTGCGTCCCGCTCACGGCGAACAGCGCGTTGACGAGCGCGGCCCGAGCGCACAGCGCCGACATGGCTCGCAACAACTACTTCTCCCACACCAGTCTCGACGGACGGACGGCCTTCCAGCGGATGCGCGCTGCCGGCTTCACGGGCCGGATGATGGCCGAGAACATCGCGGCCGGGCAGCGGACGGCCGCCGCGGTGATGCAGGCCTGGATGAACAGCCCGGGACACCGCGCCAACATCCTCAACTGCGGCTATCGCTACCTCGGCGTCGGGCATGTGACCGGCGGGTCGTACGGCCACTACTGGACGCAGGACTTCGGCGGCTGACGCCTGATCCGGCGATCGTGGCAGCATCGTCACGTGGACCTCGCCCACCCCTCTCCCCGACTCGCCGACGCCCTCGCCCGGCTGCGTGACCACGGCGAGCGCGTCACCCCGGCACGACGAGCCGTCCTGCAGGTCATCGACGCCGCGGACCGGGCCGACGAGCACCTCACCGCCGAGCAGATCGGGGGGCGGGTCGCCGAGCTCGAGCCGACCGTCCACCGGGCCACCGTCTATCGGACCCTCACCTCGCTGAGCGAGGTGGGTGTCCTCTCCCATGTCCACCTCGGCGGCACCGCCACCGTGTACCACCTGGTCGCGACGGATCCCGCGCCAGAGGGCCCGGGCCCCGCGGAGGCGGGGACAGCGGCATACGGGCATGGACCCCACCACGCGCACGTCCAGTGCGCCTCGTGCGGGAAGGTCCTCGACGTGCCGCCCGACGCGCTCGACGGGGTCGCCGAGCGGCTCCTCGACGAGCTGGGCTTCGTGCTCGACACCGCGCACGCGGCCCTGCTCGGCAGGTGTGCAGACTGTTCCCCGCCCATCGATTCGTAGCCCATCCACAGGTCAGACGGCGCATGCTGGAGGCGTGATCTCGGTCGAGGGACTCACGCGCCGCTTCGGTGACACCCTCGCGGTCGACGACCTGACCGTCGACATCCATGATGGCGAGGTCTTCGGGCTGCTCGGACCCAACGGCGCGGGGAAGACGACGACGGTCCGGATGCTCGCCGGCCTCATCGGGGTGACGAGCGGGCGGGCGACGGTGTCCGGTGTGGACGTGACGGACCGGTCCGCCGGGCCGCGGCTGCGCGGGCTCGTCGGCGTCCTGCCGGAGGAGGTCGGCCTCTATGGCGACCTCTCGGCGGCCCAGACCCTCGACTTCTTCGGGCGCCTGCAGCACCTGCCCGCCAACGTCCGCGCGGAGCGGGTCGACGACCTGCTCCACCGGCTCGACCTGTGGGACCGGCGCGACGTACCGGCCGCGAGCCTGTCCAAGGGTCTCAAGCAGCGGCTCGCGCTCGCCCGGGCACTCGTGCACGACCCGCCCGTCGTCCTGCTCGACGAACCGACCGCGAACCTGGACCCCGAGGTGGCCCGGACCGTGCGCGAGTTCCTCGTCGACCTCGGCCGGCGCGGCCACACCGTCATCATCAACACCCACCGGCTGGAAGAGGCGGAGCGGATCTGCGACCGCGTGGGGATCCTCCGGACCCGATTGCTGCGGGTCGGCAGCCCCACGGAACTGCGCGCCTCGATGACCGGTGACCGGGTCACCGTGGAGCTCGAGCGGGTCACCGATGCGGTCCTCGAGGCCGCGCGGGCGGTCTGCGGCGGCGCCGTCGACAACGGCAGAGCCGCGGTCGGCAGAGCGACGGCCGGCAGCGCTGTGGCCGGCAGCGGTGCGGGGGCCGACAGCGCAGCCGGTCCCGGTGGCGGGGCTGGCAGCAGTTCTGACGGCGGGAGCGCCCCACTCGTGGTCAGCAGCGAGCGCTCGCTCACGGTGACCCTCCCGCCGCGCACCGCGGTGCCCGACCTCGTCACGGCCATCGTCCTCGCGGGCGGGCGCATCACGGCCGTCACCCCGGGCGAGAGCCTCGAGGACGTCTACCTGCAGATCGTCGAGGAGCGGGCGTGAACGGCACGGACATCCTCACCATCGCGGGCAAGGACACGCGGATCGCGCTGCGCCGCCGCGGGGTCCGGCTCTCGCTCGTGCTCTTCCCCGTCATCGCCGCGGTCGGGCTGACCCTCGTCGTGCGCTACGCCGGCTCGAAGAGCGGGGGAACCATCCCGCCCGAGATCCTCTCCCGGCTGCTCCTGTCGTTCCTCTTCTTCTTCGTCATCGGCTCTTCGTCGCTGCCGACGGCGATCGCCGCCTACTCCTTCGTCGGCGAGAAGGTCGAGCGGAGCCTCGAGCCGCTCCTCGCGACGCCGGTCACCGACCTCGACGTGCTCCTCGGCAAGTCGCTCGCGGCCTTCGTCCCCCCGGTCATCGCGACCTGGTTCGGCGCGGGCCTGTTCATGGTGCTCGTCGACCGGCAGACCGCCCGGACCGGCGGCGCGACCTACCTGCCCAACGCGACCGCCTGGCTCATCCTCGGCCTCGTCATCCCGCTGTCCGCACTGCTCAGCGTGCTGGTCAGCGTCCTCGTGTCGGTCCGGGCGACGGACGCCCGATCCGCCCAGCAGGCCGCGGGCCTGCTCGCCCTACCGTTCGCGGCGATCTATGTCCTGTCCGAGATCCAGGTCGTCTCGCTCGACCCAGCCGGGATGCTCACGCTTGCGGGCGTGCTCGCCGCGATCGACGTGATCCTCTTCCTCCTCGCGCGTGCCGCGTTCGACCGGGAGGAGATCCTCACTCGGTGGCGCTGAGGAGGGCCTCGATGCCGCGTCGGGCAACGCTGACCATCGTCTCGTTGGTCTCCAGGTAGTACGGCAGCGCGATGACGGCCTGGGACACGACGGCCCCGCGAGCCCGGGTCCAGGCTGCCTCGTCGACGTGCCGCTCGAGCAGGCCGCGATAGCGCCCCCGGGATGCCTCGTCGAGCACGAACCAGGCGGGGGTGAGGTCCCAGGCAGGGTCACCCGTCGCGACGCCGCCGAAGTCGAGGACGCCGACGAGTCGTCCGTCCCGCACGAGCAGGTTCGGCGGGATGAGGTCGGTGTGCACCCAGCGGGGCGGCCCGGGCCAGTGTGGTGCCGCGAGCGCCTCGTCCCAGATGCGGGTCACGGCGGGGACGTCGACGAGCCCCTCGCACTGCTGGACCGCCGCCCGGAACCACTCGTCCCGGTAGGACAGGTGCCGGCCACGTTCGAAGCCTTCGGACTCCGGCGGCGGCACGTCGGCCGGGTCGACGGACCAGAGGTCGGTGCAGAACCGGGCCAGGGTGTCGGCGGCCTCGTCGAGCGAGGCGATGGGGGTGGACATCGCGTCCGCGCCGGCGAGCCACCGGACGACGGCCCAGGGGAAGGGGTAGTCGTCCGTCGCGACGCCGGTGGCGCGCACCTCGGGCACCTCGAGGTGGATGAGTGGCCGGAGCTTCGGCAGCCAGCGGATCTCCTTCACGAGGCCGCCGACCGCGTCCTCGTGCAGCGGCAGGCGTAGCGCGAGGTCGTCGCCGAGCCGGAACACCGCGTTCTCCGTGCCACCCGAGGGGAACCGCTCGATGGGGAGGTCTGCCAGATCGGGGAACTGGCCTCGCACCAGGGCGCGGGCGGTCGCTTCGTCGACCTCCACCTCGTGCTCGTGCATGCGCCCCATGTCCTGACTCTGACGGCTGAGTACCCACCTAGCAACAACCGGCTTCGGCGCGGCACTCGTGTCGTATCACGACACTTCTGCGACAGGCGGATTAGGGTGCCGTCATGGGTGAGCTGTCGACGGCGCTGCCCGCCCGGGTGCGCCGCGGCTACGGCCTGGGATCGGTGGCGACCGGGGCCTTCGGCACCGTCCCGGGCCTGCTCCTGCTCCCGTACCTCACCGACCACCTCGGCGTCGCGGCCGGCCTCGCTGGCGTCATCGTCTTCGCCCCCAAGGCCTGGGACGTCTTCCTCAACCCGGTTGCCGGCCGGGTCTCCGACCGGAGCGAGCACCGCGACGGCAGCCGGCGCCCGTTCCTCATCCGGGCCGGCCTGCTCCTCGCGGCCGCCTTCGCCGTGCTCTTCCTCGGGCCCGTCACCCCGATGTGGCTCGGCGCCGCGTGGGTCGCGGTCGCCTACTTCGCCTGCGCCACGGCCTACGCGTTCTTCCAGGTGCCCTACGTCGCGATGCCGGCCGAGATCACCGACGACTACGACGAGCGCACCCGCCTCATGACGTGGCGCGTCGCGGTCCTGGCCCTCGCGATCCTCGTGAGCGGCGGCGCGTCACCGGCCATCCGCGACGCGCTCGGGCGGGACTGGGGCTATCGGGCGGTCGGCTTCTTCGTCGCGGCCCTGATCGCCTTCGGCGCCTGGGCGGCGTGGCGTGGCACGCGCGACGCGATCCGGCGGCCCCGCCCGGCCGGGATCGGCTTCGGCACCCAGCTGCGGGTCATCGCCACTGACCGCCCGTTCCGGCTGCTTCTCACCACCTTCGTCCTGCAGGCCCTTGCGACCGGCGCCATGCTGGCCGGCGTCGACTACGTCTCGACGTGGGTCATCGGCACCAAGCTGTCCGCCACGATCCTCTTCGTCTGCTTCGTCGCGCCGGCCCTCGTCGTGACGCCGCTCTGGCAGCGCTACGGCGTCAGCCACGACAAGAAGCGGGGCTACCTGCTCGCCTCGGTCCTCCTCGGGGTCGGTGCCCTCGTCGTCGTTCTCGCGGGCAGCGTGCCGGTCGCCCTCGTCTATGCCGCCGTCGCCGTCGTCGGGGTCGGCTACGCCGGCGCCCAGCTGTTCCCGCTCGCGATGCTGCCCGACGTCGCGAGCCGCAACGCCGACGCGCAGACGCGGGTGGGCCTCTACACGGGCATCTGGACCGCCGGGGAGACGCTCGGGCTGGCTCTCGGGCCCGGCCTGTATGCCGCTGTGCTCGCTCTCGGGGGCTACGTCTCCTCCCG
>DASSTN010000250.1:0-7775 GCA_035707905.1 Intrasporangium sp.
CACGTCGAGTATCCCTGCCTCGGCGCGAAGTCCGTCTTCCGGCGCGACCAGGTGACGCATCTCGTCCTCGACGACCTGACGGCCGAGTCCGTCTCCGAGCAGATCCTCGTGGGCCTGCGCGAGTTCGCCGAGCTCGTCGAGCGGGAGGACGGCTTCCACTCGTTCGTCGTCACGTTCCGCGGCCCGCTCGACCTCGACGAGCGGACGTTCGAGCGCCTGCTCTGGTCCCTGCTCCAACGGATCCACGACGACGACGACCAGCCCTGGGCCCCCGAGGTCTCGGCCGACCCCCGGAACCCGCACTTCGCCTTCAGCGCTGCCGGCAACGCCTACTTCCTCGTCGGTCTGCATCCCGCGGCTTCCCGCATCGCCCGACGTGCGCCCCTCCCGACGATCGTCTTCAACCCCCATGCGCAGTTCGAGCAGCTGCGCGAGAGCGGCCGGTTCGACGGGATGCGGGCCGCGATCCGGCGCCGGGACCGCGACCTGCAGGGCTCGGTCAATCCCATGGCGGCCGACCACGGGGATGCCTCCGAGGCCCTCCAGTACTCGGGGCGGCCGCACCACCCCGACTGGGAGCCGCCGCTCGTCGTGCACGAACCAACGGAAGGACCCTCATGACGGAGTCGCCAGCGCAGTCCCTCGCCCCACCCGGAGCGGGACTCTCCCGCCTGCAACCCCAGACGGGGACCGGCTTCCGGATGACGCGCGGTGACACCCTGACCGTCGTCGACCCGACCGGCGAGCAGGTGAGCGACTTCTTCTGCTTCTCGGCCACCGACCCCGACGAGTGGTTCTCGTCCGGCCGGACCATCGACTACGCGAACTCGATCTACCCGACGACCGGTTCGGTGCTCTACAGCAACCGGAGCCGGCCGATGGCGACGATCGTCGAGGACACCTGCGGCCGGCACGACATCCTCCTCACCCCCTGCAGCCAGCAGACCTTCGACCTGCTCTATCCGGAGCTCGGGGGCGCGCCCCACCCCAGCTGCTTCGAGAACCTCTGGCAGGGCCTGGCCCAGTTCGGCATCGATCCCGACCGCATCTCGACGACGTTCAACATCTTCATGAACGTCTGGACCGACCGGACCGGCGAGCTGCACATCGACCCACCGACCTCCCGTCCCGGCGACCGGATCACCCTGCGGGCCGAGATGGACCTGCTCGTCGGACTGACCGCCTGCTCCGCCGAGAAGTCCAACAACGGCACGTGCAAGCCCATCGACTACGCCGTCACCGCGACAGCGCGGCCCGGCGGGGAGGAGGACCGATGATGCGCCTTCCGATGTCCCGCCCGCCGGCTCCACAGCCAACACGGACGCCGTGGGTCCTGTTGGGCGGGCTCGCGCTCGCCGCGATCGCGGGGGTGACCGCGGCCCTCCGACGGCGCACCGGCCAGCACGGACGAGGACGGCCCGGCCCCCTCGAGCTCGAAGCGACGACGGTAGTCGGGGTCGATCCGCAGACCGCGTACGCGCGGTGGCGCGGCTTCGAGTCGCTGCCGGACTACCTGCCCCACCTGGAGTCGGTGAGCCCCACGGCCGAGGGCCTCTACCGCTGGACCTCCACCGCACCCCTGGTCGGGTCCGTCTCGTGGGAGGCCGAGCTGACGGGCGATGAACCGGGACAACGGATCTCGTGGCTCTCCCGGCCGGGCTCGCAGATCGACAACTCCGGCACCGTCCACTTCGCCGCCACGCCTGACGGCAGCGGCACGGAGGTCAAGGTGGTCCTTCACTACGACGTGCCGGGCGGCCGGCTCGGCGAGGCGGTGGCCGCGATGTTCGGTGAGGACCCGCAGCGCCAGGTCCGTGACGCGCTCGACCACTTCAAGCAGGACCTCGAGGCGGGCACGGCAGACGCCTCCCCCTCCTGACGAGCCGACACGTCGCTGAGCCCGGTCCTCGGGACCGGGCTCAGCGGCATACGACTCTCGTGATGGCACACGCTCGGAGGGCGACTCGCCTCCTCAACGAATCGCCCTCCGCTTGGTGGGCCGCCCCTCGGTGAGTCCGACGGCCACCTATCGGGTCACCGCAGGATGCCGTTGCCGACCTTGCGGCCCCACCACTTGCCGAGGCCAAAGGTGTCGCCGGCGTAGGTCGCGGCGAGAACCGCGAGCCCGAGCGCCTCGATCCAGTGGCTGTCGAACAGCGGGTTGGTGTAGGTCCCCGTCGTCCCCAGCGGGAACTCGGCGAGGTACATGAGGGCGAGGAGCACCGCGCCGCTCCAGGCCGCGATCTTGAGGCCCGCCCCGGCGAGGACGGCGACGCCGATGCCGAGCAGACCGGCCATGAAGACCCAGTCGGCCCACGGGCCGCTGATCGACTTGAAGAACCCGGCGAAGGGGCCTTCGGCGTGCTTCATGAAGCCCTGAGCCGGCGTCCCCCCGTTGATCCACGCCTTGGCGGCTGGGGTCATGTAACCGAGCCCGAAGAGCTTGTCGATGAAGGGCCACAGGAAGGTGAAGCCCAGGACGATGCGCAGACCGGCGAGCAGCCGGCGCGCCACGACGGAACGGACGATCTCTTCCTGGAAGGTCACGACCCCGTCTGTCGGGTGAATGATGTGGCGGCGGTGCGTCACATTCTCGTGATGGATGGTGGCCATCGTTCTCATCTCCAGAACCTGGTGTGCCTCCCGGCATTCCTCCTGCCGGTACTACCGAGTGTAGTAGTTGGGGTGCCGGGCGCCACCCCAAGTGGATGTGATCTAGGAGTCACTCGGCAGCCAGCCGCCACTACCGTGGGGGACATGTCGCTCGCCACCTACAAGGACCTCTGCATCGACGCCGTCGACCCTCTCGCCGAGGGCGCGTTCTGGGCGCAGCTGCTCGGCTGGGAGCTGCGCCCGCTCGACGACGGCGACGCATGCCTGCGTGAGGACGGCACCGTGCGCGTCTGGCTCAACGGCGTGCCGGAGCCGACCACGGTCAAGAACCGGCTGCACCTCGACGTCAACGCCGAGTCGGTCGACGGTGTCCGCGCGCTCGGGGCCGACATCGTCGACGACACGTTCCCCTGGACGGTCATGCGCGACCCGGACGGTCAGCTCTTCTGCGTCTTCGTCCGCGAGGAGCCGATCGAGCGGCGGCCCTACGAGCTCGGCTGGGACGTCACAGGAGACGCCGATGACGCCCACCGAGTCGCCGCATGGTGGCAGGCAGTCCTCGGCGGGACGCTCGAGGACGACGAGCAGGGCTACTCCTGGCTCGGGAAGGTGCACGAGCTGCCGTTCCAGGGCATCTCCTTCGTGCCGGTGCCGGAGGTCAAGACGACGAAGAACCGCATCCACGTCGACGTCCAGGCCCAGGACCTCGACGGCCTCCTGTCGCACGGGGCGACGGTGCTGCGCAAGAAGGGGGACGGCGGGATCGGCTGGACCGTGCTGGCCGACCCGTTCGGCAACGAGTTCTGCGCCTTCACCCCCTGACCGACCCCGTCAGGCAGGCGGTGTGTAGCGCCCGTCGATCGCGGTCCAGCCGCCGTCGACGAACAGCTGGCTGCCCGTGACGAAGGACGACGCGTCGGACGCTAGGTAGACCACGGCCCCCGCGAGCTCGCCTGCCTGGGACCACCGGCCGAGTGCACTCTTGCTCGCATATGCCTCGTACCATTGCGGATTCGCGCGGATCTGTGCCGTCAGGGGCGTCTCGACGACCCCGGGCGCGATGGCGTTGACACGGACTCCAGAGGGCCCGAGCTCGGCGGCCGCGGTACGCAGTAGCTGGACGAGGCCGGCCTTCGTCGCGGCGTAGACGCCCTGGCCCGGCTCCACCGCCACCGAGCGGATCGAGCTGAAGCCGATGATGCTGCCGCGCCCGCGCTCCGCCATCCCCCTGCCGAAGGCGCGGACGAGGTCGAAGGACGCGCGCAGGTTGAGCCGGACGACTCGGTCGAACTCGTCGGTCGTGTAGTCGAGCAGCCGCTTGCGCACATTGGTCGCGGCGGTGAAGACGAGGACGTCGACGGGGTCGAGCTCCTCGGCAGCGCGGGCCACCGCCTCGCTGTCCGTCACGTCGAGGAGGTATGCCGCTGAGCCGCCTCCCAGCTCGACGGTCTCCTCCGCTGCGGCGAGGTCCCGGTCGGCGCAGACGACGTCGGCGCCGTGGGCGGCGAGTGCGAGGGCGCTCTCGCGGCCGATGCCGCTGCCGGCACCGACGACGACCGCACGCCTGCCGTCGAGCCGGAACAGCCGTGAATAGTCTTGCTGCGCAGCGGCGTCCGTCATCGTGCGTTACCTGCTCTTCCTTGCGGCCGGATGATCGCCATCCGCGTCACGGTGAGCTCCTCCATCGCGAACCGAGGCCCTTCCCGTCCGACGCCGGAGTCCTTGACGCCGCCGTAGGGCATGACGTCCGAGCGGAACCCGGGCACCTCGTTGACGACGACACCTCCGGTCTCGATCCGGTCGATCGCCACGAACGCCTTCGCCAGCGAGGTGGTGAAGACGCTCGCATGCAGCCCGTAGCGTGACGCGTTGACGAGGTCGATCGCCTCCTCGAAGGATCCGACCGACCGCACCGCGACGACGGGGCCGAAGATCTCCTCGTCCCAGGCGTCCTCACCGCGTGGTACGTCGAGCAGCACTGTCGGCTGGACGATCCCATCCTTGACCTGCCCGCCGTGGGCCAGGCTCGCCCCGGCGTCGACGGCGGCATCGACCCACTGGGCGACCCTCGCCGTCGACCGCTCGTCGATCAGCGCGGAGACGCGGGTCGCCTCGTCCCGAGGATCGCCGACGACCACGTCCGAGAGCCGGGCCGCGAGGCGCTGGAGGAAGGCGTCACGCACCGCCTCGACGACGATGAGCCGCTGCACCGAGATGCAGGCCTGCCCGGAGGCGTAGTAGCCACCGCGGATGACGGCGTCCGCCGCCGCGTCGAGGTCGGCGTCCTCGGCGACGACGAGTGCCGAGTTGGAGCCCAGCTCGAGCAGGACCTTCGTCGGGGCGGCGTCCCGGGCGATCAGGTGGCCGACCGCGGCCGACCCGGTGAACGAGACGGCACCGATCCGGCGGTCCGTCGTGAGGGCGACGCCGACGTCCACTCCCCCGGTGACCAGCTGCACCGCGACGCGCGGGGCTCCCGCCTCGGCGAGTGCCTCGCGGACCGCGTGGACGAGGCGGAGCGTCGCGAGGGGGGTCTGCGGGGCGGGCTTGACGATGATCGGACACCCTGCGGCGAGGGCGGGGGCGAGCTTGTGGGCGGCGAGGAGCAGCGGGTAGTTGAAACCGGCGATCCCGACGACGACACCGATCGGCCGCCGGGTCCAGAACCCGAGCAACCCCTCGCCGCTCGGCAGCAGGTCGAGCGGCACGGTCTCGCCATGGAGCCGGGCAACCTCTTCGGCGGCGGTCGTGAGGGTCAGCAGGCTGCGGTCCAGCTCGACCCGGCAGTCGACGCGCGGCTTGCCGGTCTCGAGGACGAGCAGGTCCTCGAGCTCGCCGCGGTGTGCGGCCAGCTCCGCGTGCGCCGCGAGGAGGACGGCTCGTCGGACGTGCGAGGGCAGTCGGCCCACCGGCTCCCGCGCCGCGAGCGCAGCCTCGACGGCTCGCCGGGCGAGGTCCGCGTCGCCGACCGGAGCCTCGGCGACGAGGGCGCCGTTGTAGGGGAAGCGGACCTCCGCCGACGACTCAACGGCCACCCAGTCGTCGCCCACCGGCAGGCCGTCCGGGTGCGCGGGGCGGTACAGAGGAGACTCAGACATCGGCAATCCCCTTGTCCTCGAGGTCGCTTCGGTCGGGCACCGCGGTGGCGCCCCTTTCGTGGTTGCCCAGGAGGGCCGCCGTCCCGGCCCCGGCCAGGGCCCGGTGCATCGACGGGACGGACCGCAGCAGTCGCTCCGTGTAGGGGTGTGCCGGGTGGTCGTAGACCTGTTTGGTGGGGCCCGTCTCGATGATCTCGCCGGCGCTCATGACGGCCACCCGGTCGCACACGTGGCGCACCACGGAGAGGTCATGGGAGACGAAGACGAGGGTCAGCCCGAGCTCGGCGACGAGGTCGTCGAGCAGGTTGAGCACCTGGGCCCGGACCGACACGTCGAGCGCGCTGACGGGCTCGTCGGCGAGCAGGATCGTCGGGCTGGGCGCCAGCGCGCGGGCGATGGAGATCCGCTGGCGCTGCCCGCCGGAGAACTGGTGGGGGTAGCGGTCTGCCGCCTCTGCGGGCAGGCCCACCGCGTCGAGGAGCTGATCCACCCGGTCACGACGGCCCTTGATCCCTTGCGCGACAAGCGGTTCCGCGATGATGTCCCGCACCGACATGCGCGGGTCGAGCGAGCCCATCGGGTCCTGGAAGACGACCTGCAGCCGCTGCCGCAGGAAGCCGAGCCGGCGCTCGGGCAGGCCGGTGATCTCGCGCCCTTCGACGACGACCCGGCCGCTCGTCGGCTTGTCCAGGCCGGCGATGATCCGCAGCAGCGTCGACTTGCCGCACCCGGACTCCCCCACGATGCCGAAGCGCTCGCCGGGCTCCACCTCGAGGCTCACTCCCCGCAGCGCCTGCACCACCGGCCCGGGCTCCCGGAGCGAACGACGCGGACGGCGATAGTCGCGCCGCACGTCCTCGACGCGCAACGCCGCTGTCGCACCCGTCGTTGCTGTCATGATCCGACCTCCGCCGTCTCGTGCGCGGGGTGGAAGCACGCGTAGCCCTGCTCGGGACTCGCTCCGGTCCACGGCGGGAGCGTCTCGCACACCTCGGTGGCGTGGCTGCACCTGTTGCGGAAGACGCAGCCCGCAGGGAACCGGCCGGCAGGCGGCACCGAGCCCGGGATCGTCCGGAGCCTGGTGTGCTCCTCGGCGTCCTCCAGGTCCGATGCCTCGAGCAGCCCCTGCGTATAGCGGTGGCGGGGCCGGCGGAAGACCTCGTCGACGGGACCCGCCTCGACGATGCGGCCGCCATACATGACCAGCACCCGCTCGCAGACGGTGGCGACGACCGAGAGGTCGTGGGTGATGAAGAGGAGCGCCGAGTCACGCGCCGTGACGCCACGCACGATGAGGTCGAGCACGAGGGCCTGGACCGTGACGTCGAGGGCCGTCGTCGGCTCGTCACAGACCAGCAGCTGCGGGTCGTTCGCGAGCGCGATGGCCAGGACGACGCGTTGGCGCTGGCCCCCGGAGAGCTGGTGCGGATAGGCCCGCGCGGCCTCCGCCGGCGACGGCAGCGCCACCTGGTCGAGCAGCTCGACGGCGCGTCGCCGGGCCTCGCCGCCGCTGCACCGGCCGTGCAGGAGGACCGCCTCGGCGACCTGGTCCCCCACCCTTGCGGTGGGGTTGAGCGCGGTCATCGGCTCCTGGAACACCATGGCGACCTCACGGCCGCGAATGCCTGCGAGCCGGCGCTCGCCGAGCTCGAGCAGGTTCCGGTCCACCCCGGCAAGGCGCACCGTGCCGGAGGCGACGAGGTCCTCGGGCAGCAGGCCCAGCACCGCCAGCCCGGTGAGGGACTTGCCCGACCCCGACTCGCCGATGAGGCCGACCCGCTCGCCGCGGTCGATGGCGAAGGTGACGTCGTGGAGCAGGCCACGGCGACCGACCGAGACACCGAGCCCGTCGACCTGCAGGACCCGCTCGCCGCTCATCGCCGGTCCTCCAGCTTCGGGTCGTAGCGGTCCCGCAGCCCGTCGCCGAGCAGGTTGAAGCCCAGCACGGCGACGGCGATCGCGATGCCGGGGAAGACCGCGAGGCGTGGCGCGATGAAGAGCATCTCCTGGCTCTCCTGGAGCATCCGGCCCCAGGACGGGGTGGGCGGCGGGGTGCCGTAGCCG
>DASSTN010000251.1:0-11947 GCA_035707905.1 Intrasporangium sp.
GCCTCGGCGGGTCGCTCCGGCTCGTCGGCAAGGACGAGCGGGTCCTCAAGGTGTTCTCCATCACCGGCCTCGACAAGGTCTTCGAGATCCACCCGACGCTCGACGAGGCGCTCGCGGCGTCCGAGGCCGAGGCGACCACCTCCGAGGCGGGTCAGGGCGAGACCGTGCGCACTGAAGCGGCGGGAGCGCGTGTGGATGCCGAGGGGGCGCGGGCCGCCAGCTCCGCCAAGTCGAGCGACAGCGGCGCGTGAGCGCTCCGCCCCTCACCGACCCGACGCTCATCCGGCGCCTGCGCGCCGACCTGCTCACCGCGGGGCTCACCGTCGACGGTGTCGCCGCACGGCTGGGCCCTCTTGCCGCCGCGGCCCTGCACCGGGAGCAGCCGCTCCCCGCGCTCGTCGTCACCGACGACGCGACCGACGTCTGCGGGATCCTCCTTCGTCTGTTCACCCTGGGGCGGCCGGTGGCTGCGTCGGCCCTCGCCCGTGCGTTGCCTAGCCTGGGCGTCGCCGGTGCGGTCGAGCTCGGCCTCGTCCGGGTGCTCCACGCCGGCCGCGAGCAGGAGGAGCTCGTCGAGGCCTGCTGCGACCTGCAGCCCTACGGCGACGAGACGCAGGACTGGTGGGTCGCCTCCGACCTCAGCGAGGTCGCGACGCGCGAGCCACTACCCCCCGATCACGTGCTCGGCATCGGTGGCGCGTCGATGACGTTGGCCTCGTGGACGATTCGCCGCCCCGCGCGACGCGCTCTTGACCTCGGGACCGGCTGCGGGGTCCAGGCGCTGCACCTCGCCGGGCACTGCGAGTCGATCGTCGCGACCGACGTGTCCGAGCGGGCGCTGGCGTTCGCATCTTTCAATGCCGAGGTGGCGGGGGTCCCGCTCGAGCTGCGGCGCGGCGACCTGTTCGAGCCCGTCGCAGGGGAGCGCTTCGACCTCGTCGTCAGCAACCCGCCGTTCGTCATCACGCCCCGCGACCCCGACGTGCCGCACTACGAGTACCGCGACGCCGGACGCGCCGGCGACGCGGTAGTGCGGACGCTCGTGCGCACCGTCGAGTCGGTGCTCGAGCCCGGTGGGGTCGCGCAGTTCCTCGGCAACTGGGAGGTGCCGGTCGGGCGAACGTGGCGCGAGGTGTGGGCGGACTGGCTGGACGGGGTCGGCGTCGACGCTTGGGTGGTGCAGCGTGAGGTCCAGGACCCGGCCGAGTATGCGGAGCTGTGGGCCCGCGACGGTGGAACGGTCCCCGGGACCCCGGCGCACGACCGGATGTATGCCGCCTGGCTGCGTGACTTCGCCTCCCGCGGTGTCGAGTCGGTCGGGTTCGGCGTGGTCACCCTCCAGCGACCCGCGGTCGACCGCGAGCCCTGGGTCTCGCTCGACGAGGTGATGGGCCCGGTCGCCGCCCCGATGGGGCCGACGATCGACGCCGGGTTGCGGGCCCGGACGTGGCTCGCCGAGCACACCGCCGAGGACCTGCTCGAACGGACGTGGACCTGCGCGCCGGACGTCACCGAGGAGCGGCACGGCCGGCCGGGTGACGAGGACCCGGCGGTGATCCTCATCCGGCAGGGCGGCGGGCTGCGCAGGGTGGTCCGGGCCGGGACGCTGCTGGCCGGCTACCTCGGGGTCGCGGACGGCTCGCTGCCCGCGGGGGTTGCCCTCGACGCCCTGGCCCAAGTCCTCGAGCTCGCGCCCGAGGCCGTCCGCGCGGAGCTCGTGCCCCAGCTGCGCGACCTCGTCGCCGACGGCCTGCTGATCTGACCTCGACCGCCGGGGTCGGGAGTGAGTGCCGACTCAGCGCGGGAGAGGGCAAAAGGGCCCCTGACGTGGGCAGTTGTGAGTGAGTGCTCACTCATTCATGCTGAGGACATGAGTGCGAAGCAGGGGCGGGCGGCGCCCATGCCGCCGGACGAGCGGCGCGAGGCCCTCGTCGACGTCTACGTCCGGCTCGCCCGTCGCCATGCCCGACGGCCCACGACGAGCGAGATCGCCCGCGAGGCGGGGGTCGCCGAGGGCACGATCTACCGCGCCTTCGGGACCAAGGACCAGCTCGAGACCGAGGCAGTGGAGGCCGCGTTCTGCCCCGGCCCGGTGCGGCGGCAGATCGCGGCGATCGCCCCGGAGATGGCCCCGCGCGACCGTCTCGTCGAGTTCACCCGGATCATGCAACAGCGGTTCACCGACGTGTTCGGGCTCATGGCCGCCCTCGGGCTGACCCAGCCGCCGCAGCGCAACGGGCACGACGAGTGCTACGTCGCCGGCCGACACCAGTCCGGCGCTTCGGGCTCGTGCACCATGCGCCCGATCCACCAGCCGCTGCTCGACTCGATCCATGAACTGGTCGACGACATGCGCGAGGAGCTGACCGTCGAGCCGCAGGACGTGATCCACCGGCTACGGCTGCTGACCTTCTCGGGGAGCCACCCCGGCATCGCCGACGGCCGTCTGCTCACCGCCGAGGAGATCGTCGCGACGGTGCTCGACGGGGTGCGGGTCCGGGCCGTCGTCGGTGGTGCCGCGCAGGATGGTCCTCCCTCTCACAGACCTCGAAAACTCGTTGACCCTCACGCAGGGTCAGGCCCTAACGTCGCCGAGAAGCCCCTGACCAGACCACTTCGAAAGGCTCGCTGATGCTGCTGCGTCTCCTGCGTGGTCACCTGCGCCCCTACAAGGGCCAGATCACGCTCATCGTGATCCTCCAGCTCGTCGGCACGATGGCGTCCCTCTACCTCCCGAGCCTCAACGGCGAGATCATCGACAAAGGTGTCGCCCGGGGCGACACCGGCTTCATCATGAGCCACGGCGCGCTCATGCTCGCCGTCAGCTGCGTCCAGATCGTGGCGGCAGCCTGTGCCACCTTCCTCGCGGCGCGGACCGCCATGGGCTTCGGTCGTGACGTGCGGTCCTCGGTCTTCCACACCGTCGGGGAGTTCTCGGCCCAGGAGGTCTCGAGGTTCGGTCCGCCGACCCTCATTTCGCGAAACACCAACGACGTCACGCAGGTCCAGATGGTCCTGTTCATGGCCTTCGCGATGCTCGTCTCCGCGCCGATCATGATGGTCGGCGGCGTCATCATGGCCCTGCGCGAGGATGTCGGCCTCTCGTGGCTCGTGGCCGTCGCGGTGCCGCTCCTCGGGGCGGTCGTCGGCCTGATCATCTCCCGGATGGTGCCGCAGTTCCAGCGGATGCAGACCTCCCTCGACGGGGTCAACCGGGTGCTGCGCGAGCAGATCACCGGCATCCGCGTCGTTCGCGCCTTCGTTCGCGAGTCGCACGAGGAGGAGCGCTTCGCCGGGGCGAACGGTGACCTTACAGATGCAGCCCTGCACGTCGGGCGGCTCATGGCGCTGATCTTCCCGATCGTCATGTTCATCTTCAACGCCTCCAGTGTCGCCGTCATGTGGTTCGGCGGGCACCGGATCGCCAGCGGGGACATGGAGATCGGCCAGCTCATCGCCTTCCTGTCCTACCTCATCCAGATCCTCATGTCCGTCATGATGGCGACCTTCATGTCGACGATGATCCCGAGGGCCTCGGTCTCGGCGGGCCGCATCCAGGAGGTCCTGGGCACCAGGTCGACCGTGGTCGAGACGAGCAACGCGATAGAGATCCCGGAGGGGCCGGCGACCGTCGAGTTCGAGGGTGTGGACTTCCACTACCCGGGTGCCGAGGTGTCCGTGCTACACGGGATCTCCTTCGACGCGTTGCCGGGCAGGACGACGGCGATCATCGGATCGACCGGGTCGGGCAAGACGACCCTGCTCGGGCTCGTCCCCAGGCTGTTCGACGTCTCCGCCGGGGCCGTCCGGATCAACGGGGTCGACGTGCGCGACGCCGCGCTCGAGGACGTCTGGGCGCACATCGGGCTCGTCCCGCAGAAGCCCTACCTCTTCACCGGCACGGTCGCCTCAAACCTGCGTTACGGCAACCCCGAAGCGACCGACGAGGAACTGTGGGAGGCGCTGCGCATCGCCCAGGCAGCCGACTTCGTCAGCGAGATGGACGGCGGGCTCGAGGCATCCATCGCCCAAGGCGGCACCAACGTCTCGGGCGGGCAGCGGCAGCGGCTCGCCATTGCCCGGGCCATCGTCAAGCGGCCCGAGATCTATCTCTTCGACGACTCCTTCTCGGCGCTCGACCTCGCCACGGACGCGAGGTTGCGCTCGGCACTGCGGCCGTTCACGTCATACGCGACGGTCGTCATCGTGGCCCAGCGGGTCTCCACGATCGTGGATGCCGACCACATCATCGTGCTCGACGACGGACGCATCGTCGGGCAGGGCACCCACGACGAGCTGCTCGAAACGTGCGGCACCTACCAAGAGATCGTTGAGTCCCAGCAAGGCGCGGAGGAGGCAGCCTGATGGCCGAGGGTGTCAAGACCGCGGAGGAGAAGGCCGCCGAGGCCCGGCGAGGGCCCGCGCGTCGCGGTGGTCCGCCGCACATGACGATCGGCCAGCCCGCTGAGAAGCCGCTCAACTTCGGGCCCTCCGCGAAGCGGCTCGTCGGGCTCCTGCGGCCGCACCGCGCGGCCGTCCTGTTCGTCGTGACGCTGACGGTCATCAGCGTGGTGCTCTCGGCGATCGGACCCAAGATCCTCGCCCGCGCCACGGACCTCATCTTCGCCGGAGCACTCGGTGCCCGGTTGCCCGCCGGCCTGACCAAGGAGCAGGTCATCGAGGGCCTCCGCTCCAGCGGCCAGAACCAGTTCGCCGACCTGTTGACCGGCGTCGACCTCGTGCCGGGGCGAGGGATCGACTTCGCGGCGGTAGGGCAGGTCCTGCTCCTCGTCATGGCGCTCTACGTCGCCGCGTCGCTCATCATGTGGTTTTCGGGCTGGCTGCTCCAGGGCGTCCTCGCGAGGACGATGTACCGGCTGCGCCAGGACGTCGAGGCAAAGATCAACCGGCTGCCGCTGCCGTACTTCGACAAGCAGCCTCGAGGTGAGCTGCTCTCCCGGGTCACCAACGACATCGACAACATCTCCATGTCGCTGCAGCAGTCGCTGACACAGCTGCTCAACTCGCTGCTGACGGTGTTCGCGGTGCTCGGGATGATGTTCTGGATCTCCTGGCTCCTTGCGCTGATCGCGCTCGTCACGATCCCGGTCGCTGTGGTGGTCACCGGCCTGATTGCCAAGCGCAGCCAGAAGTTGTTCGTCCAGCAGTGGCGCAACACCGGCGAGCTGAACGGGATCGTCGAGGAGACGTTCACCGGCCACGGCCTCGTCAAGGTCTACGGCCGGCAGAAGGAGTCGCAGGCCGCCTTCGACGCGAAGAACGACGAGCTGTTCAAGGCGAGCTTCGGCGCTCAGTTCATCAGTGGCCTGATCATGCCGACGATGATGTTCATCGGGAACCTCAACTACGTGGTCGTCGCCGTCGTCGGAGGCCTGCGCGTCGCGTCCGGCCAGATCAGCCTCGGGGACGTACAGGCATTCATCCAGTACTCCCGCCAGTTCACCCAGCCGGTGACCCAGGTGGCTTCGATGGCGAACGTCCTCCAGTCCGGGGTGGCGTCGGCCGAGCGGGTCTTCCAGGTCCTCGATGCCGAGGAGCAGGAGCCCGAGACGGTGACACCGGTCGTCATCGAGGACCCACGCGGTGCCGTGGCCTTCGAGGACGTCGACTTCTCCTACAGTCCCGACCAGCCACTCATCGAGGACCTGGACCTGTCCGTCAACCCGGGGCAGACGGTCGCGATCGTCGGCCCCACCGGGGCGGGCAAGACGACCCTCGTCAATCTCATCATGCGGTTCTACGAGCTCGACGGCGGACGGATCACCCTCGACGGCGTCGACATCAGGGACCTGACCCGGCGCGGGCTTCGCTCACGGATCGGCATGGTCCTGCAGGACACGTGGCTCTTTGCCGGGACCATCCGCGACAACATCGCCTACGGCCGACCCGGCGCCACCGACGACGAGGTCGTCGCCGCGGCGAAGGCCACCTACGTCGACCGGTTCGTGCACTCCCTGCCGGACGGGTACGACACCCTGCTGGACGACGAGGGATCGAACATCTCCGCCGGCGAGAAGCAGTTGCTGACCATCGCCCGGGCGTTCCTGTCGGACCCGGCGCTGCTCATCCTCGACGAGGCGACGAGCTCGGTCGACACCCGCACGGAGCTGCTCGTCCAGCAGGCGATGGCGGCGCTGCGCAGCGACCGGACGAGCTTCGTGATCGCGCACCGCCTCTCGACGATCCGCGATGCCGACCTCATCCTCGTCATGGAGCACGGCCGCATCGTCGAGCAGGGCACGCACCACGAGCTGCTCGAGCAGGGCGGGGCGTACGCCCGGCTGTATGCCGCTCAGTTCGCAGGTGCCGCCCTCGACCTCGACGAACTGGTCGGTGCGGGGGTGCCCGGAGGGATGCCGGCGATGGCCCCGATGGGTGCTGGAGCGGCCGGGGCGGCGGGCAACGGATCGACCGACGGCTCGGGCAACGGCTCGGGCAACGGCTCCAGCGATGGGGACCACCTCCGAGAGGACGCCCGGGTCACCGACTGACCCCACCGGCCGCTGGGCGGCAGCTGTCGAGAGGCCACTCCCCGGACCGGGAAGCGGCCTCTTGACGGTGAGAAGTGCACTGTCGACCGGGAATCGCGCACGGTCGATCGGGAATCGCGCACGGTCGATCGGGAATGGCGCACGGTCGATCGGGAATGGCGCACGGTCGATCGGGAATGGCGCACGGTCGATCGGGAATCGTGCACGGTCGATCGCGAATGGCGCACGGTCGATCGGGAATGGCGCACTGTCGATGGTGGCCGGGTCAGGTCAGCGACTGGCTCCGGAGGTGGGCGAGGACGGCCAGCACCCGTCGATGGTCGTCCTCGCTCTCCTCGAGGCCGAGCTTGGCCATCACGTTGCTGACGTGCGTCTCGACGGTGCGGGGCGTGAGCCAGAGCTGCTTCGCGATGCCGGCGTTGGTCCGCCCCTCTGCCATGAGGGCCAGCACCTCGCGTTCGCGCGTCGTGAGCCGCGCGACGGGGTCGGTGCCGCGGCTCGAGGACAACAGGCGGCTGACGACCTCAGGGTCGAGGACCGACCCGCCGCTGGCGACCCGCTCGAGGGAGTCGAGGAACGCGGCGACCTCGAGGACCCGGTCCTTGAGCAGGTAGCCGAACCCGCCCGCGGCGACGAGCTCGACCGAGTGGCGCGACTCGATGTGCTGGGAGAGCAAGAGGATCCCGAGATCGGGGTGCCGCATCCGGATCCGCCGGGCGGCACGGGCGCCGTCGTCGACGAGGTCCGGGGGCATCCGCACGTCGATGATGACGATGTCACACGGCACCGCCTCGACGACCTCCTCCAGGCTGGCGGCGTCGGGCGCCTTGGCCACGACGTCATGCCCCGCATCGACGAGGAGTGAGGCGAGTCCCTCTCGGAACAGGACCGAGTCCTCCCCGATGATCACGCGCACGGCAGGAGCACCTCCAGGCGGGTGCCGCGCTCGGGCGGGCTCGTCAGGTCGAACGTGCCGTTCGCGGCCGTGACCCGGTCGGCGACGCCCGACCATCCGTGCCCGCGAACGTCCGCGCCGCCACGCCCGTCGTCGGCGACGAGGACCGCGAGGTGGCCGTCCCGCTCCGAGACGGAGACCGTGACCTGGCTCGCGGCGGCATGCTTGAGCGCATTGGTCACCGCCTCCATGACGACGTAGTACGCCGTCGCGGCCACGGTGTCGGGCAGGGCGCCGACCGCGACGTCCACGGTGACGGGGACCGGGGCGGTCTGGGTCAACGGGGCGAGTGCCGGGCCCAGGCCGTCGTCGAGGCAGGCGGGCCGGATCCCGTGGGCCAGCTGGCGCAGCTCGCTCACCGCGGTGCCGAGCTCGGCGACCGCGGCGTCGATGAGCTCGTTGGTCCGGTCATCCTCCGGTCCGAGGTGGCGCTGGGCGACCCGGAGGTTCAGGCCGAGCGACACGAGCCGCTGCTGGGCTCCGTCGTGCAGGTCCTGGGCGAGCCGCCGTCGCTCGGCGTAGCCGACGTCCTGCAACCGACGCCGAGAGTCCTCGGTCTCCCGCAGTGCAGCCGTGACCCCGATCCGGAGGCGCGCCAGCTCCGCGACGAGGCCCACGGGCCCCTCGAGCCCGGCGAGGACGAGTCGGTCCTCCGGGGTCAGCCCGGTGATCCGCGCGACCCGGCGGCCGCCGGCATGGACCTCCAGGGCGCAGTCGGCCGAACTGCCCGCTTCCGGCTCCTCCAGCACGTGTCCGGCGGCGTCCCAGCCGCCGGCCCGGTCCGGCAGGGCGTAGCCGACGCGCAGGCCCGGGACACCGAGCGAGGCGCGCAGCACGTCCTCGAGCTGCTCCGGCACCGCGTGGCCGGCCTGCACCTGCGCCAGCAGCCGATCGACCGACTCCCGGACCGAGGCGCGGCGTGGGTGGAGACGACGTTCGAGGGAGCGGACGAGGCGCGAGCGGAGCGGTAGTCCGGCGAGGACGAGGACAGCCGTGACGATCGCCACGACGACCGGATGCTGGCCGCCCACGAGCGAGCCGGTCGTCACCGTCAGGGCGGTCCAGGCCAGCAGGACGGACGTGGTGACTGCCGTGACCGTGGCGGCAACCGTCCTGACCCGGTCGAGGTCATACAGGTCGTGGTGCAGCACGGCCGCCCAGGTCGTGAGGGGGAGGGCCAGCCACATGAGCGCGAGCCCGATGAGCACGAGCTCGGGTCCGGCCAGCAGCAGGTAGCTGAGCCAGCAGAGCAGCAGGGTCAGTGGCAGCGTCCAGCCGGCGAGCCCCATCCATCGCAGCTGCGCCCGGACCACGGGGTCGCTGGTGTGACGGCGGCGGGCCACGACGGCGCCCGCGGTGGCGAACAGGGTCGCGAGCAGCGCGAGCAGGGCGAGGACTGACAGGGCGCCGTGCAGCCACGCGAGCGAGGACGGCAGCGCGAAGCGGAACCGCGGCACAGCCTGGAACGGCGGCGGATAGGCCTCGGGCGTCACGGCGCCGAGCACGAGCAGCAGCGCCACCGTGCCGATGAGGGCCCGCGGAGCCCACCTCCATCGAGGTCCAGGGAGGCGGCCGTCCGGAAAGTGGAGCACGACCAGGGCCGGAGCGGCGTAGAGCAGCACCCAAGTCACGGGCACGGCGCCGACGGCCAGGCCGGTCACCCAGAGGCGCCCGGGCTGCTCCTCGGAGATGATGCGCCAGAGGTCCGTGACGGCGATGAACGCGGGCACGGCGCCCATCCAGACCAGCAGCGTGCCGATCGTGGTTGCCCCGGCCCGCACGAGATACCAGCCCACGACGAACGGCACCGCCCCGAGCGCGAGGTAGGCGGCGGCATACGCCGCATGTGACCACGACGAGGAGAGGCCGAGGAGGACGGCCACCGCCACGACGCACGCCCCGCCCGCGGCGCTCGCGGTCCGGGCCGCCGCTCTGGTGCTGCCCATGATCGAAGGCTAGTGACGAGCGAGCGGTTCCGTCCTCCGTAACAGCACGGAGGCGCAGATCCGTGCCCGCGGCGATGCGCCCCGGTCACCCGGCGCGCCACGGTGGCGGTACATGCACCACCGGTGCCTCAGGAAGGAGCACCCCATGTCCACCACCACGTCGAGGGCTGTCCGTGACCTGCGGGGCGGGTGGCGGCGTGCCCTCGCCACCATCGTCCCGATCCCGGCCGTGCTCGTCGCGGCCGAGATCGCCCTGACCCCTTATGGACTCTTCGCGAGCCCCCGCGAGCAGCTCGCGGCCGCGGCGGCTGCCCGTGGCCGGGTCGAGCTCGTCGCGTGGCTCGTGCTCGCCGGGCTGCTCCTCTGCATCCCGGCGGCAATGGCCACCGCGTGGGCCGTCCGTCGCAGTGCGCCACGGCTCGCCCTCGCCGGCGGCATCGTCACGATCGTCGGCTTCGCCATGTCGATCCCGATGCCGTCCTCGGAGCTGATGGTCGCTGCGGCAGTGCGGGCCGGCACCGGGGCCGCGACGTTCGAGCAGGTCGCCCGCGCCGTGGAGGGGCATCCTGTCGTCGGCGCTTCGACGATCGTCTTCCTCGCCGGCCAGGCAATCGGCCTGCTGCTGCTCGGGATCGCGCTCTGGCGCACGCCGGGGGCGCCAAGATGGACGGCCGTCTCACTCGCCACCTCGGGCATGCTGCACGTGGCGCTGTCCGCGAACACGACTACAGCTGCCGCGTCCTGGGCCCTGACGGCGGTCGGGATGGCGGGCGCCTCGGTCGTGCTGCTGCGGCAGAGCGACGACGAGTTCGACCTGCCACCAACGGGCGTCGTGACTTCACCGACTACTAGCCAGTCAGGGCACGGCGCAGTGAGCTCCCATGACGTGCGCCGGACCTGGCAGTCGCTCCTCGCTCTGACCGCACCGGTCATGGCCGCGGTGATCGCGGTGCTCCGATTCACCCTGCCGTACAACACGCTGGACACCCCGGACGAGGCTTTCGCCCGACTGGTCGCCAACCCGACGTTCACGTCGGCGCAGCTCTGGTTCGGCCTCCTCACACCGGTCGTCATCTCGGGTGTGCTCGCGGTGCTGTGGCTGACGCGGCGCCGGGTGCCGCTGCTCGCCACCGTCGCCGGCGTGCTCTGCGTGCTGGGCTACATCGCCCTCACCGCCGCCGACTCGGTCTCGCCGGTGCTGGCCGATCTCGTCGCGCACGGCCGGCTCGAGGTGACTGCCGCTCGGCCGCTCGCCACAGCCCTCGAGGCGATGCCCCAGCCGACGGCCGCAGTCTCGATCTTCGTCATCGGGCACCTGCTCGGGACGGTCCTGCTCGGCGTCGCCCTGTGGCGCAGCCGTGCCCTTCCCGCATGGGTGGGCATCACCCTGGCCGTCTCTCAGCCGGTGCACCTCGTCTCGGCCATGACCGGCAACCACCCGCTCGACCTCGCCGCCTGGGGCGCGACTGCGCTCTGCATGGGTCTCGCCGGAGCGGCCGTGCTGCGGATGACCCCGGACGAGTTCGACCTGCCGCCGACCCCCGCACAGCCCCTGCGGGCGCCGGCCGTCACCGCCGACCTCCCCGCTCCGGGCTGAGGGCACCACGTCGAGAAGGTATGCCGCTCACCTCAACCAGGTGAGCGGCATACGTCCTCTCGCGCTCGGTTGTGAGCTGGCAGCGCGGCCGCCGCAGCGGCGGCCGGACCGTGTGACTACGAAGGCGAGTCCTCGAGCGGGTTCAGCATGCGTAGGGGTCCGAACCTGGCGAACCCGCTATCGAGCGTCACGAGGGTGGCGCCCAGCTCGAGGCAGTGGGCGGCGAGGCCGGCGTCGGGCACGTCGTTGCCGCGCAGCCGGTGCTCAGCAACCAGGGTGGTGAAAAGGGACCAGTGGTCGGGGCCGGGCCGGACGAGTCGCGCCGCTGGCGCGGCAACGAGCGATTCCGTGAACTGCAGCACGTCGCCGGCGGTCGATGGTGTCTCGAAGATCCGTGGGTGGGTGGCGATGCGGATGACTGACGCGAGGACAGGCTCGCTGACGGCGACGCGTTCGCGTCCCACCAGTTTGGGTGCCAGCCAGTTGCTGACCCTGCGGGCGGTCTCGGACTGACCCGGACGGTAGGCGTAGAGGCAGACGTTGACGTCAAGCAGGAGCATCAGCGTCGCTGTCCTCGAGCAACCGCGCCATCAGCTCCTTGTCCGCCAGGTCGACACCCGGAAGGAGCCCCGGCCGCGCCGGCTCGAAGGTATGGAGGACGAAGTCTGCTCCGCTGCGGGGTTTGGCCTCGTCGTCCAGAAGCTTCTGCAAGGCCTCCTCCAGAACCGACCCGATGCTCCGATGCTCACGAGCTGCGATGAGCTTGGCCTGGCCGAGCAGCCTCTCGTCGATGTTCACGGTGGTACGCATGGAGCATCATAACATCACTGGCTCTGCATCATGATGTCGCATTCGGCGCGGGGGTGGAGCTGGCACCGGGAAAGGGCCGCGCCACCCGCCGGTAGCCTTGTGCGGTGCCCACCGAGCTCACGTTCCA